>NZ_JBITKM010000002.1:820136-836609 GCF_044461025.1 Micromonospora sp. NPDC049900
GTGGGGGGGGCGCGACACTAACACCCCCCCCGCGGCCCCCCCCCCGGGGGGGGGGGTGGTGGGGGGGGGGGTGGCCCCCCCCCCCCCCCCCCCACCACCATTGGCCAACGGCGGGGAACAGACCGTCGGTCGCCCGCCCACGCAGCCCCGATGGCGGTACGCGAACGAGGAGTCACCCGTACGGTCGACGGAGTACCCGGCGCGAGCACTTGCCGGTGCATCGGGCCGCATTCCGACCTACCGCCGTGAGGCACGTCCATCTGGCTCTGTCTGAGGTGAGTTCGCCGCTGACCTGCCGGAGCGCTTGGGGAAGCGGCGTACCGGCACACTCAGCCTGGCCCCAGGGGCAGTTGGACGTAATGTCCGACCGGTGCACTGGCGGTGCACCTGCCGTCACCCCTTGTGCCGGTACGATCACCGAGCCGAGGACTGTCCGTTTCGGAAGGACATGCGATGGCTCCGGTGACGACCTGGACCGGCCGGGAAGCGAACGCGCTGCGCAACGCGCTGCGAATGAGCGTGACCGCCTTCGCCGAACACCTGGGCGCGGCCCGACGAACCGTGGCCAAGTGGAGCAGCCAGGGCGACAGAATTCTCCTGCGCGCCGACATGCAGGCTGCGCTGGACACCGTGCTGACCCGAGCCACCCCCGAGGCACGGGAACGCTTCGGGGCACTGCTGGCGACGGGCACCAGCGGTGCAATCGTGGACACCACGCTGCCGGATGCCCACCTGGTTACGGATACTGGCGATGGCGGACAAGGCGACTCGGGCTCGGATGGTCACGTGCGACGAAGGGATCTCATACGTGGGGCGACGATCGGCGTCGCCGCTGCGCCCGGCGTGGCGCCACTACTCGACGCGCTCGTCTCGCCACGCCATCCGGACGGGGTGACGCTGTGCGCTCAACAGTTCTCCCGAGCCGTAGCCGTCGCGAAGATCGATTACCAAGCCTGCCGGTACGAACGTGTTCTCCACCAACTCGTAACGCTGCTGCCCGCACTCGAACCGGCCAGGGCAAACGCTCAGGGCGAACAGAGAACGAAGACCGAAGTCCTGGCTGCGGATCTGTACCACGTCGTCGGCAGCGTCCTGCTCAAGGTCGGCGACCGAGGGACAGCCCTGATCGCAGCCGAACGGAGCACCCGAGCCGCTGCGGCCAGTGCGGACCCGGTGGCCGTCGCCACGAGTGCCCGGATCATGGCCCACGCCCTGATGAGCAATAGTCACGGCGAACAGGCGTTGACCGTTGCTGGCGAGGCGGCCGGCGTGCTCGACCGGGACACTCGCCTCATGTCGGCTGACGCGGTAGCCACCTACGGTGCCCTCGTCCTCCGGGGTGCGGTTGCCGCCGCCCGCAGCGAAAACCGGGATACGGCGCAATCGATGCTCGATGAGGCGGACCGTGCTGCCGCCCGACTCGGTTACGACGGCAACGACCGATGGACCGGCTTCGGTGCCACCAACGTTCTGCTTCACCGGGTCAACGTCGCCCTGACCCTCGGCGACGCCGGCACAGCCATCGGCATCGCGCGCACGGTACCGCTGGACAAGGTGACGCTCGCAGAACGCAAAGCCGCTCTGTACATCGATGTCGCCCGCGCCTACACCCAGTGGGGGCGCTACGAGCACGGCCTGGCCGCGCTCCGCACCGCGTACGAGGTGGCACCCGAGGAGATCCGCTGCCGCCCAGTCGTTCAGCGCATCGCCACCGACCTGGCGCTCCTTGCCAAGGGCTCGGCCCGCACCGCCGTCGTCGACTTTGCACGAGGGGCCGGGATCCCGCTATGACCGGCGGCCACCTCCAGATCGTCGTCTGCGCTGCTGGTCCCGCCGCCGACGTGACCCAACTGATCAACGCCGCGCAGAAGCGCTCCTGGACGACCGCCGTCACCGCCACGCCCATCGGCATCGACTTCATCGACGTACCTGCGATCGAGGAACTGACCGGAACTGAGGTGCGATCCAGCTACCGCGCCTCCCCCGGCGACCGCCGCCAGCTACCCACCGCCGATGCTCTGGTCATCGCACCCGCGACGTACAACTCGATCAACAAGATCGCCATCGGCCTCGCCGACAACTACGCCATGACCTCAGTCGCCGAACTGATCGGACGACAGGTACCGACGGTCATCGTCCCCTTCGTCAACGCCGCTTTTGCCGCCCGCCTACCCTTCCGCCACGCCGTGGCCAGCCTCCGCGACGAAGGGGTACACGTCCTGCTCGGCCCCGAAAACCGCTGGGAACCGCACCCGCCCGGCAGCGGCAATGGCCGGCAACGCGCCTTCCCCTGGACGACGGCGTTCGAGGCGGCGACCCAACTCGCCTATGCGGATCGATCGGCCACCTCTGGCCGCGGCTAATCGCATGACGCCAGGCCCGGACCTAACCCAGGCGGGAATGGGCATTGCCTCGGTCCCACCGACGCCGACTCGGTCCAACGGCTCCCGAGCACCCACCGAGCCACCACCAACCACCGCCGTACGCGAAGAAGGCCCCGACAGGCAGGGAAGGTTCCATGCCTTACTCGTTAGTGCGCCGCAGGTGGGCTGCTCGCCACCATCCCAGCCCTGCACTGACCAATCTCCGCTGGACGTCCCCCACCTCCCGCTTCCCCACCCGCGCGCCCCAATCCGCGTCGATCATGGAGTTGTGGTCACCTTTATGTCCACCATGAGACGTTCTACAGCGACCACAACTCCATGATCGGCGCCGACGGGTGCACGGCCGCGTCCCACCGGAAACAGCCGGTCCCCGCACCGCCCACCCGGTCCAACGGCCCCCGAGCACCCCGCGAGCGACCATCCATCACGACAAACACGAAAAAGGCCCCGACCGGCAGAGTTCTACCAGGTCAGGGCCTTGCTGCTTGGTGCGCCGCCAGGGACTCGAACCCCGAACCCGCGGATTAAGAGGCGGCGTTGATCAGTGCGCTCCCGTTCTTTCAGGTCTCACCGGTCCACGCGCTGCCTGGCTTTGCCCGTTTGTGCCAGACCGATGTATCCCCGAGTCCACTCTGAGCGAGCCGGTCCATGGCGGCCGAGCACCCAGCGAGCACCACCGTGACGCGCCTCGGGTGGGCCGTCGGCGTGACGTCGTCCGTTGGTGCGGAGCGACGTGCCGGGGTGAATGCCCTGGCCTACCCGGGCCAGTTGGCCAGGTAGTCGTCAAACGGGACATCGTCAGGCCGCTGCCCGCCGATCTCGACGTAACCGTCGATGTCCCGGTCGTACGGTGGGCCGACCAGGATCGGCATCTCGTGCGTGGCGTGGCGGGCCAGAAACCGCCAGGCCGCCCGGTTGAGTACCGGCTGCTGGGAGTTGGCCGGTGCCTCCGGACCACCATGGTGGAAGAACAGCACCCGACCGCCGGCGTCGCGTACCGCCTGCCCCAGGCAAAGCCGTTCCCGACAGCGGAAACAGGCCAGGTGACCGGTCTTCGACACATCCCACCCATTACTCGAGTAGTCGGCGAAAGAGTCCTCTGGCCAGCCAGCCAGATAGTCGCTGAACTCGATATCATCCGGCTCGTCACCGCCGATCATGGCCGGCGGCCCGGGCGGCTCCCACATCTCGTCGTACTCCAGCTGAGAGTCGTAGATCACCTGCAACTGGTGGCCGACGTGCTCAGCGAAGATCTTCCACAACGCCCCCGACATCTCCCGCGACTGACTATGGTTGGGCGCACTCGGATGCGCGTAGGCGAAGTAGATGATGTCGTCCCACGAGTTACGTACGGGCTTGCCGAGAACAAGCTGGACCCGTCGACACAGGCAGAACAAGGTGGCGTCTATCCCCACAGGTCGTCCCCCCGTTCAGCCTGGCACGCCCATGCCACGCGCGCCCGGCATCCACAAACCGAGCGGCCTTCCGTCCGGAGACCGGAACGCCACCCACATGTTCTGATAGGCCGCCAGCCGCGCATCGGAGCGGTTGCCCCAGAAGCCCTTCATCATGCCCTCCACGGCCGCCGCATCGACACCGGGCGCTACCTGGACCAGCAGCTCTCCGTCATATTTCATGGTCGGCGCTGCGGCACGGAGTCGGTTCGGAAACTGGTTGGGTTTGCCGGCGAACGTCTTGACCTGGCGTCCCAGCATCAGCTTGCCCGACGCGTCATAGAACAACACGTCGTATCCCTGGACGTTGTCCCCCGCCACCTTCGGCGTCGTCCCGGACGGCCCGTAGAGGGCAAGCTCCGCGTTCTTTCGCGTCAGCGGCGGGCCGGCCTGCTTGGAGTGCTCGGCAACCAAGGAGTCGATCGCCGCCTGTAGGTCGACACCGGAAAGGGCGAGCACTCCTCCGCAGCCGCCACACGCCGCATAGGCACGCCGGGTATTGCGGGCAAGCACCTCGACGGGATTGACCGGCGCGGCCTCGGGCTCAACCGAGGCCGCCTCGCTGGCCGCCGGCGCTGCGGTCGCTGGCGATGGGCTCGGTCCGGCTGGCGGTTGTGTTCCGCTATCTGTGCCGCAACCGGCCAGCACAACCGACAACACCACCGCAAGAAACGCACTCGTCCCCGTACGCGATGACATGTGATCCTCCCCCGATCGTCCAAGAGCCTAGTCAACATCCATCGATCCATGTGTCCGAAGACGATGCGGCACGACCAACATGGACGGAGCCGATGACGGTTCCCCTCGACGCGGCAGCCACGCCCGGCTCTGACTCAGCACATCGGATCTCGAACACAGCCAAACGTCGGCTGACGACCGTCGGTCGAGCCATGTCCTGCTGCGCTATCGGCACCTAGAGTGGTGCGGTGCTGACCCTCGGCGTCGACCTCGCAGCGGCGGACAAGCGCACAGCGATGGCCGCGGTCGAATGGCTGCCGGACCGCGCCATAGTGCGGGACCTGGTCCTCGACGTCAGCGATGCCCGCATCGTCGAGGCGAGCGAGCGCGCCGACAAGGTCGGACTGGACTGCCCGCTCGGTTGGCCGGAGCCTTTTGTCGCGCTCGTGCAGGACCACCGCATCGGCCACGTCACCGTTGCCGGTGGTGACGCCGCCCAGTGGCGACGTCGCCTGGCTTACCGGCTGACGGACGAGGTGGTCCGCGAGGAGACGGGCATCATCCCGCTAAGCGTGGCCGCGGACCGTATCGCTCATGCCGCCTTCCGCGGCGCCGGATTGCTGGCGATGCTCGCTGCTGCCGGGCACGACGTGGACCGTTGCGGCGGCGGCAGGATCGTGGAGGTGTACCCGGCGGCGGCCCTGTGCCGTTGGGGGTTGGCGTACCGCGGTTACAAGGGCCGGGCTCAGGATGTGCGCCATACCGACCTGGTGGCCGCGCTGTGCGGCGTCGCGCCTTGGCTGGAGTTGGGTGCTTTCGAGGGGCTGTGTCGACGCAGCCACGATGCGTTCGACTCGGTGATCGCGGCCATGAACGCCCGTGCGGTGGCGATCGGCCGGGCAGCCGAGCCGGACGACGAGCAGCGGACGGTCGCTCGTCTCGAGGGCTGGATCGCGCTGCCCACCGGTCCGCTCAGCAGCCTCATTGTTGGCCCAGCAGAATGAGCGGAAGGGTTTCATGGCCTCGGGATTGAGCTGGCTGGACAGTTCCCGCGACGACCAGCAGCGCATGCGTGAGCTGCTCAAGCTGTTCAGCGACGCGGAGAGCCGGGACGAATTGGGCATCGGCCAGGTCCGCGACGCGTTCAGTGACCTGCTGTTTCCCGGGACCTCGGTGCTGCAGACCCGGGCGCGGTACCTGCTGATCGTGCCGTGGTGTTATCAGGAGGCGCAGCGGAGTGGGCTGGGCGGTGAGCGCCTCGCCGCGCAGGTTGACCGTAACGAGCGGAAGGTGATCGCTGCGCTGCTGCGCGGGGACGACAACGAGGGTGTGATCGGCCGGCGGGCCGGTGTCGGTGTGCGAACTCTGCCATCGGCCATCTACGCGGCGGCGCTGCTGCGGTACGCCATCCGCACGGGTGACGATGACGCCCAGGACCGACGGCCGGCCCCCGGCGTGTCCGAGGCCGATGAACTGGCCGACCGACCGAGCGGTGCCTGGCACGCGACGCTGCCAGTTGCGCCGGCGAGCTTCCCGAACGAGGTGGACGGCGGGCTGAGGCTGTATCCGGAGGAGGCCCGCTGGCTGCGGGAGAGGCTTCTCGCCGCAGCGCCGAACACCCTGCTGGCGTACCTGCTGCAACCCGAGCATCGACTGGTTACCGACGGTCAAGTGCCGTGGGAGCCGGCGGCGCTCGCCGCGCCGGACCCGGTCGGTGCGCTGGTCCGGGACGCGCAGCGGTTCTCGCTGGCGATGCACGGTGCGGCGCTGCTGTACAACCTGCTCGTCGCCGAGCGGTACGAGCAGGCCGGTCTGACCGAACACGAGAATCCGGCGGAGACGTACCGCGACGCCCTGCGGGAGTGGAACGATCGGGTGACGGTCTTGCCCGGCCTGAAGGGCTGGGAGCGGGCGGGGATGTGGAGCCGGTTGATCCGACAGAACCCGCGGATCGCCACGAACGCGGCGGCACGCCGGTTCATCGAGCGGTGGCTCGACGTGGTGACCAGCGGGGCCGCGGGTGACGCGGCTACCGACCCAGGCCTGCGGGCCTTGGTGGCCGAGCGGGAACGGTCGGTGAAGAAGGGCCAGTCACGGCTGTTCAACGACAAGCTGCTCCGCGGGTGGAGTGGCGCGTCGGGCAGCCGGCAACTGGTGTTCCGGTGGCCGCAGGTACGCCGGATCCTCGCCGACATTCACGACGGCTGCGCCGCCGACCTGCCGGAGGCTGCCGGTGCTCGCGCCTGACTCCCGCGCCCTGCTGCTCGACGCGCTGCGCGCGCCAGCGGGCGCGCGGCTGTCCCGAGCCGTGGCGTTGACGTTCACCTTGGACCTGGAGAGCCTGCTTGTCGCCCCGTTGGCGTTCGCCGCCCAGGGCCTGCGGGAGTCGACGGACGCGATCACGGTGATGGAGGGTGTGCGGCACTGCGCCGACCGCATCGACGTGTTCTGCCAAGCGGGGCAGATCACCGTGCCCCCGACGCAGTCCGCGCTGCTGGCGTTCGTCGAGCCCATGGTGCACCAGGTACGCCGGCCCAAGCCCGGACACCTGTTCCACCCGAAGGTGTGGGCGCTGCGCTTCCACGACGAGACAACCGGCGAGACGTTCCTGCGGCTGCTGGTGCTCAGCCGGAACCTGACCAAGGATCGCAGCTGGGACGTGTGCCTGCGCCTGGACGGTGTTATCGGCCCAAGGCCGAAGGCGGACAACCGGCCGCTGTCGGATCTCCTGCGGCATGCAGTGCGGCTGGCGGTCGCGCCACTACCGCCCGATCGGCAGGCGGCGATCGAGACGCTGACCGAGGACCTGCGCCGGGCCGAGTGGGAACTCCCCGACACAGCCCGGGAGATGTCCTTCCACGCGCTGGGCGTGCCCGGCGCGCGCCCGCCGCGTTTCGAGGGCACGCGTCACCTCATCATCTCGCCGTTCTGCACGCCCGGCGGCCTGGACCGGTGCGCGCCAGGCGGGCAGCTGGCCCTGGTGAGCCGGCAGGAGGCCCTGGACTGCCTGCCGGAGGAGACGGTGGCCGGGTCGGAGGCGTTCGTGGTCAATGCTCTGGCGGGTCTGCCCGCCGAGGGGGCGTCGTCGGGCCAGGAGGTGCTGCACGGGCTGCACGCGAAGGTGTACGTGGTGGAGAAGGGCCACCAGGCACGGGTCCTGCTCGGTTCCGCGAACGCCACCGACGCGGCGTTCGGCGGCAACGTCGAACTGTTGGTGGAACTGGCCGGCAGCCGCGCCCAGTGGGGCATCAACGCCGTCCTCGGTCCGGAAGCAGGTCTCCGCGGGATCCTCGAACCCTACGACCGCCACGATGCCACCGAGTCGGAGCCGGAATCGACCGCGCTACGGGACCTGATCCGCGACATCGCGGCCATCCCACTGTCGGCCACCGTCACCACCGAAGCCGACAGCTACGGCATCCGGCTCACTTCCCAGCAGGACCTGCCCGATATGCCGGGGGTACGGATCAGCGCGCAGATGCACACCCGTCGCGGTGAGGCGGTGCCGCTGGTCGCGGGACAGCCGGTGGCTGCCGTGTTCACCGGACTTGCGCTGGCCGACATCACCCCGTTCATCGTCATCACCGCCGAGGACACCACCAGCCGAGAGCAGACCGTCGTCCTCGCCACCCTGATCGGCGACCCCGCACACCGGCTCGATCACGTCCTCGCCCAGCAGATCGACACCCCGGAGAAGTTCCTGCGGTTTCTGCTGCTGATCCTCGGCCTCGGCACCGAGGCTGCCGCCGCCGTAGACGGCGGAACCGGCGGATCGGGTGCCTGGCGCGCCGGCGGGACCGGGATCCTCGAACTGCTGCTCAACGCTCTCGTCGACCGGCCGGACCAGCTCGACGACCTGGCCCGGCTGGTGACCCGCATCGAAGCCAGCGGTGCTGGTAATCGCCTGCTTCCTGCGGGTTTCCCCGAGCTGTGGCGGGTCATCACGGCGGCACGCGAGCCGATGACAGAGGCGGTGGACGCGTGAACCGGTACGACGCCGAGCCGGTCATGGCCGGGTTGAAAGACTTCCAACGCGCCACCGTCGCGCACGTCATTGACCGGTACTTCGGCACCGATCCGACCCGCCGGTTCCTGGTCGCCGACGAGACCGGGCTCGGCAAGAGCGTCGTCGCCCGAGGCGTCATCGCCCAGACCCTGCAGCGGCTGCAGGACGACGCTAGCGTGGACCGGGTCGACGTCGTCTACGTCTGCTCCAACCAAGACGTCGCCCGGCAGAACATCGCCCGGCTCCGGGTCACCCCCGACGAAACCGTCACGCTGTCCAGCCGACTCACCCTGCTCGCCAAGCACGCCCATCAGCTCAACGCCGCACCCACCACCGCGAGCAAGCCGATCAACCTGGTCGCGTTCACCCCCGGCACCTCGTTCGACCAGGGGTGGCGCACCGGTACGGCCGAGGAGCGAGCACTGCTGTTCCTGATCCTCGAACAGGCGAGCTCGTGGAACGGTTGGCGGACCCGGGCCGCGCTACGCGCCCTGCAGGCCGGTGTCGCAAACCCCGGCCGGTTCGAGGAACAGTGCAACCGGCTGTGGGCGCAGCTCGACGGGAAGCTCGACCGCACCATCACCGGCGAGTTCCTCTGCCGTGCTCGTCAACGTGGCCTGCTCCACGAGTTCGACGCGCTGCTCGACGGCATCGGCCGCCGCCCCGCCCTACCCGACGCACTACGGGAAACAGCACGCACGCTCACCGGCGCCCTCCGGACCACGCTCGCGACCGCCGGCGTCGAGGTTCTCGAACCCGACCTGATCATCCTCGACGAGTTCCAACGGTTCCGGGAGCTACTCGACCCCAACGGCGGCGAGGGCGCCGAGCTCGCCCGGCATCTGTTCGACTACCGGGCCGCCCGGGTGCTGTTGCTGTCGGCCACCCCGTACAAGCCGTTCACCTTCGCCGAGGAGAGCACCACCGGCGAGGATCACTACCGCGACTTCCAGCAAGTCCTGCGCTTCCTCACCGACGACGAGTCCTGGCACGCCGACGTGGCGAAGGCGTTCGAGGCGTACCGGGACGCGCTGGTGCGCGGCGAGCCCTGCGGTGACCTGCGCGACTGGCTGCGCGGCCTGCTGCTGCGGGTCATGTGTCGTACGGAACGGCCCGCGCTGGTGCAGGACGGCATGCTGCGGGAGCACCTCACCGTGGCCGATGACCTCGACGCGCGTGATATCCGCGGCTACGTGGCGATACGCAAGATCGCACACGTCGTCGGCGCTCCCATGACGGTGGAGTACTGGAAGTCCGCCCCGTACTTCCTGAATTTCCTCGACGGCTACCAGCTTGGTGACAAGGTCCGCGCCGCGCTCGACAGCCAGCCGCACCCCGAAGTGTCCGCGCTGCTGGCCTGCACCCAGCTGCTCGATGCCGAGGCGATCAACCAACGGGAACCGGTCGATCTCGGCAACGCCCGGCTCCGACAGCTCGCCGCCGACACCGTCGACAAGGGCTGGTGGCGACTGCTATGGCTGCCCCCATCCATGCCCTACCACACGCTCGGCGAACCATTCACCACTGCGGCGCGGGACGGCATCACCAAGCGGCTGCTGTTCTCGTCCTGGAACGCCACACCCACCGCCGTGGCAGGGCTACTCAGCTACGAAGCCGAACGCCGGCTCGGCGCCACCGGCCAAGGGCACCGGCATCTCGACTACCGAATGGAACACGGCCGACCGGCGGCGATGAGCGTCCTGGCGCTGTTCTGGCCCCATCCCGCCCTGGCCGCACTGTGCGACCCGCTGGCCCTAGCCCGGCAACGGCCCGACGAGACCACGCCGCTCGACGTGGTCGAACGCGAGGTGCGGGAACGGCTACTTGCTCGCGTATCGGACGATACGGAGGCCACCGAAGCGAGCCCCGCCGAGCCGTGGGAACTGATCTTCCGATGGCCCGGCGCCGACCCCGGCCCGGACGACGCCGCGGCCGCCCTGGGCACCTCCGCCGACGAGGAGACAACGGCCACCGGCCTGGACCGGCACGTGGAACGAGCCCGCGAGCTGGCCAGCAACGCCCACTACCCGACAGCAGACCATCTCCACGGTCTGCTCGGCAGCGTCGCGGAGATCGGCCTGCACGCGCCGGGCAACATCGCCTGGCGGGCCCTGTCCCGACTGATCCACCCCGACGACGCGGTCACACCCGCAGGGCACTGGCGCGCCGCGGCGATCCTGGCCAACGGACTACGGTCCCTGTTCAACCGGCCGGAATCCGCCCAACTGCTCGACAGCCTGTCCATGGGCCCGGTCTACTGGCAGGCCGTACTGCGCTACTGCGCCGCCGGCGATCTGCAAGCCGTCCTCGACGAGCACCTGCACACCCTGCGCAGCGGGGCCGCCGACACCCACCTCGACGACGAGGAACTCTGCCGGCTCGCCGACGAGGCACGGCAAGCAATCGCCAGCCGACCATCGACGTACGAAGCCTTCGACCCGCACCACCCCGACGAGCGGATCAAACTGCCCGGCCGGTTCGCGCTGCGCTACGGCGGCCGCGGCGAAGAACAATCCCAGGTCAACCGCAAAGAAACCGTACGGCGAGCCTTCAACAGCCCGTTCTGGCCGTTCGTTGTCGCCACGACCAGCGCCGGCCAGGAAGGCATCGACTTCCACCAGTGGTGCTCGGCCGTCGTGCACTGGAACACCCCCGCCAACCCCGTCGACTTCGAACAACGTGAGGGCCGGGTCCACCGCTTCGGCGGACACGCCGTGCGCCGCAACGTCGCCGCCGCACACCGCGCCGCTGCCCTGCGCTCCCCCGAGCCGGACGTGTGGAAGGCCCTGTACGACGCGGCACGAGCAGAATCCGGAGAGCTCGGCGACTTCGCCCCGTACTGGGTGTTCCCCGGCCGGGCGAAGATCGAACGGCACGTCCTGCCGTACCCCCTCAGCCGCGACCAGGCGAAACTTGACCGGCTCAAATCCGACCTGGCGATGTACCGGCTGGCGTTCGGCCAGCCCAGGCAGGAGGACCTGCTGAACCTGCTGCGACGACACACCGCTGATGCAGTCGGCGGGCGCGAAATGCTGGACCTACGACCGGTACCGAGGGAGAGCGTCAAGGACTGACCAGCCAGCCGAGGCAGCCTCCGCCGCAGCCCTGGCAACCAGCGGACTTTGCGATCCAGCAGGGTGGGAATCTAACAGCCGCCTGCCGCCTCCAACATCCACGATCCGCCCAGGAATCCCTGGTCAGCCTCAGTCTCACCAGTCCCAACCAGTCCAAAGAGTCCCGCAGATTAAGAGGTTGATCTTGGTCGAGTCGTCTGGTCCAACGGGGTCACATGGGTCCATCTGTTCGCGGTCAGGCCCCAGCTTCACAGGACGGCGTCCGGCCCAGTCCGTCGCGCGCTGGCCCCGTCCCATCGCGCCCGAGCACCCACGGAGACACCACATGGATCATGACAACCAGCTGGCCAAGGATCATGGTAGTGCCCTGGGCCATGCTCGCGCAGAATCACTCACGCGGACCGGGCCCACTCTTACTCACCGATCCGGGGGTCACGCGTGCCTGAACGTCCTACAACGACGGTCGGTCGAGCCATGACGCAAGGTCGGCACCTAGAGTGTTGCGGTGCTGACCCTCGGCGTCGACCTCGCAGCGGCGGACAAACGTACGGCGATGGCGACCATCGAATGGCTGTCGGACCGCGCAGTGGTTCGAAACCTGGTCCTGGACGTCGGCGATGCCCAAATCGTCAAGGCCAGCCAGGACGCGGACAAGGCGGGTTGGACTGCCCACTCGGCTGGCCCGAACCCTTCGCCGCGCTCCTCACGGCCCACCGGTCCGGCCACGTCACCGTCGCCGACGGCGATGCCGCACAGTGGCGGCGTCGTCTGGCCTACCGGTTGACCGACGAGGTGGTACGCGAGACGACCGGCATCATTCCGCTCAGCGTGGCCGCGGACCGCATCGCCCATGCCGCCTTCCGATGTGCCGGGCTATTGGCGATGCTGGCCGCCGCCGGCCAGGACGTCGACCGGTGCGGCAACGGCCGAATCGTCGAGGTGTACCCGGCCGCGGCACTGTGCCGCTGGGGGCTGACGTACCGCGGTTACAAGGGACGGGGCCAGAAGACGCAGCATGCCGCCCTCGTGACCGCGCTCTGCGCGGCCGCACCCTGGCTGGAACTGGGCGCTTCCGAGGCGCTGTGTCGCCGCAGCCACGACGCCTTCGACGCGGTCGTCGCGGCCCTCAACGCGCGTGCCGCCGCCATAGGCAGGGCGACCCGGCCCGACGACGAGCAGCGGCAGGTCGCAGGGGTCGAGGGCTGGATCGCCCTGCCCACGGGGCTGCTCAGCGACCTTGTTGACGGCGCCGAAGCGGGCGGGAGGCGTCCATGGCCTCGGGGCTGAGTTGGCTGGACACGTCTCGCGAGGATCAGCAACGCATGCGTGAGTTGCTCAAGCTCTTCAGCGACACGGAGAGCCGGGACGAGTTGGGCGTCGGTCAGGTCCGCGACGCGTTCAGCGACCTGCTGTTTCCCGGCACGTCGGTCCTGCAGAACCGGGCACGGTACCTGTTGATCGTGCCCTGGTGCTACCAGGAGGCGCAGAAGCGTGGGCTACGCGGTGACCGCCTCGCTGCGCGGGTCGACCGCAACGAGCGGAAGGTGATCGCCGCTCTGCTGCGCGGCAGCGACACGGAGGGCCTAATCGGCAGGCGTGCCGGAGTCGGGGTTCGCACCCTGCCCTCGAACATCTACGCCGTTGCTCTTCAGGAGTACGGCATCCGCAGCGGTGCGGATGACACGGCACCGGACCGACGGCTGGTATCCCGGCTGGCCGAGGCTGATGAGCTGACCGAGCGGTCACGCAGCAGCTGGCATCCGACCCTGCCCGGGGCACCGGCGAACTTTCCGCAGGAGGTCGAGGGTGGGCTGAGGCTCAGTTGCCAAGAGATCTCGCCAGCAACCGCGACGGTGCCCGGTGCCCGGGCGACATCGATCATTGCCTGGGGCGATACGGAGTGCGATTTGCCACAACGCCCGAATTCGTGTTCGGTCGGTAACTTGTAGTGGTGACCGCTAAGACCGTGGCGACGGGTTGGCAGATCGCGATGATGCTGCCCGCCCGTGGCCGGTGGCAACAGTTCCGGCTCAAAGCCGCGGACGCGTATACCTGTGCGGGTTGTGACATCGTCAAGACCACGCGCTTCGTCGCGGTGGCCGATGGCGATTGGTCAGCGCCGACCTGCTCCGACTGTTACCAGCTTGCTGTCGCCGAGGAGTGCCTGGCGCTGCCGTCGAAGTCGTCGGCCGTGGCGGCCACGTCGATGGAACCGCCGCAACGTATCGATCTTCAGCAACCCAAGCCGGGGTTTCGTCAGCTCGCCACGGTCGTCATCGCTCGCGCGGCAGGCACTCTCACTTCTGAACAGGATCAGGCTTTCACCGAACTGGCCGCGTCGGACGCCTATTCGGCCGCACTCGCCTTCGCCGACGCACTCCTGGAACGAAGGGGCTGGGACGGCATCAGCCTGGCCGACGACGCTCGTGCTGGCATTCGCCGGTCACTCCACCGGGAGCAGCAGGCGATCGCGAACCGACGTCGGAAGCAACAGACGAAGGACCGCCGCGGACGGGGTACGGGTAACGCCCTACCCGTTCAGGATCCGCTCCCGGCTCTGCTGTTGTCGAGGTTCCGCCGGTCGGCGTTCGTGGCGAAGCTGACCGAGGTGATGAAGGAGGAAGGCCTCACTCGAACACGACGGGACATGCCGGCCGAGACGCTCTGGGACTGGATGGTCGTGCTGGACCCGCCCAGCGCGCATCGCATACCGGCTGACACACAGGAACTCCGCGGCTTGAGCGAGACATCGTTCATCGAGCACCTCGCCGAGCTAGCCCGGCGCGCGGACCCGAGTCTGGGAGCGTTGTCGCACCCCGCTGTCCTGGAACGCTGGGCGCACCAGGCGAAGCGTGTCACCGACGGCTTGAGGAAGGACCGCCGGCGCCTCGAGAAGAAGGTCGCGAACCAACAGCACAAGGCGGTTGCGGATCTGGCTGAAGCCGACGACGCTTACGCCATGGGCTGCGCCATGGAGGTCATCGCCAGCCGACTCCGGGAGGATCTTCAAAGCCAGGTCTACCTGCGGCTTCAGCAGTCAGAGAAGCGAGCCGCACGTATCTCCCGGCTGATCGAAGCCGCGAACCGGGTAGCCCGTAACGAACCACGCCTGGCCCGGCCGGTCGCCGACGCCTGCCTGGTGCACACCGCCACCTGCGTGGCAGCCGCCCGGGGGGACTCGTGTGCCGCCTGCGTGCCGGAGCTGATCAGCCAGTTGAACGCGATACTGATCGCACCCGCTCCGCGAGCGCCCCTCTCCGGACAACCGAAGCCCGGCACGAAGACCGCCACCGGTACCCCCGCAAAGCCGACGGCCAGGCCAGTGGCGCCGCGCCTGGCCGGCCCCGGCCAATCCGCGACCGCCCGCTGGCTGCCGACCGGCGACCGGATCCGTACCGGCACGGTCAGAGCCGCCTGGCAGGTGGCCCTCACCCGCGACGACGTGAACCGGCGGCGCTGTCCCATCCCCGCTGGGACCATCCTGCCGTCGCACGAGACCAGACGGCTGCGCCTCTACTTCGAACACCTCAGCGCCGCAACCCGGCCGCAGAACGTCACGCTCCGTCAGGTCGGCGGACGATGGCAGCTCGAGGGGGTGCGTTGGCCCACGTCCCTGCAACCGGGACTGCTCGTCGACTTCACCTGGCGTACCGACAGCACCACCATGACCGCCGTCACGAAACCGTTGCGCCGGCCCGAGCGCATCGACGGCACCGAGTTCCGGCACGAGTTCGACAGGCAGGTCGTCACCCGGGAACTGGAACCCGACGGAGATCCCCGCCGCGCCACCGGACCAGTCTCGGTCGAACGATGGGTCCTGCGCACGCTGCGAATCCTCGGTCATCTCTGCCCACAGGGCACCGCGACACTCGCCGAGGACGCTCTCGTCCGCAATTGCCAGAGCCTCGGCATGCCCGACCGGATGACCGGCCAGGTACACGATGCCACCACCAACCTGATCAAGGCTGGCCGGATCCGGAGGGTCCGCGGCGGCCGGGACAGCTACGGCGGCCTCTGGTACCCGGCACGCAGCGGCGACAACCTGGTCGACCTGATCCGCTACCAGCCGACCGTCGAGGTGCTGAAGCCGCAGAGCCTCGCCAAGATGGGAGCACCCGCCCCACGTAGCGCCCACCAGGTGCACGGTTTCATCCGCCGGCTTCCCGCCGGAGCACACGCCTCCGACAGGCAGATGGAGCTGTACGAGGAAGCCGTCCAAGCCGCCGAACTCGCCAACCGTAGCCTCGACCCCAACCGCTTCACGTTCGTCAACAAGCACCGCCGCGCAGCCACCCGCGGAGGTCACTGAACCCTGAGGCGGTCATGAACGGGGCTGCTACAGCGATAGGTGACAGTTTCAGTCACGCGGCAACGGGCCCGCCTGCTCGACATGAACGTCAGAACCGCCCGCAAGTAGGGTCTGTCAAACGAACGGCTCTGTCTCACTTTAGGTGGTGACGGAGGGTGGCCGGTGTCGTTGTTCCTATGTGGAGGTCGTCAACAGGCTTGTACAGACGGTGTTCTCGGGGTTGTCTCCGCTGGTCATCGAGGATGTGACCGACGAGGGTGAGCGGATCGTGGTGCGGGCCCGGACGCCGCAGGACACCGGGGTCTGTCAAACGAACGGTGTAACTCGGGTTGTTGAGGGTTACTTTCGGCCTGTGGTCAGGCGGCCTTCGAAGGCCATTTCGAAGGCGTTCAGGGCGGGTTTCCAGCGCATGGTCCATCGCCGACGGCCCTGTCCGGTCGGGTCCAGGCTCATCACGGCGAGGTAGACGCATTTGAGGGCGGCGCCCTCGTTGGGGAAGTGGCCGCGGGCTCGAACGGCTCGGCGGATGCGGGCGTTGACCGACTCGATGGCGTTGGTGGAGCAGATC
>NZ_JBITKM010000003.1:0-445653 GCF_044461025.1 Micromonospora sp. NPDC049900
GCCCCCGGGGGTCACTCTCTTTTGTGAGTCCCACCCCGCCCCCCCCCCCCCCAAAAAACCACCCAACACCCCCCCCCCCCCCCAGGGGGGTGGGGCAGGGTGGGGCGGGGCAGGGTGGGTGGGGTTGGGGGGGTTAGTCGCGGGTGGGGGTTTCGGCGGCGGTGCTGAGGTTGGGGGCGCTGGCGGGTTCGGCGATGCCGCCCGGGGTTCCGGCGAAGGACGGGTCCTGGGCGGTCTCGGCCGCGACGAGGGGCTGGTCCGGCGGCATGACGTCGGGCACCGTCGGTGCCACGATCACGGCGGTGCCGTAGGCGCAGATCTCCATCCACATCTCGCCGCAGTCGCGGCTGTCGAACCGCATGCCCACGACCGCGTTCGCGCCGAGCCGCCGGGCCTCCTCACCGAGCCGGGCCACCGAGTCGGTACGCCAGCGGGTGAGGTTGTCCGGGGCCGACGGGTCGTACGCGCCACCGCGCAGGTTCTTCACCCCCTCGCGGTAGGGGTTGCGGGTCCTGGCCATGGAGGAGACCACCTCGCCGAGGATCTGGCGGATCTCGTAGCCGGGAAGTTGGTCCGTCGTCACGACCAGCACGTTTCTGATGCTGGCAGTCGATGCGGGTCGCCAACGTGAGGGTTGTTCACCTGATCGGATGCTGCAAAACGACGCGGCGCGGACGGCGGGCGCGTAGCCCACCATCCGCGCCGACCGGGCGCTAACCGTCAGACACCGGCCACCGAGGTGATCCAGGCCCGGTTGAACGCGACACTGCCGTAGTTCTGGATGCTCACACCGTCGGCGGTCGAGGCGACGCCGACCTGCGCGCCGTTGTAGAACTGCGGGCCGCCCGAGTCGCCCCGCCAGGCGTTGCCGTTGACCCGGGTGCTCCGGATCGCCTGCCCGCCGTACGCGTCGGTGACGCTGGTGCTGGTCACCCGCACCGACGCGGTCTTGAGCTGGGGGGAGGCCGCGCAGCCGCTGTAGCAGGTCCGGCCCCAGCCGTAGATCGAGTTGGTGGAGTTGACCGGCGGGTTGCTGCTGGCGAGCGTCACGTAGCTGGTGCTCACCGCGCTGGACAGCCGCATCAGGGCCAGGTCGTAGCGGCCGTAGGTGGCGCTGACCGTGCGGGTGACGCCGCCGGAGGAGAGGTTCACGCTGCCCACCCGGACGGACATGCTGCTGCCGATGCAGTGTTGGGCGGTGAGCACCCACTGCGGGGCGATGATCGTGCCTGAGCAGGTGAACGAGCCGTTGCTGAACACGGCCGCCGCCCAGGGCGCCGAGGAGACGGTGCTGCCGCCGATGATGTACGGGCTGACGGGGGAGGCGACGGCGCCGGAACTGGCGCCGACGACGCCGACCATGGCTGTGGCGAAGGCCACGATCAGGGATCGGATGCGCATCGGTAGGGCTCCTTCGGGGTTCGGTGACTCGGGTTCACCGAGTCGATCTGCGCTGGCGGGAGGGGGTGAACCGCCACCGCTACGCCAATAAATCGACGTATGACGATGTACCGTAGGGCTCGGTGAGGTGTTTCACAAGAGGCGCATCGAAACAATCGGATGTAACAGCCGGATCGTCCGACGTCGGGGAAGGAGGGTCGATTGGTCCCCTGTCGCCCGCCCTGAGGGGGTCGAGACCCGTCCGGACCGGGCCTCCCGGCAACGAACCCGTATCGAGACTGCAACGAACCCGTATCGGTCCCGAAGGCCCCACGCGGGCACGGTCGGACACCGCCCGGACCGCGTCCGGCCGGTGCGTCTGGTGCCGTATCTGCCAGGTAGGCTGGCTGCGCTCGCCCGTTGTGGGTCGGCACCCAACTGCGTACACAGTCAGGAGTGCCCAGTGCCTCGCGTCGTCGTCGACGTCATGCTCAAGCCCGAGATCCTCGATCCTCAGGGCCAGGCCGTCGCAAACGCGCTGCCCCGGCTCGGCGTCAACGACGTCGCCTCGGTACGGATCGGCAGGCGGATCGAGATCGACTTCACCGGTGAACCGGACCTGGACCGGGCCCGGGAGATCGCCGACAAGTTGCTCGCCAACCCGGTCATCGAGGACTTCACCGTCCACCTGGTCGAGGCCGACGAAGCCGCGGACGCCCGCTCGTGACCGCCCGGGTCGGTGTGGTGACGTTCCCCGGCTCGCTCGACGACGGGGACGCGGCCCGGGCCGTCCGGATCGCCGGCGCGGAGCCGGTCCGCCTCTGGCACGGGGACGCGGAGCTGCACGGGGTGGACGCGGTCGTCCTGCCCGGCGGCTTCTCCTACGGTGACTACCTCCGTTGCGGTGCCATCGCCCGGTTCGCCCCGGTGATGGAGAGGGTCGTCGACGCCGCAGCGGGTGGCCTGCCGGTGCTCGGCATCTGCAACGGCTTCCAGATCCTCTGCGAGGCCCACCTGCTGCCCGGTGCGCTCACCCGCAACCAGCACCTGCACTTCCGCAATCGCGACCAGGTCCTGCGGATCGAGGCGACCGGCACGGCCTGGACGAACGTGTTCCAGCCCGGCCAGGAGGTGCTGATCCCGGTCAAGAACGGCGAGGGTTGCTACGTCGCCGACCCGGCGACGCTGGACGAGCTGGAGGCCGAGGGGCGGGTCGTCGCCCGGTACCTCGGCGGCAACCCGAACGGGTCGCAGCGCGACATCGCCGCGATCACCAACCCCGCCGGCAACGTGGTCGGCATCATGCCGCATCCCGAGCACGCGGTGGAGGCGCTCACCGGCCCCTCCCTCGACGGCCTCGGCTTCTTCACCTCGGTGCTCAAGCATCTGGTGGGGACGCCGGCGTGACCGTCGGCTGCGGGATCAACGGTCAGCTCATCCGCCCCGACGGCGGCGAGCGCAACGAGGAGATGTCATGACCACGCATCCGGACCCGGTACGGGAGACCCCGGAGGCATTCTCGGCCGCGCCGGTCCAGCCGAACCCGGCTGCCGCCGCGCCCTCGGCCGTCGTGCCCCGGCACGCCGCCGCGCAGGACGCCACCGACTGGACCGACGGGGTGGACACCGTCCCGGCCGCCGACGGCAGCCCGGACGAGCTACAGCCCTACGCCGAGCTCGGGCTCCGGGACGACGAGTACGACCGGATCCGGCACATCCTGGGCCGCCGGCCGACCCAGTCCGAGCTGGCGATGTACTCGATTATGTGGAGCGAGCACTGCTCCTACAAGTCGAGCAAGGTCCACCTGCGGCAGTTCGGCGAGAAGGCCCCGCCCAGCGACCGGTTGTTGGCCGGCATCGGCGAGAACGCCGGTGTGGTGCAGATCTCCGACGAGCTGGCGGTGACCTTCAAGGTCGAGTCGCACAACCACCCGAGCTTCGTCGAGCCGTACCAGGGCGCCGCCACCGGCGTCGGCGGCATCGTCCGCGACATCCTGGCCATGGGCGCCCGCCCGGTGGCGGTGATGGACCCGCTGCGCTTCGGTGCCGCCGACCACCCCGACACCGCCCGGGTGCTGCCCGGCGTGGTGGCCGGCGTCGGCGGGTACGGCAACTGTCTCGGCCTGCCCAACATCGGCGGCGAGGTCGTCTTCGACCCCTGCTACCAGGGCAACCCGCTGGTCAACGCGCTCTGCCTCGGCGTCCTTCCGGTGAGCCGTCTGCAGAACAAGGCCGCCGTCGGCCCCGGCAACGTCGTGGTGCTGATGGGCGCCAAGACCGGTCGGGACGGCATCGGCGGCGTCTCCGTCCTGGCCAGCGCCACCTTCAGCGAGGGCAGCGAGAAGCGTCGCCCGTCGGTGCAGGTCGGTGACCCGTTCATCGAGAAGTTGCTGATCGAGGCGTGCCTGGAGCTGTACGACGCCCAGCTCGTCGCCGGCATCCAGGACCTCGGCGGTGCCGGGCTGACCTGCGCGCTCACCGAGACCGCCGCGGCGGCCGGCACCGGCATGCGGGTCTGGCTGGAGCGGGTGCCGCTGCGCGAGCCGTCGATGGAGCCGCACGAGATCCTGGCCAGCGAGTCGCAGGAGCGGATGCTCCTGGTGGTCGAGCCCGACAAGCTCGACGCGGTGCTCAAGACCTGCGAGAAGTGGGGCGTACTGGCCACCGCCATCGGTGAGGTCACCGCGCCGCAGCCGGACGGCCAGCCCGGCCGCCTGCTGATCACCTGGCGGGACCACCTGGTGGTCGACGTGCCGCCGGGGTCGCTGGTGGACGACGGCCCGGTCTACGCCCGCCCGATGCGGGAGCCGGCAGACCTGATCCTGCTCCAGGCCGACCGGGCCGAGACGCTGCCCCGGCCGACCGACCCGGACGCGCTGCGCGAGACCCTGCTGCGCATGGTCGCCTCGCCGAACCTGGCCGACAAGACCTGGGTCACCGAGCAGTACGACCGGTACGTGCTGGGCAACACCGTGCTCGCCCAGCCGGAGGACTCGGGCGTGATCCGGATCGACGAGCGGACCGGCCTGGGCGTGGCGCTCTCGGTGGACGGCAACGGCCGGTACGCCCGGCTCGACCCGTACCACGGTGCCAAGCTGGCGCTGGCCGAGGCGTTCCGGAACGTCGCCGTCACCGGCGCGACGCCGATCGCGGTCACCGACTGCCTGAACTTCGGCTCGCCGGAGGACCCGGGCGTGATGTGGCAGTTCGCCGAGGCCGTGCGCGGCCTGGCGGACGGTTGCGCCGAGCTGGGCATCCCGGTCACCGGCGGCAACGTCAGCTTCTACAACCAGACCGGGGCGGCGGCCATCCACCCGACCCCGGTGGTCGGCGTGCTCGGCGTGCTGGAGAACGTGGCCGAGCGGGTCGCATCCGGCTTCGTCGCGCGCACCAACAACGACCACGACCAGCTCTTCCTGCTCGGTGAGACGCACGTGGAGCTCTCCGGCTCGGAGTGGGCCTGGGTCACCCACGAGCACCTCGGCGGCGTACCCCCGCAGGTCGATCTGGCGCGGGAGAAGCAGCTCGCCGGGCTGCTCGCCGCCGCCGCCCGGGTCGGTCACCTCAGCTCCGCGCACGACCTCTCCGACGGCGGTCTCGCGCAGAGCCTGGTGGAGTCCTGCCTGCGCCACGACGTCGGCGCGCGGATCGCGGTGCCGGAGCGGTTCGAGGGCGGCTCGATGCCGTTCGTCTTCCTGTTCAGCGAGTCCGCCGGTCGGGTGCTCGTCTCGGTGCCGCGTGGACACGAGAAGGCGTTCACCGCGCTCTGCGCCGAGCACGGCGTGCCGTGGGAGCTGATCGGGGTCACGGACTCCACCGCCGCCGCGCTCGAGGTGCACGGCCAGTTCCGGATCGAGCTGGACGAGCTGCGCGAGGCGCACACCAACACGCTGCCCAAGCTATTCGGGGGCGTGCAGCAGTTCGAGGTGACCGCGGCGGTGGCCGTCGAGACGCCGGCCGAGGACGAGGCACCCGAGACTGCCGGGTCCACGGACGACGCCCCGACCGCCGAGGCGGCTCCGGTCGCCGACGTGACGCCGGAAACCGCCGCCGTGGCGGACGAGGCGCCGACGTCGACGGACGAGGTCTCCCCGACCGACGGCCCGGTCGCCGAGCCCGAGGAGCCGACGACGCCGACCGCCGAGGCCGAGCCGGAGACCGCCACGGTCGCCGAGCGTCCGGCCGAGCGGGCGACGCCACCGGTCCGGGCGACCGCCGCCGGTGAGACCTCGCCGGTCGGGGACGACCCGGCAGACCGGGCCGGGGCCGAGGTTCCGCAGCCCGGTGCGACCGAACAGCCTGCCGCGCCCGACGAGCGCTGAGGCGGTGGCCTCGGCCGTCTTCGCCCAACCCGGATCGGGAGCCCGGTTCGACTGGGGCCTTGCCGGCGCGGCCGAACTGGGCCGGGTCTGCGCGGCACTGGTGGTGGTGGACGTGTTGTCGTTCACCACCACCGTCGAGGTGGCCGTCGGGCGGGGGATGCGGGTACACCCGTTCCCCTGGAGAGCCCAGGCCGCCGACTACGCACAGCGGATCGGCGCGGTGGTCGCGACCGGTCGCCGGCAGAGCGCCCGACATCCGTGGTCGCTGTCGCCCGCCGCGCTGAGCCGGGCACCCTTCGTCGCCGAGCTGGTGCTGCCCTCCCCGAACGGCTCGGCCATCAGCGCTGCCGCCAGCGCCACCGGCGTACCGGTGGTGGCCGCCAACCTGCGTAACGCCCGCGCCGTCGGGAGCTGGCTGCTGCGCCAGGGGTACGGCTCGACCACCGACCCGATCGGCGTGGTCGCCGCCGGCGAGCAGTGGCCGGACGGCTCGCTCAGGCCGTCGGTGGAGGACCAGCTCGGTGCGGCCTGCGTCCTGGACGCCGTCTCCGGGGTGCCGGGTGGCCTGTCGGTGGAGGCGGCGGTGGCACTCGCCGCGTTGGCCAGCACGCCGGACATCCCTGCGGCGGTCCGGGGCTGTGTGTCCGGCCGCGAGCTGATCGAGGCCGGCTTCTCCGACGACGTCGAGATCGCGGTACGGGTCGGCGACTCCGACGTGGTCCCGCTGCTGCGGCACGGCGTCTTCTCCGCCGCCTGACCGGGTCCCGTCCGGTCACCGTGGACCCCGTGTGAGACCGGGTCCACCGTCGACGACGAGAGCCGTGGACCTTCTCCGGTCCACGGCTCTGCTCGTCGGTGCTCCCGCATCAACGGGTACGCGGTATGGGTCGTCAGTCGTCCATCCAGTCCAGCCGACGCCCGCCCCGCTCCTGCCCCGGGCCGTCCGGCCGACCGCGACCGGCCTGCGCCGGATCGCCGTAGTAGCCGTCACCCTGCTGTTGCTGCTGCTCGTAGCTGTTGTCGTAGCCGCCGCGCTGACGTGGCGGCTCCTGGCCGTAGCCGCCGCCCTGGCCGTAGCCACCCTGCTCGTAGGCGTTGTCGTAACCACCGCGCTGCTGCGGTGGCTCCTGGCCGTAGCCGCCGCCCTGGCCGTAGCCACCCGGGGCGTACCCGGTGGGTTCGTTGTAGTTGTCGTAGCCCGCGCGCTGCTGCGGTGCTTCCTGGCCGTAGCCGGCGGGCTCGTGGTAGCCGCCGGTCGGCTCCGCGCCGTGGCCGTAACCGCCGGTCGGCTCGCCCCGGCCGTAGCCTCGGGTGCTGTCGCCGCCCTGGCCGTAACCGCCGGGCTCGCCCTGTCCGTAGCCTCGGGTGGTGTCGCCGCCCTGGCCGTAGCCGCCGGTCGGGTCACCCTGGCCGTAACCGCCGGTCGGGTCACCCTGGCCGTAGCCTCGGGTGCTGTCGCCGCCCTGGCCGTAGCCGCCGGTCGGCTCGCCCCGGCCGTAACCGCCGGGCTCGCCCTGGCCGTAACCCTGGCCACCCTCCGGCTGGTAGACGCCGGTCGCGTACGGGTCGGCCGGTGCCGGGTAACGGGTGTCGTCGCCCTGGTAGCGCCCGGTCGGCTCGTCGTACCGCTCGCCGCCGTAGCCGGCGGCGCCACCGGCACCGGCCGGCGGGTACTCGGACCCGCCGCCGCCCGCACCATAGTCACGGCTGCCGTAACCGCCACTTGAGGACGGGCTGGCGCCGTAGCCACCGCCCGAGGAGGGGGCGTTGCCGTATCCGCCGCCGGAGGAAGGAGCGTTGCCGTAACCCGGGCCGCCGCCGTAGCCGCCGCCCTGCTCGTCGCCGTAACCGCCCGACCATGCCTGGCCCGACCCGCCGGCCGCGCCGTACGGCTGCGGAGGTGCACCGTACGGGTCCGGCGGGACGTCGTCGACCACCGGCTGGTGCATCATCGTCGGCGCGTTGGCCAGCCCCGGACCACCCACCATGGTCGGGTCCGGAGTGGAGCCGACCCGGTTCACCACCCGGGTCTGGTCGTCCGCCCCAGCGAACGAGCCCCGGGCCGCGGGTACCGCTCCGGCCGGCGCTCCGCTGGTGGGCTCACCGTCGGGATCGGCGTCCTCGTTCTCCCGGCGCTTCATCCAGAGCAGCACGATCGTGCCGACACCGATCGCCACGAACAGACCGCCGAGCAGGATCAGCAGCCAGTTGCCGAAGCCGCCGGAGCTCTCGTTGCCGGCCGGGGCCTGGGCGACGGGGGTCTCACCGGGCGTCTGCGGCTCGTCGGTCTCGTCGTCCGCGAACGGGTCCTCGGTCGGCTCCACCGACTCGCTGGCCGAGGGGGTGGCGCTCGGGCTGGCCGAGGACTCGATGGGAAGCGTGATCCGCCGCCCGGTGATCTGCTGGCCGGCGTTGGCGGTGAAGCTGACCGTGGCCCGCTTGTCGCCGACACTCGCGCCGATGTCGATCCGGCCGGGCGCGATCGGGTTGTCGCTGTTGCCGGTGAAGCGGAAGTTGCCGTTGCCGTCGCTTGTGGTGTCCCGCTGCCGGCCGGCGCTGTCCACCAGCAGCACGTAGGCGTTCGGCACCGCGGCGCCGGACCGCTCCACGATCTTGCCCGCGATGGAACGCACCGACTGCGGCGCCTGGGAGGTGGGCGGGGCGTTGGGCCCGCGCACCGTCATGTCGCGCTCGTCGCCACCCTGGTCGCCACCGGCCCGGGCGGCGACCCGCACCCGACCGGAGCGCTCCTGACCGGCCGCCACGTCGCCCGCGACCAGGTTGACCGTGATCGACACCTCTTCGTTGGGCCCGATCACGCGCGCGGGGATGTTGCAGTCACCCTGGCAGCTCAGACCGTTGAAGGTGTTGACGGAGATGTTGAACGGCGTCGGCAGCTCGTTGTTGTTCTTGACCCGGAACGTCATCGACGTCTGCTGACCGGACTGGAGAGTGCCGTTCGGCAGGTTGGTGATCTGGACGTCCGGGTTCGCGGCGAGTGCGGGTGTGGCGGGGACGGCGAGTAGGGCACCGACAATCAGCGCTACGACCACACCGGCCCGCTTTTGCCAGGCTCGTCGGTGTGTTGACACGTCCACCGCCTTCCGGACTGACCTCCTCGGACCGGCGAGCGCCGGCCGAAGGAACATCACGGTACGAATACGCCGTCGGCAACTATGCCTTGTCGGGGCGGATCGGCGCGACCCAGGGCCATCGTGACGCGCCGGGCGGCCGGGCCGTATCGTC
This sequence comes from Micromonospora sp. NPDC049900, assembly GCF_044461025.1. Taxonomy (NCBI): domain Bacteria; kingdom Bacillati; phylum Actinomycetota; class Actinomycetes; order Micromonosporales; family Micromonosporaceae; genus Micromonospora; species Micromonospora sp. NPDC049900. The sequence goes on from NZ_JBITKM010000003.1 coordinate 8,948, forward strand.
CCGTCGTGTCCTCTCCGTACATTAAGTCCGCCGCGGTGGCCGCGGCGCTGTCGGCGCTCGACGAGGGGCGCGCGCCCGAACGGCCGGTGCTCCGAGCGGCGGTCAGGGCCCTCCTGACCACCCTCGCGGAGCGCGCCCCCGGCCGATCGGTGGAGGTGCGTGTCCCACCTTACGGTGCAGTTCAGTGTGTTCCGGGGCCGCGACACACCCGCGGTACTCCGCCGAACACGGTGGAGATGGATCCGCAGACGTGGGTCGCCCTCGCCACCGGACGCCTCGACTGGGAGCGGGCCGTCACGGAGGGTCGCGTACGGGCGAGTGGTACGCGGGCGGATCTGTCCGCGTACCTGCCGCTCGAACTGGAGTGACGCCTGTGACGTGATGACACTGCGGGGCATCAGTGTGACTGTATGTGGCGACATGGATTCGCGTACACTGTCAGGCGACGACAGTGTGGTTCCGGCCGATGCAGCGTGGAGCGGCCCCGGTGGCTCCGCCAGGCCAGTCCAGACCAGCAAGAGGGAGCGGCAGGTGCCCCGAGGCGACGGCCGGCTGAGCCACGACCTTGATCCCCAACGACCAGGCCCCCAGGACGCGTGCGGCGTCTTCGGCGTCTGGGCGCCCGGGGAAGAGGTCGCCAACCTGACCTACTTCGGGCTGTACGCGTTGCAGCACCGGGGCCAGGAGGCCGCCGGAATAGCGGTCAGCGACGGTTCCGGCGTGGTGGTCTACAAGGATCTCGGCCTGGTCGCCCAGGTCTTCGACGAGCCGACGTTGGCGAGCCTGCGCGGGCACGTCGCCATCGGTCACACCCGATACTCGACCACCGGTGCCTCGAACTGGGAGAACGCCCAGCCGACCATCCGGGCGACCAGCTCGGGCACCACGATCGCGCTGGCCCACAACGGCAACCTGGTCAACACCGCCGACCTCCAGCGTGAGGTCGCCGAGCGGGGTCTGGGCACCGACGGTTCGACCAACGACACCTCACTGGTCACCATGTTGCTGGCCAGCCGTCCTGATCTCTCCGTCGAGGCCGCCGCGCTGGAGGTGCTGCCGCAGTTGCGGGGCGCGTTCAGCTTCGCCTTCATGGACGAGTCGACGCTGTACGCCGCCCGTGACCCGCACGGGGTGCGTCCGCTGGTGCTCGGTCGCCTGGAGCGGGGCTGGGTGGTGGCCAGCGAGACCGCGGCGCTGGACATCGTCGGGGCGAGCGTGGTCCGCGAGGTCGAGCCCGGCGAGCTGATCGCGATCGACGCCGAGGGGCTGCGGTCCAACCGGTTCGCCGCGCCCGAGCCCAAGGGCTGTCTCTTCGAGTACGTCTACATCGCCCGCCCGGACGCGACCATCGCCGGGCGCAACGTGCACTCGGCCCGGGTGCAGATCGGCCGCCAGTTGGCCAAGGAGCACCCGGTCGAGGCGGACATGGTCATCCCGGTGCCCGAGTCGGGCACGCCGGCCGCCATCGGCTACGCCGAGGAGTCCGGCATCACCTACGGCGCCGGCCTGATGAAGAACCCGTACGTCGGGCGTACCTTCATCCAGCCGTCGCAGACCCTGCGTCAACTCGGCATCCGACTCAAGCTCAACCCGCTGCGCGAGAACGTACGCGGTAAGCGTCTGGTCGTGGTCGACGACTCGATCGTGCGGGGTAACACCCAGCGCGCGATCGTCCGGATGCTCCGCGAGGCCGGCGCGGTGGAGGTGCACGTCCGCATCTCCTCGCCGCCGGTCTCCTGGCCCTGTTTCTACGGCATCGACTTCGCCACCCGCGCCGAGCTGCTCGCCAACGGCCTCGACAACGAGGGCATCCGGCGGTCCATCGGCGCCGACACGTTGGGTTACGTCTCGTTGCCCGGACTGATCGCCGCGACCGAGCAGCCGAAGACCCGGCTGTGTCGGGCCTGCTTCGACGGGGAGTACCCGATCGAGCTGCCCGTCGGCAACCTCATCGGCAAGCACGTGCTCGAAGGGATCAGCCGCCGGGTCGCGAACCGCGTCGACGACGACGCCGGTGAGCAGGCCGGCACGACGGCCCGCACCGACGCGAAGATGTCGGCGACCACACACCGCCCATAGCACCATCCGGCTGCGGCGCCGGTCACCGCCGACGCGGCCGCCGAGAACCACTAAGGGGAGAACCGTGACGCACGTGTCCGAGCGCAGCGGCGCAGGAAGCAGCCCGAGCGGCGCCGGCGGCGACCGTCAGCCCTGGACGGGCGGGACCGGCCGTCCCGCTCGCAAACGTTCCGTCTCGTACGCGGACGCCGGCGTGTCGATCGAGGCGGGCGACCGCGCGGTCGAGCTGCTCAAGTCCAAGGTGAAGCAGACCCGTCGGCCGGAGGTGATGGGCGACCTCGGCGGCTTCGCCGGCCTGTTCCGGCTGGACACCACGAAGTACAAGAACCCGATCCTGGCCTCCTCCACCGACGGTGTCGGCACCAAGCTGGTGATCGCCCAGCAGTTGGACATCCACGACACGGTCGGCATCGACCTGGTCGCGATGGTCGTCGACGACCTGGTGGCCTGCGGGGCCGAGCCGCTGTTCCTGCTGGACTACATCGCCACCGGCGAGGTCGTGCCGGACCGGGTCGCCGAGATCGGCGCCGGTATCGCCGACGGCTGCCGGTACGCGGGCTGCGCGCTGCTCGGTGGCGAGACCGCCGAGCACCCGGGTGTGCTGCGCCCCGACGAGTACGACATCTCGGCCACCGGTGTCGGTGTGGTGGAGGAGAGCGAGATCCTCAGCCGGGAGCGGGTCGAGGTGGGTGACGTGGTGATCGCCATGCGCTCGTCCGGCCTGCACTCCAACGGCTACTCCCTGGTCCGGCACGTGCTGCTGGGTGCCGGCCGGATGCGGTTGGACGTGGTGATCGACGACTTCGGCCGGCAGCGCACCCTCGGCGAGGAGCTGCTGACCCCGACCAAGATCTACGCGCAGGACTGCCTCAAGCTGATCGCCGAGGCGGAGGTGCGGTCGCTGGCCCACGTCACCGGTGGAGGCATCCCCGGCAACCTGGTGCGCATCCTGCCCGAGCACGTGGACGCCGTGGTCAACCGCGCCACCTGGAAGCCACAGCCGATCTTCGACCTGATCCAGTCCAAGGGGCGGATCGAGGACCCGGAGATGGAGGCGACCTTCAACATGGGCGTCGGGATGTTCGCGATCGTCTCGGCCGAGGACGCCGACCGGGCACTGGCCACGCTGACCGGCCGCGGGGTGGACGCCTGGCAGGCTGGCGAGATCATCGAGGGCACCGGCGAGGTGCAGATGGTCGGGCAGCACACCCGGGGCTGATCATCTGACGCAGATCGTCCGACCACCTGGTCGGGGGTTCACCCGAGTGGCCGTCGCGGCCTAGCCTTGAGGCTGCTTCGGAGCTGTGGGTGCGCCCGTGCCGTGGTGCGCCCGGCAGCAGCCGTCAACCGGTGAGGAGGGCGATGGCTGCACGGGGACGGTCGTTGCGTGGGATGCGGGGTCTTTCCGCTGTCCCGTCGTACGTCGTGATGCAGCCCACCACCCTGTGCAATCTGGATTGCGCGTACTGCTATCTGCCGTTCCGGGCCGCCGACCGGCGGATGCCGGTGGCGGTGGCGGAGGCGGTGGCCGCCTCGGTGAACCCGTGGGCTGCCTCGGGGCGGTTCTCGGTGGTCTGGCACGGTGGGGAGCCGCTCGCGGCGGGCCGGGAGCGGCTGGCGGCGTTGATGGCGCCCTTCGCCGCCGAGGTGGAGCACCACGTGCAGACCAACGCCACGCTGATCGACGACGCGTGGTGCGAGTTCTTCGCGGCGCACCGGATCCGGGTCAGCGTCAGCGTGGACGGTCCCCGGGCGCGCAACGGGGACCGGGTGACCCGGGCGGGGCACCCGGCGTACGACCGGATCGTCCGGGGGGTGGCGGCGCTGCGCCGGCACGGCCTGCCGTTCTCGGCGCTGGCCGTGGTGAACGACCCGTCGCCGGAGCGTGCGGCGGAGCTGTACGCCTACTTCCTCGACCTCGGCTGCGAGGTGCTCGGGGTCAACATCGAGGAGACCGAGGGCGTCAACACCCGTGACAACGCCCACGACGTCGCTGCGGTGACCGGGTTCTGGGCCGAGCTGGTCGCGGCCTGGCGTCGCGATCCGCGGATCCACCTGCGGGAGGTCGAGTGGTCGCTGCGGTACGCCGCCGCGGTTCTCGACGGTACGGCGGACGGCCTGCTGCCGGCCAGCCTCGACCCGATCCCCACCGTGGCGTACGACGGCGCGGTGGTGGTGCTCTCACCCGAGCTGGCCGGCTTCACCGATCCGCGCCACGGCGACTTCAGCAGCGGGAACGTTCTGGCCACGCCGTTGCACACGATCCTCGCCGGTGCGGCCGGCACGAGCTGGGTCGGCGAGTTCCTGAGCGGCGTGGAAGCCTGCCGCTCGTCCTGCCCGTACTTCGGCTTCTGTGGCGGAGGCCACGCGGCCAACCGCTACTTCGAGCTGGGCCGTTTCGACGGTACGGAGACCGAGCACTGCCGCAACAGCAAGATCCGCCTACTGGAGGGAGTGTTGGATCATGCCCGAGACCACAAGTCACCGGGAGCCGGAGCGGGTGACGGGTAACGAGGTCGACCAGGTCACCGACCGGGTACGGGAGGCCGCTGCCGGGCTCACCGCGCTGCTTCGGGAGGCAGAGGCCGCACGACGGCTACGGGCGGAGGTGACGGGTGGCGACGGGGCGAGCGCGGTCTGCGCCTGGAACCACTTCGAGAACATCCCGACGTTCTACAACTGGAACAACCGGCCTCGCTGACCGGCCGGAGTCGAGGGCCCGCCACGCTCCCGGAATACCTCCGGGCGTGGCAGGCCCTTGAGCGTCGGGTGGTACGCCGCCGCATGCCGGGCACATACGTGAGCACGCGGGGAGTTACCGCGTGCTCGGATGTGACCGGGGGTCAGCGGGTGGGACGGACCCAGGTGTCCGGGTCGTCCTCGGCGTGGTCCTCATCATCGTCGACGTACTCTTTGTCGTCGTCGAAGTGGTGGTCCGACTTGCCGCTGCCGCCGAGTTCTCGCTGCAAGGCGGCGAGGTCGGTGTTCGGGGAGTGATACTTCAGCTCCCGGGCCACCTTTGTCTGCTTGGCCTTAGCACGGCCGCGCCCCATGGCTCGACCCCCTCGCACAGAATGCGGGGCAGCCCGAAGGCGGGCCCCGATGACGTCAGGCATCTCTCGTGGCTCTTACGGTACATGGGGATGCCACCGTTCGGCACCTCGGGTTACCGTCTACCGCCGCCGCGCGTGGCGGTCAACCGGTCGTCACCCATTGTACCCGGTAAGGAGCGATGCCGGGAACGGTCCTGACACGGGGTAAATCCTCACGAACGCGTCGTATCTTCAGTTTAGCCGGATACGCCCGTTGAGGGCGGAAGCAACGCGGCCCGCCCCCAACGCGCGCCGGATTCACCGCAGATGAATCGTGCGCAGCCGGCCGATGTCGGCCATCCGCCGCTCGGCCAGCCGGTCGGCCGCCACGGCGGGCGGTACGCCGTCGGTGTCGGCGAGCCGGAGGATCTCCCGCGTGGTGTCGAAGATGCGGGTCGCCCGCAGCTTGGCGCGGTCGAAGTCGAAGCCCTCGATCTCGTCCGCGACCTGGATCACACCACCGGCGTTCACCACGTAGTCCGGGGCGTAGAGGATGCCCCGGTCGGCGAGCAGCTTCTCCACGCCCGAGTGGGCGAGCTGGTTGTTGGCCGCCCCGGCGACCACCTTCGCCCGCAGCGCGCCCACCGTGTCGTCGTCCAGGGCGCCGCCCAGCGCGCAGGGCGCGTACACGTCGATGTCGGCGGCGGCCAGCGCGGACGCGTCCTCGACCAGCGTCACCTCGGGGTGGGTGGTCCGGGCCCAGTCCAGCGCGCGGGGGCTCACGTCGGTCGCCACCACCTCGGCGCCGTCCTCCAGCAGGTGGCCGACCAGGTACTTGCCGACCTTGCCCAGGCCGGCCACACCGACCCGCCTGCCGTGCAGCGTGGGGACCCCCCAGACGTGCTCGGCCGCCGCCCGCATGCCCTGGAAGACGCCCCAGGCGGTGAGGATCGAGGAGTCACCGGCTCCGCCGTGCTCGACGCTGCGGCCGGTGACGTAGCGCGTCTCGCGGGCGATCACGTCCATGTCCGGCACGTACGTGCCGACGTCGCAGGCGGTGTAGTAGCGCCCGCCCAGCGACTCCACGAAGCGGCCGTACGCGCGCAGCAGCGCCTCGCTCTTGATCTGGTCGGGGTCACCCCAGATGACCGCCTTGCCGCCGCCCAGGTCCAGCCCGGCGAGAGCGTTCTTGTACGCCATGCCGCGGGACAGGTCGAGCACGTCGGCGAGGGCGGCCTCCTCGCTCGCGTACGGGTAGAAGCGGGTGCCACCCAGCGCCGGGCCCAGCGCGGTGGAGTAGATCCCGATGATCGCCTTCAGGCCGGTCTGCTTGTCCTGGCAGAACACGACCTGCTCGTGGCCCGTGGATTCCGGGTCGTCGGAAGTGGCGAATACGCCCATGACTGGCTCCTGTGTCGGCGGGCGTCCTTGTGGGACGCGGACCTCGGTCGAGCCGGCGGGGATGCTGCCGGTGGTGCGAGCCTAGTATCGGCGGGCGTCGGTCGGCCTCTCCCGGGCGTCCGCATCCCGCCCAGCGGGCGTCCGCACCGGGCGTCCGCTGCTCCCGCCGTCGGGCGCATAGCGGGCTCGAAAGCCCCGTTTCGGCTCGCCACGCGGCACCACCCGGGTGACGCCGAGCAACCCTCGGCTTGCCGTTCGTGGGAGGATCGCGCCGTGCCGTCGCTCTTCGCCTCATACCTGCGCGTGTACGAGCCGCTGACCGCCTTCGATCGCGATCGTCAGGCGTACTGGCGGCGCTACGTCGAGCAGGGGCGGGCGGTGGCGCCGGTGGAGGGGCCGGTGCGGCAGCGGACCTCGGTGATCGAGGCGCTCGGTGCCGGCTGGACCCGGCTGCCCGACCTGCCCGACGAGGCGTACGTGCTGGAGACGGACGAGACGCTGCTGGTGTGCCCGTGGAACCTGCGCATCCGGGTGGCCGAGGCCGCGCTGAGCGCCCGGGACGGGGTGCCGGCGGTGCTGGCCGACGCGTTCGTGCCCCCGGTGCTGGCCGGGCAGGCCAAGGCCGTGGTGGACGACTGGCGCAGCGGGGCCCGGGTGCTGGAGCACGGCGTACCCCGGGTGCACGAGCAGATCGCCACCTGGGGCGTGCCGCTGCGCTGGTTCGTGCTGTTCGAGGCGCAGGAGCGCCATCACGTGACCGCGCCGGAGCGCCGCTCGCTGCGCTTCCGGACGGAGATCTCCAAGGCGCGCCGCCGGTCGTCGCGCGCGCTGTCGGTGCTGCGCAAGTCGGTGGGGGACGCGCCCATCACCGAGGCGGTCGAGGAGGCCGCCCGGTGGTTGGAGGAGTTCCATCCCCGTTCGGTGGTGGAGCTGGACTACGGGGGTCTGGTCGAGTTGCTCTCCGACGAGACGCTCGCCGAGGACGACTCGGCGGAACTCGTCGCCGCCGGACTCGCCGGACTGTCCCGCGGCGAGGCGGAAGAGGCGTCTGCGGCGTACGACAAGCTCGTCGCGCGCTGGCGGGCCGTGCAACTTCTGGAACGCTGCAACTAGTCCGCTTTTGCCCAAATTTCGGGCTGTAACATGAGGTGCTCTCGTAGTTGTTGCGTCACGAACCGTGACTATGAGTCCGAATAAGGTACTTTCTGGCGTGTAAAAGTCGTATAAATCGGGCATGGTTCATCCGTCCGTCTAGGGACGTTCGGCCGTTCGGCCCATGTCGGACATCGGGGACTAGCCGGACCATGGGAGACGCGTCGGCCGGCGGGACCCCGGCCGATGTCTCTACATGTGGAGGAGTGACCGATGGCATCGCGAACGCACGAACCAGAGCCGCTACTCACACCGGCCGAGGTGGCGTCGATGTTCCGTGTCGACCCGAAGACGGTGACCCGCTGGGCGAAGGCCGGCAAGCTGAGCGCCATCCGGACCCTGGGCGGCCACCGCCGGTATCGCGAGTCCGAGGTCAGGGCGCTGTTGCAGGGGCAGATCCCGCAGCAGCGCCAGGGGGACTGACTGGCCGGTAGATAGCAGCAACGCGAAGGGCGACGGATCCACGGATCCGTCGCCCTTCGTCATGTTCCGATCCGGTGCGGCACCGGCCTCAACCGGTCAACTCGACCCGGATCCCCACCGTGCCGCCGGTGCCCCGACGCAGTCGGCTGCCGAGCAGCGTCAGCCGCCCGATCACTCGGTACTTCTGCTTGATCAGCCCCCGGATGCGATCGGTCGCTCCGGGGTCGTAGAGGCTCGCCCGGGCGGGCACCGCCTCGCCATGGGGTCGACCGCGCACGTCGCACGGCGCCACCGTGACATCCCCACTGCGCCGGATCCGCTTCACCTTGCCGGCGTCCGCCGCAGACCACACCGCCAGGGCGTCGCCGTCGCGTACCGCCCAGACCGGGGTCGGCACCGCGCGGCCGTCCTTGCGGAAGGTCGTGAGGAGTATGTACTTCTCCGCCGCGAGGCGGTCCAACGTGGTCACGTCGCCCAGGATACGGGCGTCACGCCTGACTGAGCAGCCCGTTAGCGTTACGGACGTGACGGGGGAACCAAAGATCGGTGACGTCTTCGGGGAACTGCTGCGCGACGCGCTGGCGGTGGCGACCGGGGTCGGTCCCCGGCCGCTGGCCGGCGGGCGCCTGCCCCGACCGGTCATCGAGATCATCGAGCGGGACGACGGGCTGGTCAACGGTGCGCCCGCCGCCCACTACCTGGCCGGGCCGCAGGAGTGGCAACCACACGACCATCGGGCCGTGGACCGGGTCCGGGGCGCGACCCTGGACGTCGGAGTCGGCGCCGGCCGGATCGCACTGCTGTTGCAGGAGCGCGGCGTACCGGTGACCGGGCTGGACGTCTCGCCCGGCGCGCTCGCGGTGTGCCGACGTCGGGGCGTACGCGACCTGGTGCACGGCACGGTCGACGAGCACTGCGCCGACGGGCGGCGCTATGACACGTTCCTGCTGCTCGGCAACAACCTGGGCCTGTTCGAGGGCCGGGAACGCGCTCCCGCCTTCCTGGCGGCCCTGGCCGCGATGGCCAACCCCGGGGCGCAGGTGATCGCGCACGGCACCGACCCGTACGGCACCACCGATCCGGTGCACAGCGGCTACCACGAGCGCAACCGTCGACGGGGCCGCCTCGGCGGACAGCTCCGGCTGCGGCTGCGCTACCGCGAACTCGGTACGCCCTGGTTCGACTACCTGGTCTGCTCGCCGGACGAACTCGCCGAACTGGTCCGGGGCACCGCCTGGCGACTGACCGACGTGGACGACCGCGACGCCCCGTACTACCTGGCGACGCTGCGCCTGGGCACCCGGATGTAAGGAAGGGTCCCCTGCTATGCCGTAGGCGTTAGCAGGGGACCCTTCCTTACATCCGACCCGGAGCGTCAGACCTGGACGGTCGGGGGGAGCTGCTCGGGCGGCAGGCCGCCGTCGCCGTCGACGACCTCGTCGGGCTGGCCGTCCTCGTCGATGTCGACCATCGTGACGTCCACCTTGCCGTCGCCGTCGGTGTCGAACTGGAACAGGTCGGCCTTACCGTCACCGTCGGTGTCGACCACCCAGACGTCGGTACGGCCGTCGTTGTTGGTGTCGGCGCGCAGCAACTCGATGCGCTCGTCGCCGCGCGTCTCGACGGTCTCCTGGGTGCCCGCGTCGCCCGTGGTCTCCGGTGCCTGACTCATCTGTTCGTCCTTCCCTTGGCTGTCGGCGGTCTGTACCCGATCCCGTCCGCCCCCACGCATCGGGCCCGGTCGGTGCTGCATAGGGTCGCAGCATGACTGAGCGGAGCGTACGGGCCGATTGCGGCGTAGCGGCGATCCCGCGCGTCGGCGGCGTCGGAGAGCGTGTCGTCGTCACCCTGCGGTGGTGGCACCATGACTGAACGATTCGTGGTGGTGGGTGCCGGCACCATGGGGCTCGGCATCGCGTACGTGGCGGCCGGCGCCGGCCACGCGGTGGACCTGGTCGAGGTGGACGGGGAACGCGGCGCGGCGGCCATGACCCGGCTCGCCGAACTGTGGGACCGGGGCGTCCGGCGCGGCAAGCTGACCGTGTCGCAGGCCGCCGCCAACCAGGAACGCGTCACCCTGCGGGCGGGGCTGACCGAGGTGGCCGCGCAGCCGCAGGTGATCGTGGAGGCGGTGCCGGAACGGCTCGACCTGAAGCGGACCGTGCTGGCCGAGGCGGAGGCGCTGCACCCGGCCCTGCTGGGCAGTAACACCTCCAGCATCCCGATCGCCGAGCTGGCCGAGGGCCTGAGCCGACCCGAGCGCTTCTGCGGGCTGCACTTCTTCAACCCGGTCTGGGCGATGGCGCTGCTGGAGATCGTGGTCGGCGCGGCCACCGCCCCGGAGACCGCCGCCGCCGCCGTCACGCTCGCCACCCGGCTGGGCAAGGACCCCGTGGTGGTACGCGACATGCCGGGCTTCGCCACCTCCCGGCTCGGGGTGGCGCTCGGGCTGGAGGCGATCCGGATGGTCGCCGACGGGGTGGCCGACGCGGCCGACATCGACAAGGCGATGGTGCTCGGCTACCGGCACCCGGTCGGGCCGCTGGAACTGACCGACCTGGTGGGTCTGGACGTACGCCTCGACATCGCCCGTACCCTCCAGGCCGCGTACGGGGACCGGTTCGCGCCGCCGCCGCTGCTCGTCGAGATGGTGGCGGCCGGGCGGCTGGGCAAGAAGTCCGGGAAGGGCTTCTACCACTGGGTCGACGGTGTGCGCTCCGACGGCACGGCGCAGGCCGGGGCGGGCGACGCCCCCGTGAGGGCGGTCCGATGAGCGGCGGGCTGCGGGTCGAGGAACGCCCGGACCGGCTGGTGGTCACGCTGGACCGGCCGGAGAAGCGCAACGCCATCGACGCCGACCTGATCGCCGCGCTGCACGAGGTCTGCGCCGACCTGGAGGCCCGCCCCCGGATGCTGCTGCTGACCGGCGGCACCGACGGGATCTTCGCCGGTGGGGCGGACATCGGCCAACTGCGCGAGCGGGGTCGCCTGGACGCGCTCGCCGCGATCAACTCGGCCGCGTTCGCCCGGATCCGATCGCTGCCGATGCCGACCGTGGCGGCCGTCGACGGTCCCGCGCTCGGCGGCGGCGCCGAACTGGCGTACGCCTGCGATCTGCGGGTCTGCACCGAACGGGCGGTCTTCGGCCAGCCGGAGGTCCGGCTCGGCATCCTGGCCGGTGCCGGCGCGACCCACCGGCTGCCGGCGCTGGTCGGCGAGGCACGGGCCAAGGAACTGCTGTTCACCGGTCGGCGGGTGGACGCGGCGGAGGCGTACCGGATCGGACTGGTCAACCGGGTGGCGGCGACACCGGAGGAGTTGCTGCCGGCCGCCCACGAGCTGATCGACGAGATGGCGAAGGGCTCGGCGCTGGCGCTGCGGCTGACCAAGCTCGCCGTCGACGCGCCGCCCGCCGCCCATCCGCACCTGGACCTGGTCAGCCAGGCGGTGCTCTTCGAGGACGACGAGAAGCACCGCCGGATGACGGAGTTCCTCCAACGGCGTCGCGGACACTGAGACCGACCGCAGAGACAGCGACGGCCGTACCGGAACCCTCCGGTACGGCCGTCGCTGTCGGATCGGTCAGCGGCCCAGCGCGGCCAGCGGCACGTCGGCGTCCGCCAGCGCCCGGATCACCGCAGCCGACTCGCTGAAGCCGATGATGAGTACGGCGTCGGCACCGAAATCCTTGATCTGCTTGGCGCCGTCACTGAAGTTGATCGGTGCGGCGTCGGCACCCTCGCCCGGCTCGTAGCCGAGCAGCGTCACCTTGTCGCCGCCGAACCCGGCCCGCTCCAGCTCGGCCCGGACGGCCTCCTGGAGGCCCTCGCCGTAGGCGTCCTTACGGGCCACGATGGCGATCTTCTGCGGCCCGTCGCGGAGCACCACGTCGGCCAACGCCCGACCCTGCAGGCTGTCCGGCGGCGCGGTACGGAAGTAGAGACCGTTGTCCTCCGCATCGGTCAGCGACGCGGCGGTGTTCGACGGGGAGAAGAGGATGCGGCCGGCCTTCACCACGTCCGGCAGGACGGCGGCCGAGATGCCGGAGGCGCCGGCCCCGATGATCACGTGCACCCCGGCGTCGACGTGGCTGGCGACCGTCCGCTTGGCGACCGTCGGGTCCGTGCCGTCGTCGCCGTCGATCCAGACCACGTCCTCGTCGAGCACACCGCCGGCCGCGTTGATCTCCTTGATCGCCAGCGCCACCCCCGCTGCGATCGGCGGGTACGCCAGGGCCAGGTCGCCGGTCTTGGGCAGCAGACCGCCGAGGACGAGCGGCGCGGTGCTGGTCTGCCGGTTGCCGCGCGGCGGGGCCTTCGTGCTCGCGGCCGACTCGTCGCCGGCACCGACGAACTCCGTCTTGGCGTCGTTGAGCTGCTGGTTGTCGAAGTGCAGCGTGGCGTAACTGGCGGTGGCGGGCTCACCGGCGTCGGTGAACCCGGCGCGGGTGATCGAGACGCTGCGGTACTCGATGTCGTCGCCGTCGCGGGCCAACTTCAGGCACTGGGCGGCGGTCTCGCAGCGGGTGCCCTCGTTGGTGACGCCGACGATCTGCCGGGCGATGGCCGCCGGGTTGGTGCTGCCGGCGAGTTCCGTGGCGAGGGCGCTGATCACCACCGCGTCGTACGCCTCGGCGGCGTAGAGGAAGTCGTTCAGCCCCGAGTCGATGGAGCGCAGCCGGTTCTTGAAGTCGTCCGGCAGCGGAGTCAGGGGAGTGGTGCCCTTCATGCCGTCGACCAGGTTGGCGCGATCCTGCAACTCTTCCGGGTACGAGTTGAGCATGTTGCCGTCCGTACCGTAGAGGCGCACCTGGTCGGCGCCCGCCTCCTCGGCCTGGTCGTTCCCGCATGCGCTGGTGGCGAGCAGGAGGGTGGCGCAGGTGGCCAGGATTGCCGCCCGCGAGCCGCGTGACATGTGCATCGTCGTCCTTCCTACGGCGAAGGTCCGCTGCGCAGACTAACGTGCCGTGACGCCCGGCGGGACCGTGGAGGCCTGTCTATCCGCAGGTCGCCCTCACTAATCACGGAGAGTGACATCCGACGGTGGCTTGACCGGGCCCCCTACCGTGCGGTGGGTGACCGACTCGCCACAGCAGACGTACGACGACGCCGCCGCCGTCCTCAGTTCGGCGCTCGACGGCGACTCCGACGGTGTGGTCGGGACATTCGACGCGGTGGTGGACCGGGCCGGGCTCGTCGGGGCGTACGACGTGGCATGGTGTCTGGCCGCCACCATGGTCGGCGATCCGGTGCCGCCGGGCGCCTGTGCGCTCGACTTCCCCGACATCGACCAGGCCGAGTACGACGCCCGGTGGGTGGCCCGCTTCGTCAGCGCGTACGCGAACGCGGATCTGGACACGGCCCGGGCCCTGTTCGGCGCGGCGGTGGCCGACGGGCTGCTGCCGGAGTGCCTGCTGACTCTGGCGGGTTCGACGGTGGCCACCCTGCGGCACCGGTCGGGGTGAGTCGGTCCGCCCTGCGGTGCCGCGTGAGCCGGAGCGCCCTGCGGTGCCGGGCCGCCACGATCGGCGGGACCGGTCGGGGCACCGCCCCTCAGGTGCCGGACTGGACCACCGTGCCGGCGTACCGGGACAGCAGCTCGTGCCAGCCGGCGGTCAGCGCCTGCCGGTAGCCCTCGGCGGCCTGGCCGTGCCGGTCGAAGTGCCGGTGTGCGACCTCGACGAGGGTGTCCGAGCCTTCCGGCGTGAACAGCACCTCGACCTCGCTGGCCTGCGCCGGGTCCGGCACCGGTGCGCGATCCGCACCGATCTGCCAGGTGAACACCAGCCGCCGGGGCGGATCCCAGGTCAGCACGCGGCCCCAGTCGTTGCGGAAGCCGTAGGGACCGATCTCGTAGAGCATGCCGCCAGCCTGTTGTTCCATGCCCAGTTCGGCCAGGGCCTCCGGGCCGGACCAGGTGTACTCCGTCACCCACCAGTCGGCGAGCCTGCGGGTGAACACCGCGTACGCCTGCTCGGGGGTGGCCGGGACGACCAGGGCGCTGTGGATCGTGAACCGTTCGTGATCCTGCTGGATGTCGACCGGATCGGTAATGCCCTGTCCCATAGGCCCGGACCATACCGGCTGATGCCCGCCTGCGCAGCTCCCGGCAAGGCCGTAACCTGCCGGAAGATCCGCTTACGGGTTGATTCCGGTCCGCTGCGGACATCGGCGGATGGCGGCCTTCGGAGCGGGTATCCGCCGCGCGGTGCCGCCGGGTGGTCCGGGCGGTGGGGCGGAGCGGAGAGCATGGGCGAACAGCCGCAGGAGTCGGTACCCGGGGCCGGACAGCCGCACGAGCCACGCCTCGGCCCGGAGCGCGCCCGTCCCGGCGCGGACGGCGACGGGCTCGCACGGGACGAGCCGGACGTCCTGCTGGACGTGCCGAGGGTGTCGGTCGACTCGATCCGGCTCTCCGTCGACGGGCTGGACGCCGACCTCTCCCTGCGGGCGCGGGTGGCCGGTCTCGTGGAGATCGACGCCGGGGCCCGTGTCCGTCTGGAGGGTGTGGACCTGGACATCACCGGCGCGCAGGCCCAGGCCCTGCTCAAGGTGCGCCTGGAGAAGCTGGTCACGATCCTCGACCGCGCGCTCACCACGATCGACCACAACCCACAGGTCATCGACGCGCCCGGGCGGGCGAACGGGGCGGAACGCCGACCAGCCGTACAGGCCGGGCCGACCGGGCAGCCCGGCCCGCAGGCGAGGGACCCGAGGGGTGAGCACCCCGGCCACCCGGCGAGCGGTGCCCGGCCCAGGCCCGCTGACCGCCCGGTGGGTGCAACCTCGGTCGGCCAGGTCGCGGACCGGACGGGCGGATCGCCGACCGGCCGGGGTGCCGGACCGGAGGGCCAGGCCGTCGGTCGGACCGCCGACCGGCCCGGCGACGCGCCGGAACCCGGGATCGGACCACCGGGCGGTGCCACCGACGAACTCGGACAACAGGTGGGAGCCATCGGGGCGGTGGCCGACCGGGCACCGGGTGGCGCTGGCGCGGGTCAGGACGGGCCGCCCGCGCGGGACAGGGCCGCGCAGGAGCCGGAGACTGGCACGGCGACGTCGTCCGGGCCCGAGCCGTCGGCGGCCCGCCAGTTGGCCGAGCAGACCGGGGAGAGCATCCTGCACGCGGGTCGCAGCGTCTGGGACGCGATCCAGAGCGGATTGGCGCAACGCCGCCAGGACGGCTGAACCTTCACCGCAAAGCAAAACGCCGACCGGCGAGTGCGCTGGTCGGCGTTTCTGTAGCCCGGCGAAAGGCTATGTGGCCAGGGGCGGGGTCGAACCGCCGACCTTCCGATTTTCAGTCGGACGCTCGTACCAACTGAGCTACCTGGCCGTGGTGCTCGGCTCATGCTACCCGGCCCACCGGCTTCCCGTCGGGAGGGTCACATGCCCCGATACGCAGAACGCCGCGCGAGGTGCGCGGCGTCAGCGCTTGCGGTCCTGACGGGACTTGAACCCGCGACCTCCGCCTTGACAGGGCGGCGAGCACTCCAACTGCTCCACAGGACCTAGCTGGTGTTGCATTCGACCGAAGTCGAACCGTGCCCCCAACGGGATTCGAACCCGTGCTACCGCCTTGAAAGGGCGGCGTCCTGGGCCGCTAGACGATGAGGGCGGCCCCGCTATCATTGCACATTCGCAACGTGAGCGGACTTGCTCCCATCCGGCCCCGCCGGAGGCTTGGAAAGCATACGTGATGTCTCACCGGTCGGCCAAACCGGTATGGCTACAGCCACAACGTCTCGTAAAACGGCAGCTCAGAGCGGGTCTAGTCGAGCTTGGTGATGCCGAGGTCGCGCTTCAGGGCGGCGATCACCCTGGTGCAGGCGGCGAGCGTGGCGGCCCGATTGCCGCCTCCGTCGTGCAGCAGCACCACCGCACCGGGCTTGGCGGCACGCTTCACCCGCTTCGCGATCGTGGCGGCGGTCGGCTTGGCCCAGTCCTGCGGGTCCACCGTCCAGTGCAGCGACCGCATGTCCAGCTTCTTGGCGACCCGGACCACTTCGGCGGTCCATCGGCCGCCGGGCTGGCGGTAGAACGGGATCTCCGCGTCGGGTACCGCCCGCCGGATCTCCTTGTTCGTCCGGACCAGGTCGGCGCGGATCTCGGCGACCGGACGCCGGGCCAGGTCGAGATCGTGGTTCCAACTGTGGTTGCAGAGCTGGTGCCCCTCCTGCACGATCCGCCGGAGCAGGTCCGGGTGCTTGCGGACCTGGCTGCCGACCACACAGAAGGTGGCGGTGACCCCGGCCTTCTCAAGTCGGTCGAGCACCTTGGGCGTCCAGGTCGGATCGGGTCCGTCGTCGAAGGTGAGCGCCACCCCCTCGGCCCCGGTGCTGCGGACCAGCCCGGCCGGCAGCTTCGCCGGCAGTGCCCGCAGCGGGGGCTTGGTCGGGGCCAGCGTCGGCGACGGCGACGGTGACGGCTCCGGCGGCAGGGCGGCCGACGGAGGAGGGCTGGACGGTGCGGTCGCCTGGGGCGAGTCGCCGCCACTGCCGCAGCCGGTGACCAGCAGGACCAGGCTCGTGACACACGCGAGCAGGACACGGGTACGCATCGTTCGCTCCCGAGAGGGGTTCGGGTTCGGCGGACTGCCCGACGCTAGTTCACCCGTTTTGAGTGGACAAACGCCGGGTCAGGGTGCCGCCGCTTTCCGTGCCGGCCGAAAGCCCCAAACATGCATGGATGCGTGCGAAGGCACCCGAAATTTCGATCAGGACGCGGCCGGACGGTCGAGCGAGTCGCGTACGGCGACGACGAGCGAGACCGCCTCGGTCAGGTCGACCGGACGGACCACCCCCGCCGGCAGGCTCTCGGCGAGCCACCCCGGCCCGGCCGCGAGGACCAGCAGGGGTCGACGGGGCACGGTGAGCAGGGCACACAGTTGGGCGGGATCGGCCGTGGCCCGGGTGTGTGACCAGACCACCACGGCGGCCGGTCCGGTCCGGTCGATCGCGTCCAGCAGTGCCGCCACCGGGACCCGGGCACCGAGCATCCGGTGCCCGACGCCGGCCTCGGACAACGCGGCGGCCAGCGCCTCCAGGGGCAGGCTGTGCTGCTCCTCGTCGGCGCAGGAGAGCAGGATGCGCGGCGCCCCGAGGATGGGGCGGCCGGCCGCCGCCGTGGCGAACGCCGCCGAGACGCAGCGCGAGACCAGATGCTCCACCTCGATCAGCGCGGCGGTCGCGGCGTGCCGCTGCCCGATGCCGGCGAGCACCGGGCGCAGTAGCCGGTCCCAGGTGCCGATCACGCCCTCGGTGGCCAGACTGCGGGTGATCGCCTCAGTGATCGCGACCGAGTCCAGTCGCATCGCGGCGCGGGCCAGGCCACGCGCTGCCGGACCGGCGCGACCCACCGGAATGGTGTTGCCACCGCCGTCCCGTGCGGTCCTCGACCGGGCGATGCCGCCCGCCGCCGTGGTCGGGGTCTGCCGGGCCCATCGCGCCGCCTCCGCCGGGCTGACCCCCTCGCCGGTGAGCCGTCGCATGATCTCCAGCCGGGCCAGGTCGGCCGCGGTGTAGCGGCGGTGGTGCCCGGGTACGTGCTCGCTGGGCCCGAGGCCGTAGCGCTGGTGCCAGGTGCGCAGCGTGGTCACCGCGACGCCGAGTCGCCGGGCGACCGCCCCCGCGCTCAGTGCCTCATCGGCCACCCGACCGCTCCGACCCGTCGCCGGCCGAGGCCGAGGGGTGCAGCAGGCGGTCCACCACGCCGGCCAGCCACGGCGCGTACGCGTCGGGGTCGCGGTCGAGCTCGGTGGTCAGCGCCGCAGGGTCGACCCAGCGCAGCTCGGCGACCTCGGCAGGCTCGGGTGTCAGTGGGGTGTCCGGCGAGAACTCGCCGCGCAGGACGTGGTCGTACTCCACCTCGACCCGACCGGTGGCCGGGTCCTCGGCGCGGTACACGTGCACCCCGACCTCGGTCAGCGTCACCGGACCGACGCCGAGTTCCTCGTGCAACCGACGGTTGGCGGACTCGGCCACGTCCTCGCCGGGCTGCGGGTGGCCGCAGCACGTGTTGGCCCAGCGCAGCGGGAACCGGGTCTTCGTCGCGGCCCGGCGCTGGAGCAGGATCCGGCCGTCCGGCGAGACGAGCAGCACCGAGAAGGCGCGGTGCAGTCGACCGGGGGTCTGGTGGGCGGCGGCCACGGTGGCCGACCCGGTCCGTCGGCCCGCCTCGTCGACCAGCTCGACCAGGTGGGCTTCCCGAGACAGTGACATCAGAGCAATCCTCCGTTCACCGGCCACCGCCGGTGATGCGACCGGCGGCCAGCTTGCCCGAGATGAGCACCATGGGCACTCCGACGCCGGGCTGCGTGCCCGAGCCGACGAACACCACGTTGGACAGCGACGGGTGCAGGTTCGACGGGCGGAACGGGCCGGTCTGGAACAGGGTGTGCGCGGCGGCGAACGGGGTGCCGGCGGCCATGCCCTGCTCCGCCCACTCGGCCGGGGTGATCGCCCGGAGCACCTCGACGCCCGCGCCGAAGCCGACGTAGCCGCGTTCCTCGAGAGTGGCGACGAGTTGGTCGGAATACCGGGCGGTGAGGTCGCCACGCCACTCGAAGGGTGCCCGTTCCAGGTTGGGCACCGGGGCCAGCACGTAGTAGGTGTGCCGTCCGGCGGGGGCGACCGACGGATCCGTCCGGCTCGGGTTGGTGACCAGCAGGGACGGGTCGCTCATCAGCTCGCCGCGCCGGATGACCTCGTCGAACGTGCCCT
Organism: Micromonospora sp. NPDC049900; assembly: GCF_044461025.1. Lineage (NCBI taxonomy): Bacteria > Bacillati > Actinomycetota > Actinomycetes > Micromonosporales > Micromonosporaceae > Micromonospora > Micromonospora sp. NPDC049900. The sequence goes on from NZ_JBITKM010000003.1 coordinate 27,755, forward strand.
TCCAGGCGCGCCCGAAGTGGATGTTGTGGTGGGCGATGCGTCGGTAGCCCTGGGACGACCCGACGTGCAGCACGACGCAGGACGGCGAGTAGGTCAGTCGGCGCTGCCTGGCCTCCGGCAGCAGGTCGCGGTAGGCCACCGGCAGGTCGGGGTTGAGGACCACCACGTCGGCGGGGACGAACTCACCGTCGGCGGTCAGCACGCCGGTGGCCCGACCGTTGGCGGTCTGCACCCGGGTGACCGTGGTGCCGTACCGGATCTTGACGCCGTGCTTCTCGGCGGCACCGGCCAGCCCCCGGGAGACCGCGTGGATGCCGCCGCGCGGGAAGTAGACCCCGGCCACCGAGTCGAGGTAGGCGATGACCGCGTAGATGGCTAATGCGTCGTGCGGGGCGAGGCCGGCGTACATCGCCTGGAAGGAGAAGATGCGCCGGGTGCGGGGGTCGCGGAAGAACTGGTCGATCTTGGTTTGCAGACGCCGGAAGGCGCCGGTGGCGACCAGCTTGAGCAGGTTGGCGGTGAGCAGGTCGGTGGGCGCGTCCAGGTTACGGTCGATGAAGTCGGCCCGCTCCAGCCGCCAGAGGTTGCGGGCGAAGTCGACGAACCGCAGGTAGCCGTCGGCCTCGCGGGGCCCGCAGACCCGGGAGATCTCCGCCGCCATCCGGGCGGTGTCGGTCAGCACGTCGAGCGTGGAGCCGTCCGGGTAGTAGGCGCGGTACGCCGGGTCGAGCGGCATCAGGTCGACCCAGTCGGACAACTCCTCGCCCACCGCGCCGAGCGCCTCGGCGATCAGGTCGGGCATGGTGAGCACGGTGGGACCGGTGTCGAACTCGTAGCCGTCCACGCTGAGCCGCCCGGCTCGTCCGCCCGGCACCGGCTCACGTTCCAGCAGGGTCACCTGCCGTCCGCTGCCGGCCAGGTGCAGCGCGCAGGCCAGGCCACCGAGACCCGCCCCGACGACCACCACCCGATCCGTACGGCCGTCCACGGTCCGCACCGAGAATCTCCCCATCATGCCCTCCGGTGAGTGGCCACCGCCGCGAGACCGGCCAGCGCCACCCGCGCAGTCTCGTCCACGGCGACGGTGTCGAGCGCCGCCAGGGCCTGGTCGACCCGCTCGTCGATCATCCGCTCGATCCGGTCCACCGCGCCGGTGTCGACGACCACCTCGGCCAGCCGGGCGACCTGAGGCCCGGTGACCGGGCCGCCGGTGCCGTCCAGCTCCTCAAGTTGGGCCGGAGTGGCCATCTCCCGGGCCAGTACGAGCAGCGCGGTCGGCTTGCCGGTGCGGAGGTCGTCGCCGGCCGGCTTGCCGGTGGCGACCGGGTCGCCGTACACGCCGAGCAGGTCGTCGCGGAGCTGGAACGCCTCCCCGACGCAGAGGCCGTAGGCGGTGTACGCCGTAGTGAGCCGGTCGTCGTCGGTGACGCCGGCCAGGCTGGCGCCGAAGAGCAGCGGACGCTGGACGGTGTAGCTGGCGGTCTTGTAACGGGCCACCCGCAGCGCCCGGTCGACCGACCAGCTCTCCGGGTCGGCCTCGCCGAGGATGTCGAGGTACTGCCCGGCGACCGTCTCGACCCGCATCCGGTCGTATCCACGGCGCACCGAGAGCAGCCGACCCGGGGGTAGGGCGGCGCGGGACAGCAACTGGTCGGCCCAGACCATGCAGAGGTCGCCGATCAGCACCGCGACGGCCTCGCCGAAGCGGCCCGAGTCGCCGTGGCGGCCCGCGGCGGCGTGCTGGGCGGCCACCGCCATGTGGGCGGTGGGTCGGCCGCGACGGGTGGCGGACGCGTCCATCACGTCGTCGTGCACGAGCGCGAAGGTGTGCAGCAGCTCCAACGTGGCCAGTGCGGGCAGCACCGGGGCCAGCGGTTCGTCGCCGCCGACCGCGCCACGCCATCCCCAGTAGGCGAATGTCGGGCGGACCCGCTTGCCGCCGGCGAGGACGTAGTCACGTGCCGTTGCGGCGAAACCGCCCATCGCCGCGTCGATTTCGGTCAGCGCGTCGACCTCGGCGGTCAGGAACTCAGTGAGGGTCTCATCGACGGCGGCGACGAGATCCCGGGTGTAAGCGGCCAGGACGGCCCGGATCGGGTCGTCGTTCCCGACCGGCTGCTCAGGCCCCACGCGAAGCAGGTTACCGGTAAGTCGGTCGCTGGCCATGCGGCTGAGCGTACCCTAAGGTTTCAAGTTGCGTCGATTGCTGCGTCGGTTTTCGAGGAGGGCCCGTGGAGACGGATCTCAGCGCCGCCTACGAGAGGTGCCGTGAGCTGCACAAACGCCACGGGCGTACCTACTATCTCGCCACCCGCCTCCTACCCGCATGGAAACGGCGTCATGTGCACGCCTTATATGGATTCACCCGGTACGCGGACGAGATCGTCGACCAGACAGAGGCGTTGCCGCCGCCGGCGCGTGCCGCCCGGCTGGACGACTGGGGCGGCCGGTTCATCGCGGGTCTGCACGGCGAGCAGGTCGACGACCCGCTACTGCCGGCGGTGCTGCACACCATCGCCGTGTTCGACCTGGACCGGGAGGACTTCGCCGCGTTCCTCAAGAGCATGGCGATGGACCTCACCGTGACCTCGTACCGCACCTACGCCCACCTGCTGGACTACATGGAGGGCTCGGCGGCGGTCATCGGCACGATGATGCTGCCGATCCTGGGCAGCTCCGCCCCGGCGGCGGCCCGGGAACCGGCCCGTCAACTGGGCTTCGCGTTCCAGCTCACCAACTTCGTCCGGGACGTCGCCGAGGACCTCGACCGGGGCCGGACGTACCTGCCGGAGGAGGACCTGGAGACCTTCGGGGTGACCCGCGAGGACCTGCTGGCCTGTCGGGCGGCGGGTCGGACCACCGAGCCGGTGCGGGAGGTGATCCGGCACGAGGTGGCCCGCGCCCAGACCCACTACGCCGCTGCCGCACCGGGGGTGCTGCTGCTCGACTCCGCCTCGCAGGCCTGCATCCGCACCGCGTACGCGCTGTACGGCGGGATCCTCGACGAGGTGGCCGCCCAGGACTACGACGTGTTCGTCCGGCGTGCCACCGTGCCCCGGCGACGCCGGTTGGCGGTCGCCTCCCGCGCCCTGCTCACCCCGGCCGGTACGCCGGTCGAGCTGCCCGGGCCCCGGCTGTCGTGAGCGCTCGTACCGCTGTCGTGCTGTTCACCCGCGACCTGCGGGTGCACGACCACCCGGCGCTGGCGACGAGCTGTGCCGCCTTCGACCGGGTGGTGCCGTTGTACGTGCTGGACCCGGTGCTGGCGCGACGCTCTCCCAACCGCACCCGTTTCCTGCACCAGAGTCTCGCCGACCTGCGCGACGCGCTGCGTCGGCTCGGCGGTGACCTGGTGCTGCGGCACGGCGACCCGGTGGCCGAGACGATCCGGCTGGCCGGGGAGGTGGGCGCCGAGGCCGTGGCACTGTCGGCCGACGTCTCCCGGTACGCCACCCGGCGGGCCGACCGGCTGCGCGCCGAGTGCGACCGGCATCGGCTGCACCTGCGCTTCTTCCCCGGTCTGACGGTGGTCGATCCGGGGGCGACGAAGCCGAGCGGTGGCGACCACTACCGGGTGTTCAGCCCGTACCACCGGGCCTGGAGCGGGCAGCGGTGGCGCGACGAACTGGCCGCGCCGTCCCGGGTGTCGCTGCCGGGAGGGGTTTCGGTGGGCCGCCTCCCGGCGCTGCCCGACGGCGAGTCACCGGACGCGGCGGTGGGTGGCGAGACGGAGGCGCGGCGTCGGCTCGACCGGTGGCTGCCGCACCTGGCCGACTACGGCGACCGGCACGACGACATGGCCGGTGACGCCACCTCCCGGATCAGCCCCTACCTGCGGTTCGGCTGCGTGTCGCCGCTGACCGTGGCGAACCGGGCCGGTGACCCCGCATCACCCTTCGTCCGCCAGGTCTGTTGGCGGGACTTCTACCACCAGGTCACCGCCGCCTTCCCGGACATCTCCCGGACGGCCTACCGACGCAACGCCACCGAGCAGTGGCGGTACGACGACGAGGCGATCGAGGACTGGACGGCGGGCCGTACCGGCGTTCCGATCGTGGACGCCGGGATGCGGCAGTTGCGGGCGGAGGGCTGGCTGCACAACCGGGCGCGCCTGATCACCGCCGGCTACCTGACCAAGTCGCTCGGTCTTGACTGGCGCTCCGGGCTGGCGGTCTATTCCCGGTGGCTGCTGGACGGGGACGTGGCCAACAACTCGGGCAACTGGCAGTGGGTGGCCGGCACCGGCAACGACACTCGGCCGTACCGGGGGTTCAACCCGATCCGGCAGGCCGAACGGTACGACCCGGAGGGCGCGTACGTGCGGCGCTGGGTGCCGGAGTTGGCGGCGGTGTCCGGCAAGGCGGTGCACCAGCCGTGGCGGCTGCCCGAGGCGCTCCGCGAGAGCCTGGACTACCCGCCGCCGACGGCGGCGCGTGCGGTGGATCCGGTCTGGCTGCGCTGAGACGCGCCGGGTGGGCCGGGTGGTCGGCGGGCGGCCGGTGCGCGATGCTGACGGCATGGCGGAGCCGGAAGTCGTGGACGTGGTCGTGCTCGGGCTCGGTGTCGGCGGTGAGGAGGTGGCCGGGCGGCTCGCCGAGGCCGGTCTCACCGTGGTCGGCGTCGAGCGGAACCTGGTCGGCGGGGAGTGCCCGTACTGGGGCTGCATCCCGAGCAAGATGATGATCCGGGCGGCCAACGCGCTGGCCGAGGCGCGGCGGGTCGACGGGCTCGCCGGCACCGCCCAGGTGCGGCCGGACTGGGCGCCGGTGGCGCAGCGGATCCGCTCGGAGGCCACCGACGACTGGGACGACCGGGTCGCCGTGGAACGCTTCACCGGCAAGGGCGGGCACTTCGTCCGGGGCGGCGGCCGACTCGACGGCCCGGGTCGGGTACGTGTCGGCGATCGGGTCTTCCAGGCCCGGCACGGGGTCGTGGTGGGCACCGGAACCGCGCCGTCGGTGCCGCCGATCGACGGGCTGGCCGGTACGCCGTACTGGACGAACCGGGAGGCCGTCGAGGTCGAGGAGTTGCCCGAGTCGCTGCTGGTGCTGGGCGGCGGGGCGATCGGCCTGGAGCTTTCCCAGGTGTTCGCCCGGTTCGGCGTACGTGTCACCGTGGTCGAGGCCTTCGACCGGGTGCTCGCGGTGGAGGAGCCGGAGGCGTCCGAGGTGGCCGCCGCCGCGTTGCGTGCCGACGGTGTCGAGATCCACACCGGGGTGCGCGCGGCCCGGGTGGCGCACGGCCCGGACGGGTTCACCCTGTACGGCGCGGACGGCGCGGAGTTCACGGCCGAGCGGCTGCTGGTGGTGACCGGCCGCCGTGCCCACCTCGACGAGTTGGGGCTGGACACGGTCGGGGTCGACGCGAGTCGTCGGTACCTGGCCGTGGACGACCGGCTGCACGTCACCGACGGGATCTGGGCGGTCGGCGACGTGACCGGCGAGGGGGCGTTCACCCACATCGCGATGTACCAGGCGTCCATCGTGGTCGCCGACCTGCTCGACCACGTACGGCGGGCGGACGGCGGCGCGGATCCCAGCGGCACCTCCAGTGTGGTCGGTGGCGCGGTCGGTGTGGCCAGCTCGTTGGCGGCCACCGGGTCGGGCGGCGGGGCCGGTTCGGTGCCCCGCGCCGACTACCGGGCGCTGCCCCGGGTCACCTTCACCGACCCGGAGATCGGCGCGGTCGGTCTGACCGAGCAGCAGGCCCGGGAGCGCGGCGTCAACGTGCAGGTCGGCTTCACCGAACTCGCCTCGTCCACCCGGGGGTGGATCCACCGCACCGAGGGCGCCGGGTTCATCAAGCTGATCGCCGACGCCGACCAGGGGGTGCTGGTCGGGGCCACCTCGGCCGGTCCGGCCGGTGGTGAGGTGCTCTCCGGTCTGGCGGTGGCGGTGCATGCGGCGGTGCCGGTGGCGCAGCTCCGGCACATGATCTACGCGTATCCCACGTTCCACCGGGCGGTGTCCGAGGCGTTGCGGGATCTGGGCTCGTGATCTGACGTCACCCGTCAGTCCGTGACAGATGGCTGTTCTGTTTTTGCAGCCACACGACGTAGGATTGCGGCCGTGACGAAACGGTTGACCGAGGTGGCCCGCAAGGCGGGCGTCAGCGAAGCCACCGTGAGTCGGGTGCTCAACGGCCGCGGTGGCGTGGCCGAGGCGACCCGGACCGCGGTGCTCACCGCCCTGGACGTGCTCGGCTACGAACGCCCGAGCAAACTGCGCGGCGAACGGGCCCGGCTGGTGGGTCTGGTGCTGCCCGAGTTGCAGAACCCGATCTTCCCGGCGCTCGCCGAGGTGGTCACCGGTTCCCTGGCGCAACGCGGGTTCACCCCCGCCCTCTGCGCCCGGACCATCGGCGGGGTCTCCGAGTCGGCGTACGTGGAGATGCTGCTCGACCACCAGGTCTCCGGGGTGATCTTCGCCGGTGGTTCGTACGCGTTGGCCGACGCCTCGCACGAGCACTACCGCCGGCTGACCGACCGGGGCCTGCCGGTGGTGCTGGTCAACGCCGGGGTCGACGAGTTGGGCTTCCCGCGCGTCTCGACCGACGACGCGGTGGCGGTGGAGCAGGCGTACGGCCACCTGCGTTCGCTCGGGCACGAGCGGATCGGCCTGGTGCTCGGCCCGGAGGACCACGTGCCGTCGCAACGCAAGCTGGCCGCCCTGGGGCGGGTCGCCGGCTGGGGCGACGACACCGAGTTGGTGGCCCGGTCCAGCTTCTCCATGGAGGGTGCCCGGGTCGCCGCGACCAAGCTGGTCGACCGTGGGGTGACCGGGGTGATCTGCGCCAGCGACGTGCTGGCCCTCGGCGCGATCCGCGCGGTCCGCCGGCTCGGCCGCTCGGTGCCGGGTGACGTCTCGGTGGTCGGTTTCGACGACTCCGCGTTCATGACCTGCACCGACCCGCCGCTGACCACGGTGCGCCAGCCGATCGAGACCATGGGGCAGGCCGCCGTGGACCTGCTGGTGACCCAGATCGAGGGCGGCGGTGTGCTCACCGACGAGCTGCTCTTCGAGCCGGAGCTGGTGGTACGCGGCTCGACCGCGCCCGCGCCCGGACGTTGATCCCGTCCGTCGGCCCGGGGCGTCGACCCCGGCCGACGTCCGCCCTCCGCTGACCCCGCGCGACCTCTGAAGGCCGCCGACCGCTGCTCGCGGTCGGCGGCCTTCGTCGTCGCGGCGGCGACGAGAGTCCTGTGTCCGTATCTCTCGGAGCAGTGTCGCTAAATTTCATCATCAGATCGAAACCTTGCTGGAATGAGTCGCCTTCGCTACAGTGACTCCACTCACACCCGGCCCCCGGTCGATCACACGGGGTCAGGGTGCGGGGTGGACACCGATCAGCAACAGGCATCGCGGCGGTGACGATCACCGCGGTTCAGCGAACTTCATGGCGACACTTCGTTCCCCGAAGGGATGGACAGATGTCCGTACCGCAGTACCGGAAGGCTGCGGCGTTGGCGCTCGTGGCCGGGCTCAGCCTCACGGCGTGCTCCACCAAGAGCGACGCCGGCGACGACGCGAGCGGCAAGGTCACCATCACCGTCGACTGCCAGCCGGTCGGCGCGCAGAAGGAACTGCTCCAGAACTGGAACGAGGACGTCGCCGAGTTCCAGCGGCAGAACCCCGACATCGTGGTCAAGAGCGTCAGCGTCGGCGAGCAGTGCAACAACCCGCCGGACTTCACCGCCCGTCTGGCCGGCGGCACCGTGACCGACGTGTTCTACGGGTACATGACCGATCTCCAGCAGGTGCTCGACTCCGGTCAGGCGATGGACATCACCGCGCACGCCACCGCCGAGACCATCCCGACCTGGGACAGCGTCGACCCGGCGCTCAAGGAGGTCTTCACCGACGACGGCAGGCTCTACGCCGTACCGGTGAAGAACTACTCGATGGGCCTGGTCTACAACAAGGCGCTGTTCCAGCAGGCCGGGCTCGACGTGAACAACCCGCCCAAGACGTGGAGCGAGGTCCGGGAGGCGGCCAAGAAGATCTCCGCCCTCGGCAAGGGGATCGCCGGATACGCCGAGTACAGCGCCGGCAACACCGGCGGCTGGCACTTCACCGCACTGCTCTACTCGCAGGGCGGCCAGGTGCTGACCGAGGACGGCGGCAAGGCCGCCTTCAACAGCCCGCAGGGCCGCCAGGTCCTACAGAACCTCAAGGACATGCGGTACGGCGACGACAGCATGGGCGACCGCCAGTTGCTCCAGTGGGGTGACCTGCTGACCAACGCCGGTGCGGGCAAGGTCGGCATGTTCGTCGGCGCGCCCGACACCACCCAGGCGATCGTCAGCCAGTTCCAGGGCAGGTTCGAGGACTGGGCGATGGCACCGCTGCCCGGTCAGAACGGCACGGCGCTGGGCACGCTCGGCGGTGGCGAAGGCTACTTCTTCAAGAAGGACCTCACTCCGGAACAGGTCAAGGCCGGTCTCAAGTGGATCGCCTACCAGAAGCTGACGCCGGGCAAGGGTCAGCTCGACTACGCCCGCGCCAAGCCGCAGAACTACCCGGTCGGTCTGCCGCAGCCGCTGCTGTTCACCAACGGCAGCGACGCCCAGAAGCAGGAACTCGAACTGCGGAAGGCGAACGCGAACGTGGACACCGCGAACTTCGCCATCTTCGAGGCCAACCCGGTCCCGATCAAGGGCGAGCCACGCAACGCGCAGGCGATCTACGCGGTCCTGGACGCCGCGATGTCCGGGGTGCTGACCAACCGCAACGCCGACATCGACGCGCTGCTCAAGACCGCCGAGGACAAGGTCAACCAACTCCTCGCCGCGCAGGGCTGACCCGTACGGGCGGGGGTCGGCGAACGGCCCCCGCCCCGCCCCGCCGTACCGCCCAGGTCGTCCCACCCCCACCAGGAGTTGCCTTGGCGATCACCGCTGCCCCGGCCGCCACCCGAGCCCCGGGGCGTACCAGCTCACCGGTCCCGACCGGGCCACCACGGTCCAGCCTCGGCCGCAAGGTCCGGGACAACCTCACCGGGCACGCGTTCCTCATCGGTGCGGTGCTCTGCTTCGCGGTCTTCTCCTGGTACCCGATGGTCCGGGGCGTGGTGATGAGCTTCCAGCGCACCCGGCGCGGCGAGACCACCTGGGTCGGCTGGGACAACTACCTGCGCATCCTCGACGACCCCAGCTTTTGGACGGCCTGGCAGAACACCTTCTACTTCACCGGTCTCGCGCTCGTCCTCGGGTACGCGGTGCCGTTCTTCGTGGCGGTCCTGCTCAACGAGTTCCGGCACGCCCGGGGATACCTGCGGATCCTGGTCTACCTGCCGGTGATGCTGCCGCCCGCATCGGCCCTGTTCCTGTTCAAGTTCTACGCGTACGACCCCGGCGACGCCGGGCTGTTCAACGCGATCCTCAAGGGGCTGGGCCTGCCCACTTCGCAGTGGATGCAGTCCCCGGAGATGACCGTACCGGCCATGGTCATCGCGTCGACCTGGATGAACATGGGCAGCGCGGTACTGATCTACCTGGCTGCCCTGCAGAACATCCCCGGTGAGCTGTACGAGGCCGCCGAACTCGACGGCGCCGGGATCTGGCGGCGCATCCGGCACGTCACCATCCCGCAGACCCGACTGATCCTCGCCCTGCTGGCGATGCTCCAGATCGTCGCCACCATGCAGCTCTTCATCGAGCCGCTGATCCTGGCCAACGGCGCGGGCGCGGAGGACTCGGCGACCTCGGTCGCGTACCTGATCTATCAGCACGGGTTCTTCCAGAACGACCTCAACGGTGCCGCCGCACTCGGCGTGATCATGCTCGTCGTGCTGGCCGGCTTCTCCGCCGTCTACCTGCGGCTGACCGCGAAACAGGACTAGGACACCGACGCCATGGCACAGGACTCCGGCACCCGCACCCTCATCTCGCAGGCGCAACTCCGGCGCGGCCCCGGCCGGACGATCTACTGGACGCTGCTCGTCGTCGTGGTCATCGGCTTCACGCTGGTCTTCCTCGGGCCGCTCTACTGGATGGTCACCGGCGCGCTCAAGTCCGGTCAGGAGATCGCGCAGACCCCTCCGTCGCTGTTCCCGCAGGACCCGCAGTGGCGCAACTACGCCGACGCGTGGCACCACCTGGCCCTGGCCAAGCTGCTGTTCAACACGTTCTACTACGCCGCCGGGGCGGTACTGTTCCAACTCGTCTTCGACACCGCCGCGGCGTACTCGCTGTCGAAACTGCGGCCGGTGCTCGGCTCCGCGATCCTCGGCCTGATGCTGGCCACGCTGATGATCCCGGCGATGGTCCTGATCGTCCCGCAGTACGTCACCGTGATCGACCTGCCGATCCTGAACATCAGCCTGCTCGACTCACCGTTCGCGATCTGGCTGCCGCTGGTCGCCAACGCCTTCAACATCTTCCTGCTCAAGCGGTTCTTCGACTCGATACCGGAGGACCTGATGTCGGCGGCCCTGATGGACGGGGCGACGCCGCTGCGCACCCTCTGGTCGATCGTGCTGCCGATGTCCCGTCCGATCCTCGGCGTGGTCTCGATCTTCGCGGTGACCGCCGTCTGGAAGGACTTCCTCTGGCCGAAGCTGGTGATGCCCTCACCGGAGACCCGGACGGTCAGCGTCGGCATCTACGCCTTCGCGGGCGGCACGCCGATGAACGTGGTCATCGCCGCCTCGGTGATCGCCGCGATACCGACGGTGGTCATCTTCCTGATCTTCCAACGGAACATCATGTCCGGCCTGACCACCGGCGGACTCAAGGGCTAGCCCCCAAACGCAGAAAGCAGGTGCTCGTGTCCCCAGCAGACAGCGGTCCGTGGTGGCGAGGCGCGGTGATCTACCAGGTGTACCCCCGGAGCTTCGCCGACGGCAACGGTGACGGCATCGGCGACGTGGCCGGCATCCGATCCCGGCTGGGCTACCTCGCCGCGCTCGGTGTCGACGCGATCTGGTTCAGCCCCTGGTACCCCTCGCCGATGGCCGACGCCGGGTACGACGTGGCCGACTACCGTGACATCGACCCGGTCTTCGGCACGCTGGGCGAGGTGGAGGCGTTGATCGCCGAGGCGCACGCGGTCGGCATCCGGACCATCGTCGACGTGGTGCCGAACCACTGCTCCGACGCCCATCCCTGGTTCCAGGCCGCGCTGGCCGGCGGCCCGGACGCCCCCGAGCGGGACCTGTTCTGGTTCCGCCCGGGCCGGGGCCCCGACGGTGACCAGCGACCGACCGACTGGGTCGGCGAGTTCGGCGGCCCCACCTGGACCCGGACCACCGACCCGGACGGCCGCCCCGGTGACTGGTACCTGCACCTGTTCGCCCCGCAGCAGCCGGACTTCAACTGGGACCATCCCCGGGTCCGCGCCGAGTTCGAGGACATCCTGCGCTTCTGGTTCGACCGGGGCGTGGACGGCATCCGGATCGACTCCGCCGGGCTGCTGGTCAAGGACGGCACGTTGCCCGAGGTGACGGCCGACCGGCCACACCCCTTCCACGACCTCGACGGGGTGCACGAGATCTACCGGGGCTGGCGGCGGATCGCGGACGCGTACCCGGGGGACCGGGCCCTGATCGGTGAGGTGTGGTTGCCCGACCGGCAGCGGTTCGCCGCCTACCTGCGGCCGGACGAACTGCACGCCGCGTTCAACTTCGACTTCCTCGGCTGCGCCTGGGACGCCGCCGCGTTGCGGGAGAGCATCGACGGCACGCTGAACGCCCACGCCCCGGTCGGCGCACCGGCCACCTGGGTCCTCTCCAACCACGACGTCACCCGGCACGTCACCCGGTACGGCCGGGCGGACACCACGTTCAGCTTCGCCGCCAAACGCGAGGGCATCCCCACCGACCTGGAACTGGGCACCCGCCGGGCCCGCGCCGCCGCGCTGTTGTCCCTGTCGCTGCCCGGTGCCGCCTACGTCTACCAGGGCGAGGAACTGGGTCTCTGGGAGGTCGAGGACATCCCCTACGAGCTGCGTCAGGACCCGATGTGGGAGCGGTCCGGGCGGGTCGACCCGGGCCGGGACGGCTGCCGCGTACCCCTGCCGTGGTCCGGTGAGTCGCCGCCGTTCGGTTTCAGCCCGGACGGCGCGCCGGTCGCGCCGTGGCTGCCGCAACCGGCCGACTGGAAGGACCGCACCGCCGACGCGCAGGCCGGCGACGACCGGTCGATGCTGGAGCTGTACCGCGCCGCCATCGCCGTCCGCCGCGCCGAGCCGGCCCTCGGCGACGGCCCGATGACCTGGCTGCCCGCCCCGGACGGGGTGCTGGCGTTCCGGCGGGACCCCGGTTTCGCCTGCGCGGTGAACCTCTCCCCGGTGGCGGTGCCACTGCCGCCGCACACCGAGCGGCTGCTCGCCAGCGGGCCGCTCGACGACGACCTGCTGCCGCCGGACACCGCCGTCTGGCTGCGGACCGCGCCCCGCTCCGCCTAGGGCACGGTCCCGGTGTCGGCGGCTCCGTCCCGCCGCCGACACCGGGACCGGCGACGACGAGGAGGTGACCGCAGCACCGGCACCACGAACACGGGGGTATCTGGCCACCTGAGGAAAGGGAGAGCGCCGCTCATGGCCGACCACACCGTTCCGCACCATCCCCACCCACCCGGACACCGGTTCCGTACCGCGCTGGCCGCGCTCACCGGTACCACCCTCGCCGCCGCCTCCATCACGGTCGTCACCCTCGCCGGGACCGCGACCCCGGCGCGGGCCGCCGGACTCAGTCCGTTCGACATCGTCGGGCGGGGTGCCACCGTCCCGTTCGTCGAGCACGAGGCCGAGAACGCCGCGCACACCGGCACCCGGATCGGCCCGGACCGCCGCTACGGCACGCTGCCGTCCGAGGCCAGCGGCCGGGAGGCGGTCACCCTCGACGCGGTCGGGGAGTACGTCGAGTTCACCCTCACCGCGCCCGCGAACGCGGTGACGTTCCGCTACAGCCTCCCGGACAACGCCGCCGGCACCGGCCGGGACGCCACGATCGACCTGCGGGCCAACGGCACGCTGGTCAAGCCGGTACCGGTGACCTCGAAGTACGGCTGGTACTACGGCGGTTACCCGTTCAACAACAACCCCGGCGACGTCAACCCGCACCACTTCTACGACGAGGCGCGGACCCTGTTCGGCACCACCTACCCGGCCGGTACGAAGATCAGGCTCCAGGTCTCGTCGACCGCGCAGTCGCCGACGTTCACCATCGACCTGGCCGACTTCGAACTGGTCGCCGCGCCGATCACCAAGCCGGCGAACGTGCTCGACGTGGTCACCGACTTCGGTGCCGACCCGACCGGCGCGACCGACTCCACCGCCCGGTTCCAGGCCGCCGTCGACGCCGGGAAGGCCCAGGGGCGTACGGTCTGGATCCCGCCGGGCACCTTCACCCTCTGGGACCACGTCGTGGTCGACGGGGTGACCCTGCGCGGGGCAGGGCCGTGGCACTCGGTGCTCGGCGGCCGGCACCCCACCGACCGCAAGCGGGCCGCCGGGATCTACGGCAAGTACGTCACCGGCGGCGGATACCGGGGCGAGATCCGGCCGCACGAGGCCGGTGGGCCCAGCCGCAACGTGGTGCTGCGCGACTTCGCCATCATCGGTGACATCCGGGAACGCGTCGACGACGATCAGGTCAACGCCATCGGCGGGGCGATGTCGGACTCGGTGGTGGACAACCTCTGGCTCCAGCACACCAAGGTCGGCGCGTGGATGGACGGGCCGATGGACAACTTCACCATCCGCAACAGCCGGATCCTGGACCAGACCGCCGACGGGGTGAACTTTCACTGGGGAGTCACCAACTCCACGGTGACCAACACCTTCGTCCGCAACACCGGGGACGACGCGCTGGCGATGTGGGCGGACACCGTGCCGAACGTGGGCAACTCGTTCACCCGCAACACGATCGGCGTGACCATCCTCGCCAACCACCTGGTCACCTACGGCGGCCGGGACATCCGGATCACCGACAACGTCACCGCCGACTCGGTCACCAACGGTGGTGGCATCCACGTGGCCAACCGGTACACCGGCGTGCAGGGGCCGACCGCGGTGGCCGGCACGATCACCGTGGCCCGAAACACCCTGATCCGCAACGGCAACTCCGACTACAACTGGCGGTTCGGCGTCGGGGCGATCTGGTTCTCCGCGTTGAACGAGCCGCTCCAGGGCGCGTCGATCCAGGTCAGCGACACCGACATCCTGGACAGCTCGTACGCGGCGCTGCACTGGATCGAGGGCGTCAGCAGCGGCATCAGCTTCAGCAACGTCCGTATCGACGGCACCGGCACGTACGCGCTCCAGGTGCAGGCGCCCAGCCAGGTCTCCTTCACCAACGTACGCGCCACCGGCGTCGCCCAACCCAACCCGATCCACAACTGCGTGGGCAGCGGTTTCCAGATCACCCAGGGTGCCGGCAACTCCGGCTGGTACTCCGCCAACCCGTACTGCGGTCCGTGGCCCGAGCCGCAGTGGGGTGGCGGCCCGACGAGCCCCCCGCCCACCACTCCGCCCCCGACCACGCCTCCTCCGACCACCCCGCCGCCCACCACCCCGCCTCCGACCACGCCGCCGCCGGGCGGGAACCTGGCCCAGGGCCGGACGGCCGTCGCGTCCAGCCACAACCAGACCTACCAGGCGGGCAACGCGGTGGACGGCAACCCGGGCAGCTACTGGGAGAGCGTCAACAACGCGTTCCCGCAGACGCTCACCGTCGACCTCGGCGCGGCCCGTTCCGTCGACCGGGTCGTGCTCAGGCTCCCGAGCGGGTGGGAGCGGCGCACGCAGACGCTGTCGGTGCTGGGCTCGACCGACGGCACCTCGTGGACGACGCTCGCCGCCTCGGCGGGACGGGTCTTCGACCCGGCCACCGGCAACACGGTGTCGATCAGCCTGCCCGCCGGTGACCGCCGGTTCGTCCGGGTCAGCGTCACCGGCAACACCGGCTGGCCCGCGGCGCAGATCGCCGAGTTTGAGGTGTACGGCAGCACCCCGCCGCCGACCACCCCACCGCCCACCACCGGGCCACCGACCGGCAACCTGGCCCAGGGACGGCCGGTCGCGGCGACCAGCCACGTCGACGTGTACGCGGCCGGCAACGCGGTGGACGGCAACGCGGGCACGTACTGGGAGAGCGTCAGCAACGCCTTCCCGCAGACCCTCACCGTCGACCTCGGCACCGCCCGTCGGGTGGGCCGGGTGGTCCTCAAGCTGCCGCCGTCGTCAGCCTGGCAGACCCGTACCCAGACGGTGGCGGTCCTCGGTTCCACCGACGGCACCACCTGGACCACGCTGGCCGCCCCTGCGGGCCGCACCTTCGACCCGGCCACCGGCAACACGGTGTCGATCAGCCTGCCCGCCGGTGACCGCCGGTTCGTCCGGCTCAGCGTCACCGGCAACACCGGCTGGCCGGCGGCGCAGATCGCCGAGTTCGAGGTCCACGCCACCTGACCCGTGGGTGGGCCCCGCACGCCGAAGCGGGGCCCACCCACGCCGCAAGAGCGCCACCCGGTAACGCCTCTCCACACCCCCCGGAAGAAGGTGTCGATCCCCCATGTCCAGATTCCGTACCCGGCTGACCGCCGTGCTCGTCGCGGTCGGCCTCGTCCTCACCGCAGCACCCGCCCCACCGGCCGCCGCAGCCGGTGGACCCAACCTGGCCGCCGGTCGCGCGGCCACCGCCAGCAGCGTCAACGGCGCGTTCGTCGCGGCCAACGTCACCGACGGCAACGCCGGCACCTACTGGGAGAGCAGTGGTGCCCTCCCGCAGTGGGTGCAGGTCGACCTGGGCTCCGCCCACTCCGTCGACCAGGTCAAGCTCAAGCTGCCGGCCGGCTGGGAAACCCGTACCCAGACGCTGTCGGTGCAGGGCAGCACCAACGGCAGTACCTTCGCCACGATCGTCGGGTCGGCGGGCCGCGCCTTCAGCCCGGCCGGCGGCAACACCGTCACCCTCGACTTCCCGGCCACCAGCACCCGGTACGTCCGGATCGCGATCACCGCGAACAGCGGCTGGCCCGCCGCCCAACTGGCCGAGCTGGAGGTGTACGGCGCGGTCGCGTCCTCGACCAACCTGGCGGCCGGTCGGACCATGTCCGCCAGCGGCCACGCCGACGTCTACGTCGCCGGCAACGCCAACGACGGCAACCAGACCAGCTACTGGGAGAGCCCGAACAACGCCCTCCCGCAGTGGATCCAGGTGGACCTGGGCGCCACGGTCACCATCGACCGGCTGGTGCTCAAGCTGCCCGCCGGGTGGGGCGCGCGTACCCAGACGGTGACCGTGCAGGGCAGCACCACCGGCACGAGCTTCACCACCCTGGTCGCCTCCGCCGGATACGCCTTCAACCCGGCCAGCGGCAACACGGTGACCATCACCGTCGGCTCGGCGGCCACCCGCTACGTCCGCCTGCTGGTCACCGCGAACACCGGCTGGTCGGCGGGGCAACTGGCCGAGTTCGAGGTGTACGGGCCGGCCACCGGTGACACGCAGCCGCCGTCCGCGCCGACGAACCTGGCGTTCTCCGAGCCGGGGAGTGGGCAGGTGCGGTTGACGTGGTCGGCGTCGACGGACAACGTCGGGGTGACCGGGTACGACGTGTTCGCCAACGGTGTGCTGCGGGCGAGTGTGTCGGGGACGACGTTGGTGTACACGGACACGCAGTCGGCGGGTGCGACGGTGTCGTACTTCGTCCGGGCCAGGGACGCGGCGGGCAACGTCTCGGCGAACAGCAACACCGTCACCCGCACCGGCAGTTCCGGCGACACCCAGGCACCCACCGCGCCGACGAACCTGGCGTTCTCCGAGCCGGGGAGTGGGCAGGTGCGGTTGACGTGGTCGGCGTCGACGGACAACGTCGGGGTGACCGGGTACGACGTGTTCGCCAACGGTGCGTTGCGGGCGAGTGTGTCGGGGACGACGTTGGTGTACACGGACACGCAGTCGGCGGGTGCGACGGTGTCGTACTTCGTCCGGGCCAGGGACGCGGCGGGCAACGTCTCGGCGAACAGCAACACCGTCACCCGTGCCGGCAGCACGCCCGGCGGCACCAACCTGGCCGCCGGCAAGCCGGCCACCGCCTCGTCGATGGTGCACGTCTTCGCCGCGGCCAACGCCGTCGACGACGACGTCACCACCTACTGGGAGGGTGCGCCGGGCGCGTACCCGAGCACGCTGACGGTCGCCCTCGGCGCCAACGCCAGCGTCAGCGCGATCGTGGTGAAGCTGAACCCGGACCCGGCGTGGGGTCCGCGAACCCAGACCTTCTCGGTGCTCGGCCGGGAGCAGTCGGCCTCCGGCTTCAGCACGCTCGTCGGCTCGGCGAACTACTCGTTCAGCCCGGCGGGCAGCAACACGGTCACCATCCCGGTCTCGGCGACCGCCGCCGACGTGCGGCTCTCCTTCACCGCCAACACCGGATCCTCCAACGGGCAGGTCGCCGAACTCCAGGTGATCGGCACCCCGGCACCGAACCCGGACCTCACCGTCACCACGGTGACCTCCGCCCCGGCCAACCCGGTGGAGACCGACCAGCTCACGCTCACCGCCACCGTGCGCAACGCGGGCACCCTCGGCTCCGGCGCGACCACGGTCGACTTCGCCCTGGACGGGACGAAGGTCGGCCAGGCGAACGTCGGCGCGCTCGCCGCCGGTGCGTCGACGAGCGTGTCGACCACCATCGCCGCCCGGAACGCGGGCAGTTACCAGCTCAGCGCCACGGTCGACCCGGCCAACACGGTCATCGAGCAGAACGAGGGCAACAACTCGTACACCAACCCGACCCGGCTGACGGTCGCTCCGGTGGCCAGCTCCGACCTGGTCGCCTCGGCGGTCACCTGGTCGCCGGGTACGCCCAGCGCGGGCGCCACCGTCCGTTTCACGGTGACCGTGCGCAACCAGGGCACCATCGCCTCGGCGAGCGGCTCGCACGGCATCACGCTGACCGTGCTCAACGACGCCGGTACGGCGGTGCGGACACTCACCGGCTCGACGGGCGGCGGCATCGGCGCGGGCGTCACGGCGAGCCCGGTCGACCTGGGCACCTGGACGGCGGCCAACGGCCGGTACACCGTCCGGGTGGTGATCGCCGCCGACGCCAACGAACTGCCGGTGAAGCGGGCCAACAACACCAGCGAGCGTCCGCTGTTCGTGGGGCGCGGCGCCAACCTGCCGTATGACCACTACGAGGCCGAGGAGGGCTCGGTCGGCGGCGGCGCCCAGGTGATCGGGCCGAACCGGACCATCGGTGACCTGGCCGGTGAGGCGTCCGGCCGCCGGGCGGTCACCCTCAACACCACCGGCGCGTACGTCGAGTGGACCACCAAGGCACCGGCCAACGCCCTGGTCACCCGCTTCTCCATCCCGGACGCCCCGAACGGCGGCGGGATCACCTCGACGTTGAACATCTACGTCAACGGGGTGCTGCACAAGCCGATCAGCCTCACCTCGAAGCACATCTGGCTGTACGGCGCCGAGGCCAGCCCCAGCGACTCGCCGAGCGCCGGGCCGCCCCGGCACCTCTACGACGAGGCGAACGTACTGCTCAACTCCACCATCCCGGCCGGCAGCCGGATCCGGTTGCAGAAGGACCCGGCGAACACCACCACGTACGCCGTCGACTTCGTCAACCTGGAGCAGGTGACGCCCCGGGAGAATCCGGACCCGGCGCGGTACCGGGTGCCCAACGGGTTCAGCCACGCCGACGTGCAGAGCGCGTTGGACGCGGTCCGGATGGACACCACCGGCAACCTGGTCGGTGTCTACCTGCCCGCCGGCACGTACGAGACCGCGCAGAAGTTCCAGGTGTACGGCAAGGCGGTGAAGGTGGTCGGCGCCGGCATGTGGTTCACCCGGTTCCAGACGCCGTCGTCGCAGCAGAACACCGACGCCGGGTTCCGGGTGGAGCCGAGCGCCAGCGGGTCGACCTTCTCCCACCTGGCGTTCTTCGGCAACTACACGGTCCGGCAGGACGGGCCGGGCAAGGTCTGGGGCGAACTCAAGGACGTCGACGACCTCACCCTGGACAACGTCTGGGTCGAGCACATGGTCTGCGCGTACTGGGGGGTGAGCGTCAGCGGCCTGAAGATCACCAACAGCCGCTTCCGGAACACCTTCGCCGACGCGGTGAACCTGACCAACGGCAGCACCGACAACCTGGTCAGCAACTCGGAGGGCCGCTCCAACGGCGACGACGCCTTCGCGTTGTTCTCCGCGACCGACCAGGGCGCGTCGACCGGTAACCACGGCAACGTATTCGAGAACCTGACCGCCACCTTGACCTGGCGGGCGGCCGGGATCGCGGTGTACGGCGGCTACGACAACGTGTTCCGCAACCTCTACATCGCGGACATGCTGACGTACTCGGGCATCACCATCAGCTCGCTGGACTTCGGGTATCCGTTCGTCGGATTCGGATCCAGCCCACCGACCCGGTTCGAGAACATCTCGTTGGTCCGGGCCGGTGGCCATTTCTGGGGCGCGCAGACCTTCCCGGCGATCTGGGTGTTCTCCGCGTCGAAGGAGTTCCGGGGAATCCGCGTCAGCGACGTGGACATCGTCGACCCGACCTACTCCGGCATCATGTTCCAGACCAAGTACACCGGCAGCCAACCGGAGAACCCGATCACCGACACGGTCTTCACCAACGTGTCGATCAGCGGTGCCCGGCGCAGCGGTGACGCCTTCGACGCCAAGTCGGGCTTCGGGATCTGGGTCAACGAGATGCCCGAGGCGGGTCAGGGCCCGGCGGTCGGCTCGGTCACCTTCACCAACCTGCGCCTGAGCGACAACTGGCAGGACATCCGCAACACCACGTCCACCTTCACCATCAACCGCAACTGACCCACCCCCCCACCCTCACGTCGATCATGGAGTTGTGGCACCCCCGAGAGCTCACAGAAGGGGCAGAAGGGACGCCACAACTCCATGATCGCGGGGCGTGTCGAGGTGCGGCCTGCCGCCGTCGCCACCGTTTCGTCCCAAGCGACCGGTTTGCGACCGCGTAGGGCGGGAAGTCGGTACGGGTGCGAGCGTTGTTGACGAAGATCGAGCAAGCGTCCGGGCTGGACCGGTTCGGTGACCGGTTGCAGCGAGCGGTGCAGGGCACCCTGCGCGGGCAGCGGGTCCGGGACCTGCTGCACGGCGTCTGGCTGGGCCATCCGCTGCACCCGGCGATGGTGCAGGTGCCGGTGGGCTCGTGGGTCAGTGCGGCGATCCTGGACCTGATGCCGGGCCAGCGCCGAGCCGCCACCACGCTCACCACGATCGGCACGGTGAGCGCGTTGCCGGCGGCCGTCGCCGGGCTCAACGACTGGGCGGCGCTCTCCCGTGACCAGCGTCGGGTCGGCCTGGTGCACGCCGCCTCGAACACCGTCGCGCTGGTCCTCTACTCCGGCTCGGTGGCCGCGCGGTTCGCCGGCCGCCACCAACTCGGCCGTACGCTCGGCTGGCTCGGGCTTGGCGCGGCCGGTGCCGGCGCGTACCTGGGGGGACACCTGGCGTACAAGCAGGGTGCGCAGGTGAACGTGAGCGTCTCGGACCTGCACCTGATCAGCGACGGCTGGCACTCGGTCGCCGAGATGGCCTCGCTGCCGCAGCGGCAACTGGTGACCCGCAAGGTGGACGACGTCTCGGTGATCCTCTATCGGCACGGCGACGACGTCACGGTGATGCTGGAACGCTGCCCGCACCAGAGCGGACCGCTCGGCGAGGGCGAGGTCACCGAGATCGACGGCCACGCCTGCGTGGTCTGCCCGTGGCACGGCAGCACCTTCCGTCTCAACGGCGGCGAGGTGGTGCACGGGCCGTCCTCGAACGACCAGCAGACCCTGCCGACCCGGGTGGTCCAGGGCCGGGTGGAGGCCCGACTGCCGTAAGGCGGTGCCACCGGTGACGCCGTCCGGCACCGGCGGGACCACCCGAGGGCGGCCCGCCCCAGCGGGTGCGAGCGCCCCCGGTCAGTCCCTGCGGGAGTGCGACGGGCCCGGTCAGTCCTTGCGGTGGCGGCCGACCGGCAGCTCGGCGGGCGGACCGCTCCGGACCGGCTGCCGGGCGGCGGCCACGGGCACCGGTCGACGCCGCAGACCGAGCACCGCACCGATCTGCGCCCCGACGATGCTGGCCACGGCGAGCACCGCGGAGATGGCGAGCGGACGGTTCACCCGGTCCGGTTCACCGGCCCGTGCCGCACCCACCGTCACCACCGGCGGGTGCCCCTCCGGTGCCTCGTCGTGCGGTGCCGGTCGTCCCTGTGGGGTGGCGGCGGGTGGCGGCGTGGGCGCGGCGGACTGCGGCTGCTCGCCGTCCGGCTTCGACGGCGTCGGACGCGACTGCTCGGGCGCGGGACGGGCCTGCGCACCGACCAGCCGACCGGTGGCGTGCGGCCGGGCACCCTGGTCGTTCGCGTCCGACGGCAGCGTGATCAGTTGACCGGGGCGGATCCGGTCCGGGTCCCGCAGTCTGTTGAGCGCGGCCAGCTTCCGATAGTCCTCGAAGTCGTCCAGGTAGCGGTCGGCGACCTTGCCGAGGTAGTCGCCCTTCGCCACCCGGTAGACCGGCGCGTCGGCCGTCGCGCGTTCCGTCCCCGAGGTCACCGGCTCGTACGCCGTGGCCGGCCCGGCCAGCGTCGCCGGTGCGGCGAACGTCGTGGCTGCCGCTGCCGGCGCGGAATAGCTGGGCGCGGTGTACGCCGTGGTGGCGGCGGTGGCCGCCGGGCTCGCGGCGATGATCAACGCGACCGAGCCGACCAGGGCCGCCGCCGCCCGTTGTTGCCGACCCATCCCGGGCAACCGGGGTGCCGGGCGGCGCAGCGACTGCGCGCCCAACTCCACGAGCACCGACAGCGCGAAGGTGGCCCAGCCGAACCACCCGACGATCGCCAGCGCCCGCAGGAAGAGCTGCCCGTCGTCCCGGCTGGTCAGCGTGGTGCCGATCTCGGCGAGTGTGGGCACGTGGTCCGGAAGCGGATTGCCGGCGAACGCCAGTAACGCGATCGGACCGCCGACCAGCAGCCCGATCAGCACCACCAGCGCGCCGAATCCGGTCAGCACCCGACCGACCCGCCGTACGGCGGTGCCACCCGATGCGGCCATGGCTACCTTCCTTCCCTAGGGAGCCCCGGTCAGCGCCCGCGCGGTCGCCTCACCGGAGACGGTGACGGTGTTGGAGAAGCCGAAGAGGCCGAGCATCGCCCGGCGGTAGGTGACGGACACCCGTACCCGGATGACGGTCTCGCCGTCGACCACCGGGAAGGTCACCGCGTGGCTGTTGACCCCGGCGGCGGCGAGGTAGTCCGCGACGGCCGACCGGGCCTCGGTCTGGTCGATGCGTTTCGGACCGCCCTCGATGGCGGTCGCCAGGTCGATGGCCTGGCCACCGGTCCGGGCCGCCTCGGCGGCCAGGTTCTCGGCGCGTTGCAGCGTGCGGAGCTGACCGGCGCCGTCGAACGCCATGCCGATGATGCCGAGTACGCCGATCATCGCCACGGCGAGGAAGATGCTCACCCGCCCGGCGTCGCCCCGCCCGGCCGTCATCCCCGGCTCCGGTAGCGGTCCAGCGGCGAGGTGAACGACACGGTGACCCGGTTGCCGTCCGGCATCCTCAGTGCGGAGATCTTGATGTCCTGGTAGGACACCAGGCAGGTGATCTCCACGGTGACCGCCGCGTCCTGCCCGACGGAACTGCGGAACGCCTCGTCGAAGGTGGTGGACCGGCCGTCGACGGAGCCGCTGAACTCCACCTCCGGCAGGCGGGAGCAGGAGACCCGCCGCCAGTCGAGCTGGCGGCGCGCCGCGTCCCGGGCCGCGTCGCGGGCCGAGGTGGCGTCCCGTGAGATCGAGGCCGCCCGCGCCGCGTCGTGCGCGGCGGCCTCCAGCGCCTCGCTCGCCATCGCGGTACGCCCGGCGACCCCGCCCAGCACCATCAACGCCACGAAGGCGGGTGCCAGCACGGCCACCTCGATCGACACCGAGCCCCGGCTCACGGCGGATTCGTCCATCGTTCTGCGGTGCCGTGCGCGGTCTGCCGCACCGAGAAGCTGACCCCCGGCACGATCGAGAGCGACCGACCGGTCACCGTGCAGGTCACGTCGGTCGCCGTGACGGCGCAGTCCGGACCGGGGTCGTCCCAGTCGACCAGCCAGTCACCGGCCTGGGCGAGGAAGCGCGTGGCGCGTTCCTCGCCGGCACCCGCCGGGGCCTGGTCGAGCCGCTCGGCGTTCACCCCGCTCTGTGCCGCGTGCAACGCGGTGGAACGGGCCACGAAGACGGCGGCGACCTGGATGGCGGCGAAGACCATCAGCAGGATCGCCGGCAGCGTCACCGCCAACTCGACCGGATTCCCGCCCCGCTCGCCGTCGCCGGGCAGCCGACGGTGCCGGACGGCCGCGACCGCCCGGCACCCGCCGGCGAACAGGGCACGGCGCATCGGTCAGGGCGCCGTCGGGTTCTGGTGCCTCGGGATGTTGCTCATCCAGTCGTTGGCCGCGCCGAGGGCCGCGGCGGTGACCGCCATCGCCACGGCCACCAGGCCGAAGATGATCACTGCGGTCGGGACCGGGCTGTCGCCACGGTCACCGCGCAGCTCGGACAGGCGGATCCGGAGTGCGACGTGCGCGCGGGTCATCCGCGTGCCCACCGCGTCGCTGAGGTCGGTCAGTCGCGCTCCCAGCGCGACGTCCCGGTCGGTGTGGACGGACATCGGGGCTCCTTCGGTCGAGGTCGAGTGTCAGAGGCGGGCGAGGAAGGGATAGATGGCGAAGCCGAGCAGGACGAAGACCAGCAGCGCGCCGGGAATGTCGAGCCGGCTGGTCACCCCCTCGGCGCGGGCCAGGTTGTCGGTGCGGATCTGGTCGCGCAGCGAGTCGGCGCGGCTGCGCAGCGTCTCGTGCACCTGGGCGCCCTCGCTGCCGGACGAACGCATGATCGCGCCGACGTCGCCCAGCTCCGGGATGCCGATCCGGTCGGAGAGGTCGCGGAGTTCGTCCCAGGGCGAGTGCATCTGCATCTGGGCCATCCGCAGCGCCTCGGAGATCCGGTCGAAGACCCAGCCCTCGCAGATGGCGGCGGCCCGCTCCAGCGACTGCACCGGGCCGTGCGCGGCGGAGAGCTGCAAGGCGACCAGGTCCAGATAGGTGCAGACCGCCTGCCGGAACTCGTCCCGGGCCGCGTCGGCGCGGGCGATCAGCGACCGGTGCGCGACCAGGGCGCAGAGCACTGCCAGACCGATGCTGCCCAGCACCGGCACGGTCAGCGGCAGCGAGACGCCCACGGCGAACAGCGTGAAGCCGAGCAGGGCCGGTGCGGCGAGTCCGATCAACGCGGACAGCAGCAGCGAGAGGGCGTACTGCTCGGGAGTGCGGTCGAGCAGGGCCAGTTGCCGGTGCGGCGGACGCAGCCAGCGGGCCAGCCCGGTCAGCCAGTCCAGCCGGCGGTCGGCCGGGGCGAGCCGGGCCGTCCCCGGCGGCTGGTGCAGCCGACGCAGCGCCGGACCCAGCGCCGGGGTCGCCGGGACCAGCTCACGCACGATCAGGAAGACACCCAGCCCGACCACGGCACCGCCGAGCACGGCGATGGTGAGGTGCAGGTTCACGCCACCACCTCCCGGGGATCGGGGGCGGGCAGGAAGCGGACCGGTCGCGGCGGCTGGCTCATCGACCGCACCCAGGCCAGCAGGCCGACGAAGGCGGCACCGAGCACCGCCATCACCACCTGGCCGAACGGCGTGTCGTACGGCTGCACGTATTCGCGGTTGAGCAGCCCGTACGCGATGGTGGCCAGGGT
The DNA here is from genome assembly GCF_044461025.1 of Micromonospora sp. NPDC049900. Classification (NCBI taxonomy): domain Bacteria; kingdom Bacillati; phylum Actinomycetota; class Actinomycetes; order Micromonosporales; family Micromonosporaceae; genus Micromonospora; species Micromonospora sp. NPDC049900. The sequence goes on from NZ_JBITKM010000003.1 coordinate 52,492, forward strand.
CATCCCGGTCAGGAAGCGGACCGCGAAGCGGGGTTGGGTGCGCTTGGCCTCGATCTCGCGCCGGGTGGCGACCTCGGCGGACGCCGCCGAGGCGATCGAACCGAGCACGTCGCCGAGGCGTTCGCCCCGGTCGGTCAGGTGCAGGATGAGCGCCGCCACCACCTGGTCGCAGACCGGGTCACCGATCTCGTCGGCGAACGCCAGCAGGGCGGAGCGGGCCAGCCAACCGGCCTGGAGCCGGGCGGCGAGCAGGCGTACCTCCTCCTGGATCTCCTCCGGGGCGGTGCCGACGGTGCCGATGATCGCCTGCTGGAGGCCCTGTCCGGTGGAGGAGACGTCCTTGAGCCGGCGGGTCCACTCGCCGACCGCCTCGATCCGGGCGATCGCCCGCCGCTCGGCCCGTCCGACCGAGAACAGCCAGGGCGTGCCGGGCACCGCCACCGCGACCAGCAGCCCGACCACCGGCAGCCCGGTCACCAGGAACGCCAGTGCGCCCGCGACCACCGCGCCGATCAGCAGCGCCTGGTGGGTCTGCTGTTCGCGCAGCGTGGTGCCGGAGCCGCGCCACAGCCGACCGAGCCCCGGACCCGCGCCGGGTGCGGGACCGGGCGGACGGCGGGTGCCGACCAGCGCGACGACCGTGAGCACCAGCCCGGCCACGCAGGCCGCCCCGGAGACCACCGCGATGAGTTGGATGTTGTCGAGCACGGGTCACCGCCGCCCGAGTCGGGTCTGCTTGGGACGTCGCCACGCGCCCTGGCCGGCCTCGATCCAGCGGCTCAGCAGCCGGGCGTCGTAGCCGACCCGCAGCAGTTGGTCGCGGATCCGTTCCGGCAGGTGCCGGGGGACGGCCCGGCCGTCCGGACCGGGGCCGAACACCTGGGTGGTGGTGATGCGGCTGGCCTCGCCGACGCCGAGGACCTCCTCGACGTGCGAGACGAACCGGTGCTTGCGGCCACCGATCCCGGTCTCGTCCTCCACGTTGACGTAGACGATGAGGTCGAGGGCGTTACCGGCCATCCGGCGGGCCTGGTCGACGGTCATCTCGCGGCCGTGCGCCAGCGCCAACTCGATGATCCGTTCGCTCACCCCGCCGGGGGTACGCGCGTGGATCGTGCACATCGAGCCCCGACTGGTGGTCATCGCCTGGAGCATCGGCACGATCTCCCGGGACCGCACCTCGCCGACGATGATCCGCAGCACGCCCATCCGCAGCGAGACCGGGATCAGGTCGGCGATGCTCACCTCACCGGCCGGGCGGCCGTCCGGCCCACGTTCGCCGTGCCCCTCCCGTGCCTCGAAGCTCATCACCGCCCGGTGCCGCGCGCCGCGTCGGGCCGGCAGCAGCTCCCGGCTCTCCTCCAACAGCACGTACGGCTCGTCCGGCGCGATCTCGCTCATCAACGCCCGGATGACGGTGGTCTTCCCGGCACCGGCCAGCCCGGCGACCATGATGTTCAGCCCGGCGCGCATGGACGCGCGGAGGAAGTCCCGCAGCAGCGGGTCGATCATCTCGTCCAGGTCGCCCCGCGCCCCGGCCAGGTCGTCCAGGGTCACATCGAGCGTGTTGTGCTTGCGGATCACCGCGTACGGACGGTGGCTGACCAGGAACACCGCGGCCAACCGGCTGCCGTCGGGCAGTTGCAGGTCCAGGGTGGGCTTCGAGGTGGACAGCGAACGCTCGGTGGCGCCGGCCCGGCGGGCGGCTGCCTGGAGGATCTCCACCAGCTCGTCGTCGCTGTCCGCGATCGGATCGGCCCAGTCCACGCCGCCGCCGTGCCGGGTGATGCGGACCTGGTCGCAGCCGAGGATGTGCACCTCCTCGATGCTGTCGTCGACGAGCAGCGTCTGGAGCCGACCGAGACCGGCCAGCTCGGCGGTGACCTGGTCGAGCAGCAGCCGCTCCTCGCCCGCGGCCATCGGCGTGCCGGCCCGGCGCACCGAGTCGGCGTACTCGGCGACCAGTTCGACCGCGAGCCGGGCCCGCTCGGTGTCCTCCTCGTCGACGGTGAACTCCCGGCCGCGCTGCCAGCGGGTGAGCCGCTCGCTCAACTCGCGACGCAGCTCGCGGACGATCTGGAAGTCCACCCGGGGCCGGGGCGGCGGCTCGGGTGCCACCGGTGCGACGGGGGCCGGCATCGGCGGATGGTGCCGTCCGTTGACCGGGGGCAGCGGCGGTGCGGTCGAGGTCGCGCCGGGTGGCAACCGGCGGGGGTCCGACGAGACCGGCTCAAACCGCATCCGGCACCACCTGGGTCACCGGCCAAGCCAGTCGGGCCCGTCGCCGTTCCAGCAGCGCGCCGACCGGCACCTCGAGGCCCCGGGCCGCGCGCAGCAGCGGCCGCGACGCCCGGACGGTGCCGCCCAGGCTGAGCACCTCGGCGGTACGCGGATCGTGCGGCAACCGGGCGATGACGGGCGTGTGCAACGCCTTGCCGACCTCGGTCTTGCCGTGGCCGCCGCCGACCAGCAGCAGCCGGAGCGTGCCGGGCTGCACCCGGTGCTCGGCGAAGTCCCGCTCGATCGTCTGAATCATGGCGCGGGTGCCGGAGAGGTCGGGCAGTCGGGCCCGGCTCACCACCAGCACCACCGACGCGGCTCGCAGCAGCGGCCACGGCGTGCCGACCACGTGCAACCGGCCACAGTCGACGAGCACGTCGTACGGCGGGTCGCCGTGCTCCAGCCCGCTGAAGTAGTCGGCGAACCGCTGCCAGAGCGGGATGACGCTGCCGGCCTGGGCCGGGTCGATGACGCCGGGCAACAGCAGCCGCTCGCGGCGGGGCGCGTCCAGGTCGACCAGTTGCGACCAGAACGTCGACTCCAGGCTGCCGTCGCGCAGTTCCCCGACGGCCAGCTCGCCGATGCCCCGGGGGCCGTCCAGCGCACCGCCGAGGTAGCCGGCGAGCACCGAGCCGCCGGCCGGGTCGCACTCGGCGAGGACCAGTCGCCGGTGCCAGCTCAACGCGCAGGCCAACGCGGCGGTGGTCACCCCCGGCGAGCCCTTGGCCGAGACCAACGCGATGATCGCCATACTCAGGCCGCCTTGGTCAGCACGACCGCGATCCGGTCCTGGGCGGCCAACGCCACCACGGCCGGTACGTCCCGAACGGCGAGCGCCAGATAGACCACGACCTCGTCGCGGCCCTCGGTGCTGACCGCGTCGGTGACGGTGGCGGTGAACCGGGTGGCGCTCGACGAGCCACCGCCGCTGCTGTTGCCGTCGTTGTTGTTGGGGGTGCTCACCAGCAGAACCTGGTCGCCGGGGCGGAGCTTCGGCGCGGGGACCTGGGCCGCGCGCAGCCCGAGGGCGAACTGCTGCTGGCCGGGGCCGAGCAGCGGGTCGTCGGTGAGCTGCGCCATGGTCAGCAGCGTCCCCGGGGCGAGCGAGACGGCCGCCCGCATCCCGATCACCTCGGCGAGCCGACCGGACGGCACCGGGTCGAGCCCCTGCCCACCGGCCACCTGCACGGCCACCAGGTCGTCCGCGCCGAGCACGCTGCCCACCTCGACGGTCTGCGCCACGGCGAGGTAGCTGCCGGTGGCGCGGACCGAGGTGATCGCGAACGCCGAACCCAGGCCGCCGAGGGCGATCAGCAGGACGGCCAGGCCGAGCAGGCCGGGGCGTACCCGACGCTGGCGGACCACCCGGGGCGGGGCGACCGGCGCGTCCACCGAAGGGTTGCCGTTGCGGGTCGCCACGCTCATCGGGTCACCACCTGAAGCTCGTTGATCTGGATCTCGACCGGACCGGTGGTGCGGGTGACGCCGGGGATGGTGCCGCTCCGGCCGCCGCCCACCCACGTCACGTTCCAGTGCGTCGTCGCCTGCACCTCGTACGTGTCGGCTCTCGGGTAGCCGCTGTGATAGCCGCAGTCCGGGGACTTCTTGCCGGCGTGCCGACCATCCCGGTCGTACGCGGTGCCCGGACCCTTGCAGGTGACCTTGACGCCGTTGCCCATGTTCCAGACGACCTCGTCGACCTCGGCGCGGATGCTGACGGTCAGACCGCGGTCCGAGGCGGAGGCGGTCAGCGGACCGAACTGGTTCGGGCCGCGCTCCGCCCACATCCAGACCGGCAGCCCGACCAGGCCGGGGCCGATGTGTTTACGGGGGGCGACCCTGGCTCGGGGAGCGACGAGGCTGATCGAGGCGAACGCCCGACGGGCCAACTCCTCCGGGTCCGGCGGGGCCCCGAAGCCCGGTGGTGCCTCGGGCAGTTCGACGACCTCCACGGCACCGAGATCGCCGCCGTTGCAGGTGCGCGTGTACCACTGGTAGCCCTCGCGGGCCTCCGGCTGCGGCTCAGCGAGCTTGTAGTAGCAACCGTCGTTGCTGTTGAACCAGCCCAACTGGTCGGTGTAACAGGGGATGGTCTTTCCGTTCCACTGGCAGACGCCAGCGCCACCGCCGCCGTTGTCGCCGCCGTTGTTGCCCCCACCGCCGTTGTTGCCACCGTTGCCGGGGGTGCCGGGGTCGTCGTCCCAGACGTTGCAGTTGGGCTGGGCGGGCGGACACTCGGCGCCGGGGTCGGCGTGTGCCGGCACCGCCGGCCCGGTGGTCAGCAGCAGCAGGGCCAGGGCGCTACCGAGCAGCGTCCGGCGGACCAGCCGACGACCGGGACGCGGGTCGTCGTCCCGGGGCCGTGGGGCTCGCGTCGCGCCCGCGGTCAGCACGGCTGGTCCCGGTGGGCGGCCCCGGCGCTGATCAGCCAGCGACCGTCGGGGTAGCGCAGGGCGGTGGCGGTGGCCAGGTGTCGGGAGCCCCGGGTGCCGGGCACCGTCTTCTTCTCGTCGTTGCGGTAGACCAGCCGGTAGCCGGTCGCGTCGAGGCAGTCCTGGATCTCCACGGTGGGCGGCGAGGCGTCCAGGTTGACCGAGGTCACGGCGGGGTCGGAGCGGATCGTGCCGACGCTGACGGCACCGTTGTCCCGGGCCTTGACCAGGCTGAGCCGGACCCGGGTCAGCAGCGGGTCACCGAGGAAGCGGGTCAGGTCCGGATGTTGCGGGTCGCTCCGGCGGCTCGCTGTGCGGGAGGCGGTGAGATAGCCGGTGTAGGCCGCCAGCGCCGCCTTCTCGGCGGCCTTCTCCTCGGCCACCCGCTGCGTGTCGGCCGGTGTCCCGCGTCGCTCGGCCGGTGTCGTGGTGGTCGCCTCCTGCTGAGCGCCGCCGCAGGCGGTGGTCGTGCCGACCGCCGCCACCGCGACCAGACCGGCCGTCCAGCGACTGAGCTGCCGTGCTCGCACCTTCGTGCCCTCCTCGGTGCTGATCCGGCGACCGCCGTCGCCGGCGTTTCCCAGGCGTGCGGTAGTACGACCGGAGGGCCATTCCCCGGTCCTGCCCGAATCGCAGCCGCATTTACCTGTGTAGATTTCTATAAATGCACTGCCTGGCTGGTGCTGCCCCCGTCGACATGGGTTGCGCCACGTCCAAGGGGCGAGCATAAGCTGATGCCGGCCGATGCAACAGAGGCAATTCAACCGAACACGCTGAGTCATGGATGGTGGTGGTGTCGGGTGGTTACCGGTAGGTTGCGGGTATCGGTCGTGACGCCCGGAGCGTCGGGCGGACGCGTACGGTCGGTCGTGCCGAGCCGTCGTTCGTGGAGCGGTCGATCAGCCGTTCGTCATGTGACGGGAAATGGCATGTGGTCCGATCTGTCCCCGGTCATTTCGGGCTTGTTATCGCGCCAATTGCATTCCATGGGAATTGCGTCAGTCGGTCCGGCGCGTTTCGGTCGACACTCCGTGAGAGCCGGAGGAGCCCCGGCCCGACGTTCGTTCCACCACTCGCACCGAGCGGACACACTACGGTCCGTGGTGGGGTCGACTGCGGAGTCTGCCGCATGAGCCGGCGCGACCCGAGCCCGCCGCTCCGCGAGCGGGCACCGGCCGAACACCCACCGTCGGACGCCTCGGCCACCCGCCGGCCGGGTCGGCGTGCCCTGGCCATGCTGGCGATCACCCCGCCGATGCGGTACGCGATCGCGCGGTTCGCCGTACCCGCCGAGGTCGGCAGCAGGTCCGCCTGCGAGGCATGCGGCGCCCCGATCAGCCTGGCCCGGCCGTGGCCGGCGCTCGGGCCGACCGCCCGCTGCGACGGATGCGGCGCGCGGGTCGGCGCGCCACCCGGCAGCGTCGAGCTGGTCGCCGTGGCCGTCCTCGCTGGGCTGCTGCTGACCCGCCCGCCGGTCGCCGAGTTCGCCGCAGCCGCGTGGTGGCTGGCCTTCGCGATTCCCCTGGTCTTCGTCGATCTCGCGGTGCACCGGCTGCCGGACCGGCTCACCTGGCCGGCCGCGACGGGCATCTGGCTGCTGCTCGGCGTCGCCGCGCTGACCGGTGCCGGGGCCACGCCCTGGTGGCGCGCCGTCGCTGCCGGGCTCGGGCTGGCCCTCTTCTTCGCGGTCACCACGCTGCTGCTCGGTGCGCGCGGGTTCGGCATCGGCGACGCCAAGCTCGCGCTCAGCGCGGGCGCGTTGCTCGGCTGGTATGGCTGGAGCCTGCTCGTGACCGGGCTGCTGCTCGCGCTGGTCCTCTCCGGGCTGGTGGCGCTGGCCCTGCTGGTCACCGGACGGGCCCGTTGGTCGAGCCACCTGCCGTTCGGGCCGTACCTGGTGCTCGGCACCCTGGGGGCGCTGCTGCTGGTGTGGTGAGCGGGCCGGCGGGGAAATGACGGTCCGCAGGGCTCGTCGTCGCACCCCAGGAGGCGCTGTGCAGAGCACCCCCGACCGGCCGTCACCGACGTCGGACGGCCGGTGGCGGATCGTCCGCACCCAGGACGACCTGGACCGGCTCGGCGAGACCGAATCGATCTTCGCGTTGAGCAACGGCTGGCTCGGCTGGCGCGGAACGCTGGACGAGGGCGACCCCTGCGACATGCCGGGCAGCTACCTCAACGGGTTCCACGAACGGCGGGCGCTCGACTACCCCGAGGACGGCTACGCCTTCCCGCAGCTCAGCGACAGCGTGATCAGCGCGCCGAACGCCACCCTCGTCCGGCTCTGGGTCGGCGGCGAACCGCTGGACGTCCGCACCGGGACCCTGCGCACCCACGAACAGGTGCTCGACCTGCGGGCCGGGGTGCTCCAACGGGTCACCGAATGGATCTCGCCGGCCGGACACGGGGTGCGGGTCCGCAGCACTCGACTGGTGTCGCTGCCGCGCCGCCGGGTCGCCGCCCTCGACTGGACGGTGGAACCCCTGGACGAGGCGGTCGAGCTGCGGATCTGCGCCGACCTGCTGGCCAACGAGCGAGTCCCGGAGCGCGCCGACGACCCCCGGGCCGCGTCGATCATCCACGACCCGCTGACCGCCGAGCGGCACCACGCCGACGGCGTCGACGGGGTACTGGTGCACCGCACCGAGCACAGTGACCAGCGGATCGCCGTCGCCGTGGCGCACCGCCTGTCGGCCCCCGACGAGATCGCCACCAGCACCGACGCCACCGAGGACCGGATCCGACTCACCCTCACCGGAACCGTCGGGGCCGGCGCACGGGTACGCCTCACCAAGTTCGTGGCGTACGAGTGGGCACCGGTCGACGGCACCGACGCCGAGGAACTCGCCGACCAGGTGACCGCCGAGGCGGACGCGGCCCGTACGGCGGGCTTCGACACCCTGCTCGCCGACCAACGGGCCGCCCTCGACACCGCCTGGCAGACCGCCGACGTGGTGCTCGACGGCGACGAGGAACTCCAACTGGCGATCCGGTTCGCCATGTTCCACCTGATCCAGGCGGGCCGCCCCGACGGTCCGTTGTGCATCCCGGCCAAGGGACTGACCGGCAACGGGTACGACGGACACGTGCTCTGGGACACCGAGCAGTACGTGCTGCCGGTCCTGACGTACGTGGCTCCCGGTGTCGCCCGGTCCGCCCTGGGCTGGCGGCACGCACACCTGCCCCGGGCGCGGGATCGCGCGGCGGAACTGCGGCTGACCGGTGCCACCTTCCCGTGGCGGACCATCGGCGGCGAGGAGTGTTCCGGCTACTGGCCGGCCGGCACCGCCGGGCTGCACGTCAACGCCGACATCGCCGACGCGGTGCTGCGCTACGTCGCCGCCACCGGCGACGAGGAGTTCCGGGCTGGGGCCGGGCTGGAACTGCTGGTGGAGAGCGCCCGGCTGTGGCGCGGTTTCGGGCACTTCACCGACGACGGCGGCTTCCACATCTTCGGGGTCACCGGCCCGGACGAGTACGCCGCACTCGTCGACGACAACGCGTTCACCAACCTGATGGCCCGGCGGAACCTGCGCGGTGCGGCGGACGCCGTCGCGCGGTATCCGGAGGCGGCCGGTCGGTTGGGCGTGGACCCGGCCGAGGTGGCCGGTTGGCGGGCGGCGGCCGACGCGATGGTGCTGCCGTACGACGCCAAGCGTGGGGTGCACCAGCAGGCGGCCGGCTTCACCAGCCAACCGGAGTGGAACTTCGACGACACCGGCGACGACGACTATCCGCTGCTGCTGCACTTCCCCTACCTGGAGCTGTACCGCCGCCAGGTGGTCAAGCAGGCCGACCTGGTGCTGGCCATGCTGCGCTGCCCCGGGGAGTTCACCGTGGAGGAGAAGGCGGCCAACTTCGCCTACTACGAGGCGCGTACGGTCCGGGACTCGTCGCTGTCCGCCGCGCCGCAGGCGGTGCTCGCGGCCGAACTGGGTCACCTCGACCTGGCGTACGACCTGTTCGCCGAGTCGGTGTTGCAGGACCTGTTGGACCTCGGTGACAAGACGGGCGACGGGCTGCACCTGGCCTCGCTGGGCGGCTCGTGGTTGGCGCTGGTGCAGGGCTTCGGCGGCATGCGCGACGACCGTGAGCTGCTCTCGTTCGATCCCCGGCTGCCCGACCGGATCGAGCGGCTGGCGTTCAGCCTGTGCTGGCACGGGCACCGGCTGCTGGTCACCCTCACCGCCGACGAGGCCCGCTACGAACTGCCCGACGCCCCGGGCGACACCGCCGTCGACCTCTGGCATCTCGGCGAGCGGGTACGGGTGGTCGCCGGTGCCCCGGCCCGCCGACGGATGCCGTCGGTGCCGGACTTCGGCGACGAGCCGACCGCCCCTCCCGGCCGCCGGCCCGCCCGTCGCGCCGCCGCCGCGTAGGGGCCGTGTGAAAGGAAGGGCCCCCTGCTAACGCCCGGTGTATAGCAGGGGACCCTTCCTTACGTCTGGGTGCCGGCCATGCGTTGCTGGATCGCCGTCAGCTCCTCGAAGGCGTACGCCCAGTTGTGGCACTTGAAGCTGCGAAGCCCGTCGATCGGTGAGCGACAGTCGGTGCAGCGGACGTCGGGGATGGCGGCGGGCAGTCCGGTGTTGACGTACCGGCGGTCGCCGAGGATCACGGTGGCGATCATCGCCGGGTCGTGGACGCCCTTCAACGCCGAGGCGACGATGTCGTACCAGGTGATCCGGCGACCGCACTTGGGACAGTCCGGCTGGTCGCCGCTGACCCAGAGCGGTGCGCCGATGGTGCGTGGCGGCATACCGAGCAGCTTCTCGATCCGCCGGACGTCGGCCTCCGGAGTGGTCCACCGGTGCCGCCCGGGCAGCGACGCGGGTGAGTCGTAGACGGCCTGGAACAGCGCGGGGTCGACCTCCACGGTCTCGCGTTCACTGGTCATCGGCGTCCCTTCCGGTCGTCGGCGCCCCCACCGTGGTGGCCGGTGGGCGGCGGGCACAACCGGATCAACGACACGACGGCCCGGCCGGTCCGCGCATCGGCGCGCCGTCGTGTCCCGCTGCCGTGTCTCGGCGACGGTGGTCGCGGTGTCAGCGGCGTTCAGGCGGCCGTCGCGGCGGTGGCCCGCGCCGGTTCGGTCAGCGCCGACCGTCGTACGCCCCGGACGATCAGGTAGCCGAGGATCCAGAACTCGCCCACGGTCGCCGGGACGACGAGCAGGTCGGCGAGGATCCCGGCATCGGGTACGAGGTAGGTGACGAACGTGTTGAGCACGTAGCCGACGCCGCCGACGACGAGGGTCCAGCCGAGGGCGCGGGGCAGCCAGCCGGACCGGAGCACGCACCAGCCCATCGGGATCAGCCAGAGGCCGAAGAAGATTCCGCCGACCGTCCAGAGGTCACCGCTGATCAGGTACAGCAGTTGCACGGTGGAGGCGGCGTCGCCGAACGGGTCGGTGGCCACCTGGACGGCGGTCGCGAGCAACGCCGCGCTGCCCAGGATCGCGACGGCGTTGACCATGCCGAACACGGCGATGCTGCCGGCGGTGGTGGCGTCGACGGCGCGGAACAGGCGGTAGAACCAGACGGCGGTGCACGTCTGGGCGAGCACCACGAGCAGTTCGAGAGCGATGCCGACGCGGGCGAGGGACTCGTTGCCGGCCAGGTGGGCCAGGGTGGCGTCGGGGTCACCGGCGGCGAGGATCCGGGGCCGGATGGTGAGGAAACCCAGTGCGCCGGCGATGGCGAGGCTGAGGTAGAACAACCCGGTCGCGCGGGCGGTGCGGATCAACGGGTGCATGGGAAGGCTCCTTCGGGGTGCGCGTCGGCGGCGCGGCCGGTGTCGGGTCGGCAAGGCCATGTCGGGTCGGCAAGGCGGTGCCGGGTGAGAAAGGGCGGTGTCGGATCGGGCAAGCGGTGCCGGGTCGGGAACACGGTGCCTTACGACGTAAGGCAACCATACGATGTAAGGTAAAGGGAAGATGGGGGCCGGATGGGAGCGAGAAGACCTCGGGAGCCGCTGAGTCGGGAGCGGGCCCTCGCCGCGGCGATCGCGCTGGTGGACGCGGAGGGGCTGGCCGCGCTGACCATGCGCCGTCTGGCCGCCGGGCTCGGCGTCGAGGCGATGTCGCTCTATTACCACCTGCCGGGCAAGGAGGGGCTGCTCGACGGCCTGGTAGAGGCGGTCATCGCCGAGATCGAGGCCGCGGCGGAGGCGGCCGACGCGACGGTGGCTGGCGACGACTGGCGTACGCGTCTGCGACAGCGCTTCCTCGCCGCCCGCGCGGTGATGCTGCGCCACCCGTGGGCACCCGGCCTACTCGGCTCCCGCCCGACCGTGCCGCCCGGTGTGTACGCCTACTACGACCAGATCATCGCCACGTTGCGCGACGGCGGTTTCTCCTATCGCATCGCCCACCGTGCCCTGCACGCGTTCGGCAGTCTCGCGCTCGGCTTCGCCCAGGAGGTGTTCCGCCCGGCCGCGGCCGGTGGGGCGACCGATGTCGAGGTCGCCGAGGCGGAGCTGGCCGCGATGGCCGAGAAGCTGCCCCACCTGACGGCGATGGTGGCCGCCGAGGTGCACGAGGCGGACGATCCCACGCTCGGCTGGTGCGACTCGCAGACCGAGTTCGAGTTCACCCTCGACCTGCTCTTCGGCGGCCTCGAACGAGCCCGGGGGTGACGCCCGCAGCGGTCAGAGCGGCAGGAGGTCCTCGGCCAGGCCGCTCTTGACCTGCCACTCGCTCTCCGACCCGGTGGGCCAGGGAAAGCCGCCGCTGCCGAAGACGTGGTTCAGGTAGCCGACGAAGGAGGTGATCGTCTCACCGGCGAACAGGCCGTCCGTGGCCCCGTCGGGCAGCACGAAGCCGTACGGCTCGCCGCCGCTGGTGTTCTCCTTGTGCAGTCGGTCCGGCGCGACCGGGAGCACGAACACCCCGGACTCCTCCTCGGTGTCCTGCTCCTCCTGCCACTGCGCCCACTCCTCGTCGTAGTACTCGCGCAGGGACGACCCGTCGGGGTGGCGGGACCCCTCCAGCTCGATCACCAGCGGGTCGGCCGACGCCGAGGCGGCCCACTCCGGATGCGTGCCGACCAGCCACACGTCGCCCACCAGCCGGACCCAGGAGCACACCGTCATCGGCACCGCCTCGAACCGGTCCCGGAGCCAGTCGGCGTGCGCGTCGGCCTGTGTGGTCGGCGGGACGTGCGGGCGCGTCACCGGCGTCTCCTCGTCGTCGTTCTCGTGGAACCGGTAGCCGGCTGCGGTCAGCCGCGCCACCAGCACCTCGACGTTCTGCCGGGCCCGGTGGGCCATCTCGTCGCAGACGGACTGCGCCTCCTCGGCCAGCTCGGGGCGGAGCCGGATCCTGCTGCCCCACTGGTGCAGCTCGTGCCAGACCTGCTCCCGTTGGCCCCTGCGGTAGCGGCTGAGCCACTGCGGCGACGAGTTCATGGCCGCAGCATGGCGTACCCCTGCGACAGTCCGTCGACTCGGCGCGCCGCGCGGTGGAACTCGTCGTCCACAGGGGACGAACGGCGGCCGTCGCCGGGATCGTCGGGCACGCGGCTCCACCTTTCGGTCAATTGTCTGCCGCCGTTCGACGTAAGCCGGTCGTCAATTTGATCGATCACTTCTCGGGTCGCACACCTCGGTTTCCCAATATCTGCCAACCGGTCGGCTTAAAACGGTCTTATCGCCGCCACGGCGGTCGATCGGAAATCGACGGTCCTGCCTGCTGTAGACGGCGGTCGACCGTGCTCGGGCGGCCACTCGGCGCGCGTCGACCATGCCGGTAAGGGCGCACCTTGCTTGCTGTGATCCATGTCTCCTGTTAGAGTGAACGCCTCGGGAGCGCTCCCATGAAACAAGCCCGAAATCGGATCCACGCACGGGGACACGGCAGTAGGAATATCAGTGGGCCTAATCGGTGGAATCGAATACAGGGATAGCACGTGGGCTTTCAGACAGGTACGCACGACGGACTGGCCGAAGAGATCTTTCGCGAGCATCATCGGCGTCTGGAGTCCGCTTCGATCGCACTGACCCGTAATGCTCCGGTGCTCGGTCAGTTGCGGCGCAACGTCCACGCGATCGTCGCCGACGTGGTGGAGCAGTTCGACCTTCCGGCGCCGATCGTCGACCCGCCCGCCGAGATCGACGAAGTCGTCGATCATGCGTTGCTGCCCACCGAGATCGGGGTGGACCGCGCGTTGCGCAACATCCATCCGATCGAGTCGCTGCGGGCCGCCGCGCTGCTCTTCGAGGTCGCGCTGCCGATCATCCTGCGACGTCACGTCATCACCGACCCGGCCCGGGTCGCTGCCGTCGCCCTCGCCCTGCACGACGCCATCGCCCGACGGGTGTCGCTCTCCTCGTTGGCGTACGTGAACTACCTGATCGAGAAGTTGCAGGCGTCGCGCCGCGAGGAGCGTCGCCGGATCGCCCGTGACCTGCACGACCGGCTCGGCCACTCGATCGGCCTCTCGTTACAACACCTCGACCTGTCCCGGCACTACGGCGCGCACGACCGGCCGCGGGCCGACGCCAAGGTCGGCGCCGCGATGCACGAGATGCGGGAGGCGCTGCAGACCGTGCAGGAGTTGACCGCCGAGCTGCGCCGCTCGTTCGGCGCGGACGGCATCGAGCCGGCCCTGCGGGGCTACCTCTCGTCCAGCGTGCCGGCCACCATCCGTACCGGGCTGACCGTCACCGGTGACGTCAAGGTCATGCCCCGGGAGGTCGGTGAGGAGTTGTACCTCATCCTGCGCGAGGCCGCGCGCAACGCGGTACGGCACGGCGAGGCAACCGAGCTGCGCATCACGATCGTCGCCACCGAGGACGCGATCAACGCCGAGGTGGTCGACGACGGTCGCGGCTTCGACCTGATCGACGCGCAGACCGCCGGTTTCGGGCTACGGTCCATGGCCGAGCGCGCCGACCTGCTCAACGGCCGGTTCACCATCACCTCGGCACCCGGCAGCGGCACGGTTGTCGCGGTCGAGGTGCCGCTCTACGGCCCCGAAGGATGAGCACGTCGGGCATCATCCGCGTGGTGGTGGTGGACGACCACAACCTGTTCCGCGAGGGCCTCAAGGAGGTGCTCGGCACCGATCCGGGCATCCAGATCGTCGGCGAGGGCGGCAGCGGCCCGGAGGCGGTCGAGCTGGTCGTCGCCCACCAGCCGGACGTGCTGCTGCTCGACGTGGAGATGCCCGGAGCGGGTGTCACCGAGACCATCCGGCAGGTGCTGCACCAGCGTCGCGAGGTGCAGATCATCGTGCTCACCATGCACGACGACGCCGAGTTGGTCCGTGAGGTGCTGGAGGCGGGCGCCAGCGCGTACCTGTTGAAGACGATCCTGCGCGACGAGTTGCTGGCGGCGGTCCGGTCGGTGCGCGGGCCGTCGGCGAACGTCCTGCTGGCGGTCTCGCGCGGCACGGTCGAGCAACTGGACCGCCGGCCGCCCGGCTCGGGCGGGCCGGGCACCGCGCTGACCCAGCGTGAACGGGAGGTCCTGGTCCTCGCCGCGAGTGCGCTGAGCAACCAGCAGATCGCCTCCCGGCTGCTCATCACCGAGGCCACCGTGAAACGGCATCTCACCAACGCGTACGCCAAACTCAACGCCGTGTCCCGGGTGGACGCGATCCGCAAGGCGGTCGCCCGCCGGATCATCTCCGACGGGCAGCGGCTCTCCCGCTGACCCGCAGCCGCCAGCGACAGGACCGGCGGGCGGTCACTCAGACCGCGAGGCACTGGGCGATCACCGTCAGGTGCACCGCGTACTGGGTGACCATGAAGGCGCGGTAGGGGCGGCGTCGGCGGCTGCGGTCGCCCTGGCTCAACCCGGTCAGGACGCAGACGCCCAGCACCACCGCACCGGCCAGCAGCAGTCCGGCCGCCGGCACCAGGGTCGGCTCGGCGACGGCGACCGTGGCCAGCCCCGCCGCGACGAGCAGCGCGCCGGCGGCGAGCAGTCGACGCGCGACACGTTCGGGCAGCACGATCGGCAGGGTGTGCCGACCGGCCAGCCGGTCGCCGGCCACGTCCGGCAGGTCCTTGGTCATGCCCACCAGGCCCATCCAGAACGACAGCGCCACGGCCACCGTCACCGCTCGTGGGTCCGGCACGCCGCCGCCGGCCGCGTGCCAGCCCGCCAGATAGGTGGCCAGGCCGCCGCCCACCACCACGCCGACGAAGCCGGGCAGGTTGGCCTTCTGCGGTCGGGGCGCCGCCGAGTAGAGCCAGCCGAGCGCCAGCATGGCCGCCACCAGGACGGTGAAGCCGGGGGAGACCAGCAGGCCGAGGGTCATCGCGAGGACGCTGAGGACGGCCGCCGCCCCACCGGCGGAGGTGGCGGACAGCGCGCCGGTGGCGAGCGGTCGGCCCGAGCCGTTGTGTCGGTCCTCGGTGCGGTCGCAGAGACCGTTGAGCAGATACACCTGCCAGGTGGCGCAGAGCCAGGCCAGTGCGCCCACTGTCAGGTCCCGTACCGCGGTCGGATGAAATGGCGGTGCGGCCAGCAGTGCGCCGGTCAGGAAGCGGAGCTGGAAGACGGCCTGCACCACCGGACGGCTCTCCGAGAATGAGAGGCCGACGACCCGGGACAGCGAACCGCCCGAGAGCGGATCCGCAATCGACTGAATAGACATCGGCGCCCCTCGAATAGCGACACGGCATTGATGCCTCTATTCTCGATCAGTCGGGTGGCAATTTGGCTCCACCGACGACGGCAGTCGTGTCTACTACTTTGGTGGTAGACCGTCTGCCACCTTCGCGCGACCGACGCACCACCTCCGTAGCTACCACTACTGCGGCCAATGCCGCATGTTTATGGTGGCCCTGCGACGCTGTTTCGACGAGCGGAAGCGAGACCGGGGGAAATGGTGCAGAAGATGATCTGGCCGGTGATGTCCGCCGGGTATCGACCGGCACCGCCGGCCGACGACCTGACGATCGCCGTGGTGGTCGACAACGAGGTGACCCGGCGGGGGGTGTCGGCCGTGGTCCAGCAGGTGCCGCAGGTGCGGTTGCGGGCCGGGTCGGACGGGGCGGACGTGGTCATCGCCTCGCCCCGGGCGCTCAGCCGCCCCGACCCGCTCCGGAGGCACGACGACGGGCGGCAGCACAAGCTTCTCGTGCTGCTCGACGAGCCGGACCAGGTGGACGTCGTGCGATGGCTGACGCCGGACGGCTACCTCCTGGCCGCTGACCTGACGCCGGAGTCCCTGCACCGCGCACTGGTGCAGGTGGCCGACGGCCAACTGGTGGTGCCGGCGGACCTGAGCCGGCACCTGCTCGGGTTGGCCACCGGTCGGACGCAGCGGGAACGCGGCCGGGCTCCGGTGCTCACCGCCCGTGAGCGGGAGACGTTGGCGCTGCTCGCCGAGGGGCTCAGCAACCGACAGATCGGCCGTCGGCTCGGTGTCTCGGAACACGGCGCCAAGCGTCTGGTGGGCAGCATCATGACCAAGCTGGACTCACCGAACCGCACCCTCGCGGTGGCGATCGCCCTGCGGGAACGGCTCATCCAGGCCGAACCGGCGTAGCCCGGGCCAGGTCCGCACCACCACCCGGTAGTCGGCGGTCCCGGTCAACGCGACCGAGGCCAGGTGCCCGTCGCCGAGCGGGAGATCCCGCACCACCCACGGACCGGGTAGGCCCGCCGCACCCCGGCAGCGCAGGCCACGACCGTACGGCTGCGAGCCGGCGACCCCTACCCGCAGTCCCTGCACCAGCCGCCCACCGCTGGCCTTCACGCAGGCCTCCTTGCGGGTCCAGTAGCGCAGGTACCACCAGTCCCGGGCCGGACCGCGCGCCCGGCCGACGCGGGACGCCTCGCCGGGCGGGTAGAACCGCGTCGCCAGCCGGTCCACCGGCGCCGGCGTGCCGTGCGG
The DNA here is from genome assembly GCF_044461025.1 of Micromonospora sp. NPDC049900. Taxonomy (NCBI): domain Bacteria; kingdom Bacillati; phylum Actinomycetota; class Actinomycetes; order Micromonosporales; family Micromonosporaceae; genus Micromonospora; species Micromonospora sp. NPDC049900. The sequence continues at coordinate 69,053 of NZ_JBITKM010000003.1, forward strand.
GTCGGGCCGGGCCAGTCGCTCCACGTCGACCCCGACCTCCCGTCCGGTGGTGACCGCCAACAGGGCAAGGTCGGCCGAGTGCGTCAGGTTGGCCTTCGTCTCCGGCCGTCCGAGCAGTGCCGGCTTGCCGTGCCGACCCCGGTGCCAGACCACCTCCTCCGGCGGTACGCCGAGATACCCGCCGAGGATCAACCGGCTGGTGGCGTGCGCGCGGATGTAGCGGCGGCGCAGCCGAGCGTCGCCGAGCCGGTCGGCCCGGCGACGCTCGTGCGGGTCCAGCAGGTGGGCCGGATCGGGATCACCGACGAGTGGACGGCCCAGCGGTATCCGCCAGACGTGGACGATTCCGTCGAGACGCATCACGGTGTCCCGGTCGCCGCCAGGACCCGTTCCTGCGCCGCCTCCGCCACCAGCAACTCCTCGATCTCCCGCAGGATCCCGGCGGCGTCGTCGCGGCCGAGGCGGGTGGTGTCGGCGCGTACGGTCAACTCCAGCCGGTCCGGCCCGTCCTCGATCACCTTGAGGAAGAAGGTCAACTCGTCCGTCTCGTACCCGGGACGGAAGGTGAGTCGGCTGGTCGCCTGCGCGCCACGCAGCCGTTCGGCGGTCACCTCCTCGGTCCGGCCCGTGTCCGGCCCGGCCTGTCGCAGGTCGTTGAAGTAGCAGGACGGATCGGCCGTCGCGGCCAGCGTGCCGCGCAGCGCGCTGATCTCCTGCCGGTCGCTGATCCCGCTCCGGTACGCCTTCACGGCCGTACCCCAGCAGCTCTTGACCAGCACGGCGAAGTCCTCGGCGGAGACGTCGACCGTGGCCGGCACGTCCTGCACCAGGTTGCCGACGTAGCCCCGCAGTTCCGCCCGGTGCCGGTTGCCGGCGATCAGGGTCATCGGCACCCGGCCGTGACCGGTACGTCGGCCGAGAACCTTCGCGGTGGCCGTGAGCAGCACGACCGAGCTGCCGGTGGCGTAGCGGGTGGCGAGGGCCTCCAGGGCCAGCTTGACCGCGCTGGAGTCGAGCGTGACGACGGCGTACCGGGGGTCCTCCGGCTCGCGGGGCGGGAAGATCGCCGACGGGGCGCTCGCCAGTTGCTCCCGCCAGTAGGCCAGCGAGCGTTCCTGGACCCGCCGTCCCGGCTCGCTCCGCTCGAACTCCGCCAACTCGACCGGCTGCATCGCGGGCGGTGGCAGCTCCTCGCCGACCAGCAGCCGGGCCAGTTCGCTGCCGATCACCCGGGTGCCCAGGTAGTCGGTGGCCGCGTGCGACACACAGGTGATGACCACCCGGGGCGCGCCGTCCAGGACACCGACGGCGGGCCGGATCGGCCACTCGGTGGTGTGGTCGAACCGGTGCCCCCGGACCCGTGCCTCCAGGTCGTCGACGAGCGCCCGTGGATCGGGGTCCTCGGCGGTGGCCTCGCAGATCTCCACCGGCAGCTCACCGGCGGCCGTCACCTGCTGCATCAGGTTCCCGTCCGGGTCCCGGTGGAACAGGGTGCGCAGCGCCTCGTGTCGGCGGACCAGGGCACCCAGCGCGGTGAGCACACCCGGCAGGTCCACCCCCTCGGGCACCGGGGTGAAGACCGTCGAGTTGTAGAAGGAGGTGTCCGGCATCTGCCGGTCGATGTCCACCCAGATGCTGCGCTGTCCCAGGGTGGCGGGGGCGAGCACGCCCCGCTCGCCGTCGATGCGTACCGCCTGCCGGGTCATTCGCGCCATGCCGCCGCCTCCTTCGCTGCCTGGTCGTGGTCGGTGGTTTTCGTGGTCGCGGTGCCCGCTCGCCGACGGACGAAGACGACGGTGGCGAAGACGGCGGCGATGCCGAGCAGGTTGGCGATCGCGATCGTCCAGTACAGCGGCTCGGGTCCACCGGCGGACCGGGCCAGGTAGCCGCCGACCGCCACGATGCCGCCGAAGTAGACGACGTTCAGGGCGATCGCGAGCGGCCCGCCGCCGACCTGCTCCAACACCGTGAGCGCGGCGAGGACCAGCCCCATCAGCACGAAGGTGGGCGCGACGATGCCGAGGTAGCGGGACGCCTCGGTGGCCACCGCCGGATCGGCGGCGGTCACCCGGGCCAGCCAGTCCCGGCCGGTCCAGACCAGCAGGGCGCAGACCACGTAGAACGCGGCGGTCACCTGGAGGCCGGCGCGCAGCACGCCGGGCATCCGGTGGCTCTCCCCGGCACCCCGGTACTGGTTGGCGACGATCGCGGTGGCTGCACCGATCGCCACCCCGGCGACGATCACCACGCTCTGCACCACGTACGCCACCGCGAAGCCGGAGACCACGGTCGCGCCGAAGGCGCTCACCACCCAGGTCAGCGCGAAGTTGCTGGCGAAGATCGCCACGTACGAGGCGAAGACCGGCAGGCCCACGCCGGCCAGCAGGCCGAGCAGGTCGGGTCGCCACGTCAGGGACGCGCCGGGCTGCCACACCCGGGTACGCCACAGCAGGTAGCCGCCGAGCGCGCTGCCGACCACGCCGGACGCGGCGATGGCGATCGGCACCGACCACAGGCCCAGGCCCAGACCGCCGGGCAGGCCGAGCGCGGCCACGCCGACGATCTCCACGGCGGCGGCGGCGAGCAGCACCGCGGCGCCCTCCCGGGGACGTCCGGCACCGCGCAGGGTGGCCCCGCAGAGCACCGACCCGAGCCCGAGCAGCGCGGCCAGACAGACCCACCGGACGAACCACACGAAGTCGCTCTGCGCCACCGGGTCGACCCCGAACAACCGGCCCATCCCGGGTGCGGCGAGACCGAGCAGCAGCAACACCACGACCGACGCCACGGCACCGATCCGGGCGAACCCGGCCAGCGCCCGGATGCGGCTGTCGGCGTCGTCACCGCTGAGCGCCGAGGCGACCTGGTTCGGTACGGCGAGCCCGGCGTGCAGGGCGATGATCACGAACATGATCGGGGTGAACAGCGAGCGGATGTAGAGCGCGTCGTCGCCCATCCGGCTCATCAGGGCGACCACCACGAGCGGGACCAGCACGCCCACCAGGTCGCCGAGAACCATCGGCGAGGCCTGGCGCAGCACCTGGCGGCGGTACTCAGTCATCGTCGAACCTGCCCTTGGTCAGTGCGTGACACACGGTGAGCCGCTGCATGTTGCGGGTGCCCTCCATGAACTCGACCCCCCGAGCGTCGCGGGCCAGCTTGTCCAGCCAGGGATGCTCGAACCGGGAACCCGGGCCGAGGATCCGCAACGCCTGCTGGGTGGCCTCCTCGGCGAGCTGGGCGGCCTGCGCCTTGGCGGCCGAGGCGTAGTAGCCGTTGCGGGCGTCCCGGTCCACCTCGTGGGCGGCGCGCAGGATCAGTCGGCGTGTGGTGTGCACGCGATGACCCAGCCGGTCCAGCTCGTCCCGACCCCGTCCGGACTGCGATCGAGCATACTCGATGGCCGCTCGGGCGATCCCCAACGCGATGGCGGCCACCCCGGGGCGCAGCAGGTTGAACGTCCGCAGCGCACTCCACATCCCGCGTGCCGAGGCCGGCAGGTGGGCGCCGAGCACCCGGCCGGGTGCCACCGGTACGCCGTCGAGGCGGATCGCGCTGATCTGCGCGCCGCGTAGACCGACGGTGTCCAGCGCCTGGGCGTGGTAGCCGGGGGCCGACGTCTCCACCAGCACCGCGACCACCCCGAGCGGCCCCGAGCCGGTACGCGCGAAGACCGTGCCCACCTCGGCGCGGGTCGCGTTGCCGACGTACCGCTTCTCGCCGTGCAGGGTCGCCGACCCGTCCGACGCCCTGCGGAGCCGCGTGCTCAGCGACATCGCGTCCGAGCCGCGCGCCGGTTCGGTCAGGGCGAAGAACGTCCAGGTGGGACGCGACCGCACCCGCTCGAAGTACCACTCCTGCTGGGCCTCGTCGCCGAGCATCCCGACCAGGACGCCGGAGAGCGAGGCGCCCGGCGAGGCGAGGAACATCCCGGCGTCGCCGAAGGCGATCTCCTCGGCGGCGACCACCCGCTCCACGGCGGTGCTGCCGTAGTACGTGTACCTGCCGATCCGCATCGGGTCCGGTTGCAGGTGCGCGGGGATCATCGTCTTGCCCACGTAGTTCACCGCGGGCAGGTCCAGGTGCCGGTAGACGGTGTCCGGGTCGCGTTCCAGCTCGAAGGCGTACGGCCGCAGCTCGGCGGCCCACTCCCGGGCGTGCTCGCGCAGCACGCGCAGCCGGTCATCCGGCTCGATGATCGCCATGGTCAACTCCGTCGAGGTACGCGTCGGCCAGCAGTTCGGACAGGTGCGCGATCCCGCCCGGCCCGTCGGTGAGGAAGCCGCCGGCACCGAGCAGCCGCAGCGACGCGCGGTCGGCGTCGGTGAGCTGCCGGTGCAGGTACGCGGCGAGGGACGGGTCCGGGTCGTGCTCCAGCGCGTCGAGGACCGCGGCGACGCCCTGCTGCTCGGTGACGATCTCGGCGAGGCTGCCCTGGACCAGTTGCTGCTGGATCAGTGGCACGCCACCGGAGGTCCGGCCGGTCAGGTACTCCCTGGCCTGGTCGAGCAGCCACTGCGAGACGCCGAGCCGCATCCAGGTCAGGCCGAGCACCCACCCGGCGGGTCGGTCGTCCATCCCGCCGGACCGGGGCTGCCACCCGGGCGGGCACAGCCCGTGTCCGCGCGGCCCGTGCACCGTCTCCGGTGCGCCGGTCGCGGTCACCAGCGCCGTCCAGCCCGCCACCAGTCCGTCCCGCCGGGCGATCGTCCGGCAGTCGGCCGGCGTGACCACCGTCTGCGCGGTCACCACGTCGGGTCCCAGGCGAGCACGTTGAGGTAGCGCAGCACCGGGTCGTACTCGACCAGCACGGTCCGGCCGGTCAGACGCCGGGCGGTGGTCCAGATGCCGGTGCAGAGCGCGCCCGGTGCGACCCGGTGCACCCGCTCGGCCCGCCGCGCGGCCTCGGCGGTGACCGGCACGTCGTACCCGGCCACCAGCGCGAACGGTCGCTCGTCGTAGGCCCGGATCTCGTCCAGGACGTCGACCAGCAGCGCCGCTGCCGCCGTCGGGTCGACCCCGGTGCGCTGAGCGAGCAGCACCCCGGCCTCGCCGGGCGCGGTCGGCCGGAGGGCGTACGCCACCGCGACGTCCTCGGCCGGTACCCGTTCGGTCGCCGCCACCTCCCACGGGAGGTTGCGCTGGTCGAGGACGACCAGTGCGGTACGGGCGTCGGCTGCCGCGTCGCGCAGGTGGTCGGCGGCCAGCCGCAGTGCGGTGAACGGAGCGGTGACGCCCTGGTCGCTGACGCAGAACACGGTCGGGCGGCCGGGTGCCGCCTCGACCAGGTAGCACCCGGCCGAGGCCCGGGAGTCGATGTCCGGGGTGGCGAACGCGAGGACGATCCGCCCCAGCGCGTCCACGCCCGGAGTCAGCTCGGCCACCACCGTCGAGGCCATCGTGGTGTACGAGGTGACCTGGGCCCGGGCGAGGAACTCCGGGTCGTAGGAACGACCGTAGGCGCCCACCATGTCGGCGAGGTAGCGGTCCAGGCCGTCGTCCTCGATCGGCCCGTTGCCGCGGAAGGTACGGTCGGCGGACGCCGCCGACCGGACCGGCAGCTCCCGCAGGAGGCCGGTCCGGTCGGCGGCTAGCCGTGGTGCGACTGTGGTGAACACGGTCAGCGGCTCACGTGCTCGTTGACGTACTCGGAGAGGGTGGTGACGCTCTCGAAGTGCCGCTGCTCCAGGTCGTCCGGGTCGAACTCGGCGCCCAGCTCGTTCTCCAGTTCGAGCAGCAGCTCCAGCACGCTGGTCGAGTCCAGCCCGAGGTCGTCGAAGAGCCGGGTGTCCGGGGTGATGGTCGCCGCGTCCCGCTTGAGGACGGCGGCGAGCGCGGTACGGACGCTGGCCACCACGGCCTCGTCCACCACCGGCGCCTGGGGCTGCCCCTGCACAATCGTCTCGGTCATGACACACGAATCCTTTCGTTCGAGGGGTGTCCGTTGCTGGTGACGGTCGACACGAGCCGGGCCGGTGCGGCCAGCTCGTCGTGCGTCGGCTGTCGGCTGAGCAGGTCCTCCGGGTCGTCCCGGTGCCGGACCAGGTAGGCGTGTCCCTCGTGGACCAGCACCTCGGCGGGATAGCCGTGGCTGAGGAAGTGCACGGGGGAGGCGGTCGGCCCGTACGCGCCGGAGCGCAGCACCCCGATCAGGTCGCCGGGACGGACCGTCGGCAGCGGCACGTTCTTGCCGATGGTGTCGTTGGGCGTGCAGAGCGGGCCGGTCACCTGCCACTCCGCCACGGCCGGCTCGGCCGGACGGTTGAGCAGGACCATCGGGTAGTTGCGCTTGACGAAGGAGCCGGTGCCGACGGCCGCCATGTGGTGGTTGGTGCCACCGTCGGCGACGGCGAAGCGCTGGCCCATCGACTCCTTGACGTAGCGGACGCCCACCACGTAGACGCCGGCGGGCGCGGTCAGGTACCGCCCCAACTCCATGATCACGCGGGTGTCCGGATGCCGGTCGCGGAACGCCTCGACCACCGGGTTGACCCGCTCGGCCACCAGGGCCGGGTCGAGGTCGGTCTCACCCTCGAAGTACGCCACGCCCAGCCCGCCGCCGATGTCGACCATCTCCAGCGGGAAGCCGTGCCGCTGCGCGAGCCGCTCGGCGAGGTCCAGGATCCGCGCGGTGTTCTCGGCGATGACCTCCTCGCTGAGGATCCGCGTGCCCAGGTAGGCGTGCACGCCCATCACCCGGACGTGGGGGAACGCGCCCAGGTCGGGCGCGGCGATGAGCTGCGCCTCGTCGATGCCGAACTGTCGGGGCTTGCCGCCCATGGTCAGCCCGCCGCCCTTGACCGCGAACTCCGGGTTGACCCGGAGCGCGACCGGCGCCACGACGTCGTGCTCGGCGGCCACCTCGTTGAGCAGTTCCAGCTCGCCGAAGGACTCGACGACCACCGCGTACACCTGCTCGCGCAGGCATGCTGCCAGCTCGTCGCGGCTCTTGCCGGGCCCGAGGAAGATGATGTCCCGGGGTGCCACCCCGGCCCGCCGCGCGGTGATCAGCTCGGTCAGCGACGACACCTCGGCGCACGCGCCGTAGCCGTGCAGCACCGCGCAGACCGACAGGTTGGGGTTGGCCTTCAGCGAGAAGAACATGTCCACGGCGGGGTGCAGCCGGTCCCGCAGGCCCTGGTACTGCCGCCGCAACTGCTCGCCGTCGTAGACGAACATCGGCGTGCCGAAACGCTCGGCCAACTCGGTGATGCCGATGCCCTGCACGTCGTGCTCGGCGGTCATGATCCGGTCCTTTCGGTCAGGCCGGCGACCACGCCGGCCACGTGTTCGTCGAGCTGGCGGACCCGCTCCTCGGTCGGGGCGATGACCAGCGCGTAGAGCCGGCCGTCGAAGCCGCCGTCGCCACCGGCCGCGGCGTTGACCGTGGCGAAGTTGTTCACCAGGACGCCCTCCTCGCCGGCCCGGGTGAGCAGGACGTCGCCGAGCGCCCGGTCCAGCCGCTTGAACGGCAGCGGCTCGGGCAGCCGCAGCGGGTACTGCCGGGCCAGTGCCACCCAACCGGCGGGAACGAAGCGCTCCTGCAACGGGAGCTGGTAGGTGGACATGTTGTTGCGGGCGTTGATCTCGGTGACCGGGAAGAGGCGCTCGTCGTCGCCGACCATCGCGTCCACGCCGACCACCCCGACGTAGCCGTCGGCGTGCAGCCGCTCGCCGAGCAGCCGGGCCGCCTCCCGGATCTCCGCCTCCTGGCGCGCGTCCAGCCGGGCCGGGATGCGGTGTCCCTTGTGCACGCCGGACTCGGTGATCGCCTCCTTGACGAAGTCGAACCGGACGTCGCCGTCGCGCCCCACGGTCATCTGGTAGTTGAGGTCGGCCCGCTTGGCCACGAACTCCTCCACCACCAGGGCGACCCGGTCGGAGCCGGTGGTGCGCGCCTTGCGGCTCACCATCCGGTCCATCTGGTCCAGCCGACGCGGGTCGTCGACCACGACGATGCCCTTGCCGGAGACCCCGTACGCGTCCTTGACCACCACCCGGCGGCCGGCGGCCAGTGCCTCCGTGGCCCAGGCGACCGCCGCCGACCACTCGGCGATCGTGACGCAGCCCCGACCGGCCGGCTGCCGCAGGCCCACCTCGTCGGCGACCTGGCGGCTGTAGACCTTGCTGTTGACCGCCTTGCAGGTCTGCGCGGAGCTGCCGGCGATCCGGACGCCGGTGCGGGCGGCGATCTCCTCCTCCAGCACCGAGACGCCGTGCACCGACAGGTACGCGCCCTGCTCCGCCCACTGCGCCATCCGGCCCAGCAGCTCCTCGTCGGCGAGTACGTCCTGGCTGACGGTGTGCTGCGGGTTCTGCGCCGAGACGGTGTGGATCTCCGGCAGCTCGACGCCCAGGCCGGTGAGGAAAGCCAGGTAGTCGGGATCGGGGGCGGCCTTGAGCAGCACCCGGTCACCCGGACCGGCGAGCAGCAGCGCGAACTCGTCCATCCGGTTCACCACCGCGCTGCCGGTGCCGAACGCCATCCGGGGCAGGCCCGGCTCGTCCTCGCCCCACACGTCCTCCACCTCGAAGTTGCCGAGGAAGACGAAACGCGCGTCCGGGCCGCCGGTCACCGCGGTCTTGAGCCGGGGTATGAACGGTGTGGTCATCATGCCTCCTAGTGCTCGAAGACCATGGCGGAGAAGGTCGCGCCGAGTCCGACGGCGACCATCAGGTAGCGGTCGCCCGGCGCGAGCCGCTCCAGTTCCAGGGCCGTCTGGTAGTTGATGAAGGAGTCGGCGCAGAAGCAGTGGCCGGTCGAGGCGACGTTGTCCAGCAGCACCCGGTCCACCGGGTAGCCGAGCTGCTTGCACAGCCGGACCCAGGAGAGCCGGTTCACGTTGTGCGGCAGGATCAGGTCCACGTCGGAGAGGGCGACACCGGCCTTCTCCACCGCCGCCAGGACCACCTCGGCGAGACCGTCCTGATAGATCGCCTCGAACTCGGCGGCCCGTGCGGCGTCCATCCGCAGCCCGGCGTTGAACTGCCCGTACGTCCGGGTGGCGTAGCCCAGCAGCCGGTCGTGGCCGCCGCCGAGGCCGACCAGGACGGCGGCCGAGCCCTCGCCCATGAAGGTGGTGTTCGGGATGAGCTGCGCGGTGGGAGTGAACGCCTTCTCCCCGGCGAAGACCAGGGCCAACGCGTCCGGGTCACCGTCGGCGGCCAGCAGTTCACCGGCGAGGTGCACGGCGAGCAGCCCCGACGCGCAGGCGTGCTGGGTGACCGCGAACGACACCGCGTGCTCCAGACCGAGCGCGGTGCGGACCTGGTGCAGCGGGTTCTCCGGGTACGGCGCCACGGTCTGCAGGGTGCGGGCCTGGAGCACGTACCTGACCTGGCTCTCGCGTCCGGTCAGCGCGGTCAGCTTGCCGGCCGCGTTGATCATCATCTGGGCCAGGTCGCCGTCCGGGTCGTAGCGCACCTCGGACAGGCCGTAGAAGCGGCGGAACGTCGCCACCTGCTTCGGGTCCATCGCCAGTCGGGCACCGATCTCCTCGATCGGTACGACCGTCGACGGGAGATGGGCGGAGACCGCCTCGATGGTCGTCACCGGGCACCCGCGGGCTGCTGCTCGGCGATCAGCTCGGTGAGGTGCGCGGTCAGTTCGTCGATGGTCGGGTGGTCCCAGACCAGGGTCTCGCTGAGCCGCATGTCCAGGTGCGTCTCGATGTCGCCGCAGAGGGCGAGCGCGTAGACCGAGTCCAGGCCGTACTCGGCGAGGCGGACGCTGGGGTCGATCTCGTCCTCGGGCCGGCGCAGGTACTCCGCGACGCAGCGGGTCAACCAGGAACGCAGGTCGCCCGCGCCCTCGGCGTTGGATGCCATGTGGGTTTCCTTCCTCGGATGGTTGGCGGTGCGGACTGGCTCCCGGGTCACCCCGGCAACGCCCGGCGGGACAGGTCGAAGCTGCGTCGCTCCGCGTGCCGGGCGGCCAGTTCCTGATAGAGCGGCTCGCGGTGGCGGCCGGCGCGGTCGTCGCCGGCACGGCCGAGGCTGCGGGCCAGCCGGTCCAGTGCCGCGGTGACCCAGGCCGGGCCGTCGTCGCGGGCCAGCCAGACGTTCAGGCAGGCCGAGGCGGCGAGCACGGTGGCGTACCGGGCGGGCAGGTCGAGCACCTCGACGCGGGCGTCCACGCCCAGGTCCGAGGGGTGCAGCGCGGCTCCCGCCTCGGCGAGGTCACGCAGTTCGGCCCGGAACTGCTCGGCCACCAGACGGAGCCGCTGCTGCTCCGGCCCGGCATCGAGCCGGTCGACGGCCGCGCCCAGCGACCCGGCCAGGCCGTCCAGCCCACCGGCGGAGACCCGCAGCCGGTCGAACGGCAGCTCGGGCAGCTCCTCGCCGATCCGGAACAGCGCCGGGTCGGCCGGCTCCGGGTGCACCCAGCCGCGCCGTGCCAGCAGCGGTACCTGGGGAAGCATGGTGCCCAGGCAGGCGACGCGGGCGGCGTGCCCGAACCCGGCCGGGGCCAGGTCGCGCAGCAGCTTCTGGAAGATCGCGTACCGGCCCTCACGCAGGTAGAAGTGCGCCCCGAGGACCAGGGAGAGCTGGTGCATCGAGTCCATCAGCCGCTTGGCGACCAGGTACTTCACCGCGGAGGCGTACATGCTGGTCTGGCCGGGCAGCAGGTGCAGCGCGCGGGCCGCGACCAGCCCGAGGCTGTCGCAGATCAGCAGATCCAGGTACGCGTCGACGAGCAGCCGCCGCACCTCGGGCTGGTCGGCGACGCGGTGCCCGTAGAGGTGCCGGTCGGCGGCGAAGTCCATGGTCGACCGCAGGCCCGAGTCGAGGACACCGGCGAGCATGCTGGGGATCGCGGTGCGGGTGAGCTGGAACGAGCGCAGCGCGGTCTCGATGCCCTGACCGGGCCGACCCACCACCGCCGCGTCGTCCACCGGGCAGTCGGTGAACTCGATGCCGCCCAACTGCACACCGCGCATCCCCACGCTCGGGTAGCGGGCCAGGTCACGCACCGCGCCGTCCGGCACGGTCTGCTTGTCCACCAGGATCTGCGAGTGGCTGCGGCTGCCCGGCCGCTCGTCGGTACGGGCCAGCAGCACCAGCCCGCGTGCCCGCGTGACGTTGGTGACGACCTCCTTGCGCCCGGTCAACCGCCACCCACCGGTCGTGCCCGGCCGGGCCGCGAACTCGGCGCGGGAGAAGTCGTTGCCGTGCGCCAGCTCGTGGTACGCCGAAGCGATCTTCTGGTTGGACAGCAGCGTGTCGGCGACCCAGCGGGTCTGCGTCGGCGAGCCGGCGGCCCACACGTTGACCGACGAGATGAACGAGCTGACGCCGTAGCCGAGGCCCAGCGACGGGTCCCGCCGGAACACCGTGCGCAGCACCTGGATCAGGTCGTCGGCCCCGGCCAACCGCCCGCCGTGGCGGCGCGGCACGAACTCGGCGTTGAGGCAGTACGCGTCGAGGGCCCGCTCGGCGGTGTCGAACACCTCGTCCTTCTCGTCGGCGGCCAGCGCGGCGGCGGCGCCGGTCGGGTTGCCGTCGTCGGACGGGTCGCCGAGCAGGTGTTCCAGCTCGTCCAGCCGGGCGGGGGCCGTCATGACAGCTCCTTGAGGTCGTCGGTGAGCCGGTCGAAGGCGGCGGGATCGGGCCGGAGACCGCCGAGGCGACCGACGACCAGGGCCAACGTGGCGGCCAGTTCCGGCCGGGCGGGCTCGGCGGACCACCGGTGCAGTACGGCGGCGGCGGCCAGGCACCACTCGTACCGTCGGGCCAGCTCGAACGCCTCGACCCCGGCCGTCACGCCCTGCGGCGGCAGGGCCGCCATCTCGTCGTGCAGCCGCTCGGCGGAGTCCAGGACGTGCGCGGCGAGCCCCAGCACGCTCTCCGGCGCCGTGGCGCGGATCTGTTCGACCAGGAACGGCAGGCTCTGCACCAGGCTGCATCCGGCGCGGGAGAACAGCTCCAGGCGACCCGGGTCGGTGGGCGCGCCGATCTCGACGCCGCGCAGTCCGGCGACGTCCCGGACCCGCTGCCGCCACCCGGCCACCAGACGCGGGAACTGGGTGATCAGCGAGTGTCGGTTGACGAAGGTGTTGCCGTCGAAGATGCCCACGATGCGGTGGTCCCGTTCCAGCTTCTGGAACGCGCCGTCGGCGTACACGGTGGTCAGGAACGCGCGGGCACCGAGCAACTCGCCGCAACGCGCGATCGCCTCGTCGACCAGGGTCGGTGCCAGCGCCTTCGCCACCGCCGAGTAGACGCTCATCTCGCCGGGTAGCGCACCGGCCGCCCGCCCGGCGAACAGCACCACCGACTCGGCCACCAGCGCGGCGGCGGAGATCTCCCCGAAGCCGCGCCGCACGTGCGGCAGTTCGATCAGCCGACGACCGTAGAGTTCCCGCTCCCGCACGTATCGCAGGGTCAGCTCCCGGGCGTGGTCGACCGCGCCGAGCGAGAGCCCGGCCGCCATCACCCGGGTCAACTGGAGTGCCTTGAGCACGATCTCCAGGCCCGCGCCGGGCCGCCCGACCAGCGCCTGCGTCGGCACCACCGCACCGTCGAACGAGATGCCGCTGATGTCCGCGCCCCGGATGCCGTGGGTACGCGCCTTCGGCAGCGTCCGGAAGCTGCCCGGGGTGAGCCGGTCCTTGTCGACCAGGAACAGGCTGTGGCCGCGTGCCCCGCCGTCGGCCGAGGTGCGGGCGAGCACGCAGATCGTCTCGGCCCGGGTGGCGTTGTTGATCGGCCACTTCTCGCCGTCCAACCGGTATCCGTCCGGGCACTCGGTGGCGGTCAGCTCACCGGCCACCAGGTCGCTGCCGTGCCCACGCTCGGTCAGTGCCCAGGAGACCACCGCACCGGCCCGGATCCGCGTACCGAGCCGCTCGGCCCGCTCCGGGTCACCGGCCACCCAGACGCAGACCGCACCCAGATAGGTCTTGGCGTGCGCGATCGCGGCGGTCAGGTCGTGCCGGGCGATCGTCCGGACCACCTCGACGAGCTGCGCGTGATCGGTCAACGCGCCGCCGAGGCGCGCCGGCACGTACCAGTCGGGCACCCCCAGCTCGTCCAGCAGCCGGACGGCGTCGGTCGGGAACGTCTCGGTCCGGTCCAGCTCGGCGACCCGGTCCGGCCGGAACGGCCCGGCCGTGGCCAGGACGGCGTCCAGCAGGCCCGGCGAGGTGGTGACGGCGCTCATCGGGCCACCCCGGCCAGCTCCCGGTCCCGGTCGGCGGCGTCCAGGTGGGCGCGCACCTCCGGAGTGAGGTCGGCGTACGTGCCGACGAGCGAGCCCTCCTGGAAGGCACGACGGACCGCGACCCGCTGGATCTTGCCGCTGGTGGTCCGGGACACCCCGCCCGGGCGGACCAGCAGCACGCTCGCCTCCACCCCGAACTCGCGGGACAGCCGGTGCCGCACCGCCGCCGAGATCCGGGCCAACTCCTCCGGCGTCGCCCGCCCGGCCCGCACCTCGTGCACCAGGACCACCTGCTCCTCGGGCACCGGCACGCTGAACGCGGCACCGACCCCGAGTGCCAGCGCGGGGTGCACCGCGCGCGCCTCGGCCTCCAGGTCCTGCGGGTACAGGTTGCGACCCCGGATGATCAGCAGTTCCTTGATCCGCCCGGAGATGTACAGCTCGTCGTCGAGGCGTACCCCGAGGTCGCCGGTGCGCAGGAAACCGCGCTCGCCACAGGCGGTCCCCGCGTCGAAGACGGCGGCCGTGGCCTCGGGGTTCTCCCAGTAGCCCCGGGCGACACCCGGGCCGCGCAGCCAGATCTCACCGACCTCGCCGTCGGGGAGCAGCACGTGGCGCTCCGGGTCGACGATCCGGATGTCCATCTCGGACGTCGTGCCGCAGCCGACCAGGTCACGGGTCGCCTCGTCGGCCTCCGGCCCGACCGGTCGGGCCCGCCCCCGGCCCAGGTGCGCGGCGTCGACGCGGGTGATCCGGGGGAGTCGGTACTGCCCAGCGCAGGAGACCGCCAGCGTCGCCTCGGCCAGCCCGTAGCCGGGGCCGATCGCCTCCGGCCGCAGTCCGTAGCGCGCGAACCGGTCGCGGAAGCGGGCCAACGTGCTCGCCTGGACCGGTTCGGCGCCGTTGACCGCCACCCGCCAGCGGGACAGGTCCAGACCGGCCAGCCTCTCCTCGGCGATCCGGTTCAGGCACATCTCGTAGGCGAAGTTGGGTGCCGGGGAGATCTGCACGTCGAAGCGGTCGACCAGGAACAGCCAGCTCTGCGGGTGTCGCAGGAACACCGAGGCGGGCATGTGCACGGTGGTGCTGCCGACGTACAGCGGGGAGAGGAAGAGCCCGATCAGGCCGAAGTCGTGGTGCATCGGCAGCCAGCCGCCGTGCCGGGCGTCCGACGGCGCACCGAGGATGCGCTGGTACACCCCCGCGTTGTCGGCCAGGTTGCCGTGTGTCACCACCACGCCCCGGGGCTGGCTGGTGGACCCGGACGTGTACTGGAGGAAGGCGATCCGGTCCGGGTCGTCGGGCAGGGCGCGGAACCGCCCGACGTCGGGCAGCGCGGTCGCGTCGGTCACCAGGCACGGCAGGTCGCCCACCCCGGCCGCCTCCGCCCAGGCGGCCACGTCACCGGCCACCCGTTCCTCGGTGAGTAGGGCGGCGGCCCGCGCGTTGCGGACGATCGCGGTCAGTCGCTGGCTGCGGTGCTGCTGCCCGTCCGGCACCGGCACCACGATCGGGATCACCCCGGAGTACAGGCAGCCGAGGACGGCGAGGGCCAACTGCGGACCCGGCGGGTAGAGCAGCATCGCCCGGTCACCGGCGTCCAACCGGTCCTGAAGCAGCGCGCCGACCCGACGGGCCGCGTCGTGGATCTGGGCGTACGAGTAGTTGATCGGGGCGTCGTCGCGCATCGGGTCGGCCACGTAGGTGAACGCGGTCCGCTCGCCGAACCGGGCGACGTTGACCTCCATCCGGGCACTGAAGCTGGTCACCGTTCACGCTCCTGCTGAGTCGTCTGAATCGAGATCGCTCGGTTGGGGCACAGTTGCGCGGCCTCCCGTACGGCCGGGACCCGATCCGGCTCCGGCTCGGCCACCAGCAGCACGACCGTCCCGTGGTCGTCCTCGTCGAACACCTCCGGCGCGAGCCGGACGCAGTGGCCCGCGCCGAGACAGCGCTCCACCGCGACGGTGAGCAGGACCGTCATCGGTCACCACCGCACCGGCAGCCGGCCGAGCCCGAACACCACGCCCTGCCTGACCGGGATCTGCTCGACCGGTACGGCCAGGTGCAGCCCGGGGATCCGGGTGAACAGGGCCCGCAACGCGATCAGCAGCTCCAACCGCCCGAGGTGCTGGCCGACGCACTGGTGGATGCCGAAGCCGAAGGTCAGATGACCGCGCGCGGCCCGCCGCACGTCCAGCACATCGGGGTGGGCGAACCGCTCCGCGTCCCGGTTGGCCCCGGGAAGCAGCAGCACGATGCCCTCACCGGCCCGGATCAGCTCGCCGTCCACCTCCAGGTCGGCGGTGGCGACGCGGACCGTGGCGCCGGTGAGCGACAGGTACCGCAGCAACTCCTCGACCGCGTCCGGCCAGCGCTGCGGCTCGGCCCGGAGCAGGTCGAGTTGGGTACGCTCGGCGAGCAGCGCGAGCACGCTCATGCCCAGCGTGTTGACGGTGATGTCCTGCCCGGCCAGCACGATGGCGATGCCCAACCCGGCCGCCTCCTCGACGGTCAGCTCACCCCCGTCGATCCGCTCGACCAGATCACGCAACTGGCCGTCCCGCAGGTCGTCCCGACCGTCGGTGAGCAGGTGCGTCAGGTAGCCGGTCATCGACCGGACCGGGTTGAACCGCTTGTAGGTCAGCGTCTGGAAGTGCTCGACGTCCGCCCCCGGCACCCCGAGCAGCCGGCCCAGTACCTCCGCGACGAGCGGCTTGGCGAACACGTCGAGCAGATCCACCGGTGGCGAGTCGGCCAGCATCCGGTCCAGGTAGGCGTCGGTGTACCGGACGATCTCCGGCTCCCAGGCGCTGATCCGCTTGAAGGTCAGGCTGGGCAGCACCGCCCGTCGCTGCCGCGAGTGCTCCGGCGGATCGGTCCGCAGCAACGCCTCGATGGTCGCCGAACCGCTCTGCCGCAGCCCCGCCATGCCGGGCACCGGCAGCGGCATGGTCGGCTGCCGTACGTCCACACTGGTGTCCGGGCTGGCCAGGATCGTCCGGGTCGCCGCATACCCGGTGACCACCCAGACCGGTCGGCCGTCGTACAGCCGCGCCCGGCTGACCGTCCCGCGATCCCGCAGTTCCCGATACTCCGCCGGCGGCTGGTACGGACACTGACGCTGTAGCGGCAGCTCAGGAAGCTGCGCGACGTCTTGCGTGGCCACGGCTCTGCTCACCGGTACCGCCCCTCTCCCCCGCTTGTCCCGTCGAGAGACGAGTCTGCTGAGGTGAGAGGGTTTCGATAAGCGACCGCCGGGCGGCGGAAAGCGCGCCCGCTCGGGTATGCCCGACCGGGTATGGGCCGTTCGGTCAGGGTGGGCCGGTCCGGCGCCTTGACCGTCCGCACCCCGCGCCCCACCGCCGGTGGCCGGGTGGCCGCGCATCCGGTGCCGGTGGTGGTGAACTCTCCAGGACGGTGCGGGTGGGGTAGCGGGGTGGTGGTCACCACGCCGGAGTCGGCCGAGCCGCTCCACAGCGTCGAACCCCAGACGGCGGGCCGAATGGATGTCGGTCGTCGTGGTTAGGGTGCTGGCGTGGAAGACGACCGTCGTGGACTGCCCGCCCCGTTGGCCGAAGCACATGCGGGGGACTTCGACTACCGCGATGGAGCCGGTGTCGACTTCGAGCCGTACACGGAGTTCCTGGACCCGGACGAGACCACCGACTGGTGGCGGTCCTGGACCGGCAACGCCGAGCTGGACGGGGCCGGGTTCCGCGTCTTCGGGCAGGACGGCACCGGCGGCCTCGCCGCATTCTGGCTGGTACGCGCCGACGAGCCGATCGAGCGGCAACCGGTGGTGTTCCTCGGCTCGGAGGGCGAGACGGGCGTGGTGGCGCAGGACCTGGGAAGCTACCTGTGGCTGCTGGCGGACGGCTTCGGTCCCTGGGAGGCGGCGCAGTACCCGGAGCACGAGCACGAGCCGCAGCCGGACTCGCGTCTCACCGAGATCGCGCAGCGGTTCGCACCGGATCGTCGGCGGTCGGCGGGCGAGGTGATTGCGGCGGCACGCGCGGAGTTCCCCGACTTCGACATGCAGATCGACGCCCTGTGCCGATAGCGTCGCTCCTGCGGCCACGGGCGGACCTCAACCCGGAGGCGGGTGATCGGGTAGCCTGATGGCCCGAGGGCCGTTAGCTCAATGGCAGAGCTGAGGACTTTTAATCCTTAGGTTCTGGGTTCGAGTCCCAGGCGGCCCACCGCACACCCCCGATGACCTGCGATAACGTCAAGCAAAGATCATCGGGCACAACGAGGGCACAACTCAGTTCCGATCTTGGCTCGTCGGAGCTTCCCGCCGCTCGCTGCCTGCCTGCCGCAGGAGGCCACCGACCAAGCCACGCGGCCGGTCCTTCTTCGGCAACCAGTGGACGTAGGTCTCCAGCGTGATCCGCAGGTTGGCGTGCCGAAGCGCCTTCTGCACCTCCTGAGGCTCGACGCCGTTGCTCATAAGAGTCGTGGCAAAGAAGTGGCGCAAGGAGTGGAACGTGCCACCCTTCGGCCATCCCGCAGCCTCGCGCCAGTCCGCCCACAACTCCGCCCAATAGGTGTCGGTCAGCAGCTTCCCTCGCGCCGAGGTGAACAGAACGGGCACAGGACGAGTCAGCCGCTCCCCCGTGGTGATGTCGGGCAACTCGAACTCAACGGGACCGACCTCGCTCAGGTGGTCGGCCAGCTCCTCAGCGACCACCGGGTCCAGGTCCACGGTGCCAATGGAACCGCTTTTGGGCGTCGAGAGGTAGAAGCCACCGAAATGCTCCGGCGAGTGCCGCAACTGCTGGACGACATGCAGGTCACCACTGTCGAAGTCCGCGCAGCGAGGCCCAGCCTCCATACCCAGCACCTCACCCAGGCGAAGCCCTTCCCCAGCTCCAAGCCAAATGGCAGCCCGGAATCGGCGTGGCACCACCTCAGCGAGCCTGAGAACCTGGTCGTTCGTCGGAACCCACTTCGGTACCCGAGAAAGACCACGCAGGATCTGCGCGAGCTTCACCCCGTTGCAGGGATTGTCGGGAATCACCTTGTCGATAACGGCCGCGTTCATGATGGTCTTGAACAACCCGAAATACAGACTCACCGACGTCTTCGGCACCCCGTCATCGAGGAGGCGGCCCAACCAAGCCAACACATCGGTCAGGTTGATGGAGCGAATCGGCTTCTCGCCGAAGACAGGCAAGAGGTGTTTCCGCAGGTTCTGCGGGATGCGCCGCCGTGTCTCCGTGGCCCAGCCCGACTCACGCGACTCCCGCCAACGCTGCGCGTACTCAGCGAAGACCAGCCGGTCGGTCTCTCGCGTGGCCTTCACCTCCGCCGCGACACCCGAACGGCACTCCAGGTCGAAGGCTTCCGCGTCGGTCTTGCGCTCGAACAGCTTCTCTCGGGACTCGCCAGCGGCGTCGGTGTAGCGGACCCGCCAGCGTTTGCCCCGGCCGTGCCGCTTGGCGGGGAGCCGCTTCTTGTCCGGTCCGCGTTTGGTGAGGTACCAGAGGTCATCGATGGGCATGGTCAGGCTGCTTTCTGGTGGAGCCAGGTCCGCACGTCGGCGGGGTCGTATCGGAGGTGTCGGCCGACGCGGGAGGCGCGGGGGCCGATGCGGCGGTGTCGCCACTGGTAGAGGGTGCCGACGGGGATGCCGAGGAAGGCCGACACGTCGCGCACGCTCCACAGCCGTTCGGTGGTGGGGGTGGTGTTCATTCGGGTTCCTTCCGTGTCGGGCGTGCGGCGCGGATGCGGTCTCCGATCGCGGCGGCGAGTTCGAGTTGCTCGGGGGTGTCGTAGCCGATGCCGAGGATCTGCCAGTCGTTGACGACCAGGACGTCGGTGGTCTCGGGCAGTCCGGCGTCGGTGAGTGCCGTGCGGAGCTGGTGGGCCTGACGCTCAGCGCGGAGCTGTTTGAAGGTGGTGGAGTAGATCCGGGACTTGGTGAGGAAGTGGCCCCGGAAGCCGAGCATGTGCGCCCAGTGGCGGAGCTTGAGGTCGGCGTACTGATCGAGGCCGCCGAGGTCCCAGGCGGCTTGGATCATGGCCCGGTGGTGGTCGGAGACCGTGAGCAGGTCGATGTGTGTCTGTGAGCGGATGCGGCGGTCGCCGGTCTCGGTCGCTTCGGTGCCCTTGGTGGCGTACTTGGCGATGTAGCCGGCTAGCCGGTTGTCGGCCACGGCCTGGTCCTCGTCGTCGCCGGTGTTGTCGGCTACGTCGATGTCGGTGGCGGTGATGTCCTTGACGTCGACCTGGGCGCCCCAGCCGAGGGGCAGGGGTGTGTCGTCGGGGCGGGTGGTGTCGACCCGGACGGAGGAAGCCGCGGAACGGACCGCGTCGGCCAGGACGTCGGGGGTCAGCCAGGCCGGTGGTGGTGAGTCCGGTCCGGCCGGTCCGTCGACCCGGATGACGGCGTGGAAGTGGACCAGGCCCCGCCGTTGGTATTCGGCGACTTTGGCGTAGGAGATGCGTAGGTGTGAGCCGGAGGCGCGGACGGTGAGGCCACCAGCGGCGGCGGCAGCGCGGCGTAGGGCGATGGTGAAGCGGTGCCACAGCTTGCCGGAGTGTGCCTGCCACAGCACCGCCCCGGTGTAGTCGTAGGAGTCCGGGTTGACCGGGCTGCCCAGTAGCGGGTAGCCGTCGGGGTGCCAGCGTCCGCAGGAGCAAGGCCGTTTGCCGGGCCGGTTGTGGACAGCGCCGAACGAGGGGGCGGTGAGGGTGACGAACAGGCGGGTTGACCGGGCCACGGTCTGCGGGACGCCTTTGCCGCCGGACATGCCCGCGTGGATCAGGTGCCAGGCGTCAGCGGCGTACCGGTCGGCGCAGGTCGGGCAGACCGCAGCGCGGCGGGTACCGCAGGACGCCCACACTTTGCCCTGCCGGGAGGCGATGAGGTCGCCGGTGCCGAGGTGTCGAACTTCCCACTTGCCGACGAGGCGGACCGGCTGGAGGCAGCCTTTGACGCTCTCGACGCCGGTGCGCCATTGCTTGTAGGCCGGAGACCGCATCCACCGGGTCAGCGCGGCCTCAGCGTCATGGCCCACGGGTGCGGGTTGTGGTGGACGGGGAGGTGAGGACATGGAATCCCTCCGGAGACAGGCCCGCCGTGCCCCTGCGGGTCGAGGAGCACGGCGAGCCAGAACGGGTGTGGGACGGTCAGTGCGCGTAGCCGTTGGCGGTGACCGGGGTGAGCCGGTCGACCACCCGTGCCGCGATCGGCAGTGGCAGGCGCGTGGCGCGTTGGATGTCGACGGCGGTGACCGCAGTGGCCGAGTCCGCGACGAGTTGCCGGATCTGGGCCTGCATCGCCACGGGGATACCGAGCCCATCCAGCTCCACCGCCGCAGCCGGAACCGCCGTTGGGGTGCGCGGGTCGGCCAGGCGCTCGACCGGGGCCAGCGGGGTGACCGGCGGCGCAGCGACGGACGCGGCAGTGGCCGGCACTTCCGCCGAGGAAGCCGGGGCCGGGTCGGCGTTGTCAGGCGCCGTCAGGGTGATGGCCCGGCGTGCCTGGGTACAGCGCGCCTGGACGATCGGCATGACTTCGGCGAGGAAGAACACCAGGACCGGAACCATGATGTGCGCGGCGAGCATGCCCGCGCTGATCCCGCCTTCCCGAGGCCACAGCGCCGGTACCACGTTCATGACCAGGGTCGAGCCGAGCAGGAACCGTTTCAGCCAGTCGACCGCGCGGGAGTCGATGTCGATGCCCCGGGCGATCATCGCGGCTTCCCAGCGCAGAACGGTGATGAGGATGCCGACCAGGCACGGCTCCACGCCCCAGCAGCCCCACCAGACCGGGTCGGCCGGGGTGAGGTCGCCCGCGAGGAAGTCGTGAACGCCGGTGGTGGTGAACACCGACCCGACCGCGAGGAAGAACCACATCGAGCGAGTCACGGACACCCGCAGCCGTTCGATGTCCACGATGTCGAGTGCGGCATCCTGCTCCAGGTCGTGAAGCTGCCGCGCCACCTCCAGCCGCCGGGACAGCTTGCGGACCTGCCGAGGCTGCCGGGCGGCCTTGTCGTCGCGCCGCATGACGGTCACCGCTTCCCTGCCGTGGTCAGCTCGGAGACGGGCCAGCCCGCGACTCGCACCAGCTCGGCAATGTCGGCGTCATCGCAGTACGCCGCCCGGACGCGCACCGGGGTACGGGAACGCTGCTTGACCACGAAGCCGATCCCGGCCGACTCCGGCACGTTCGGGATCTCGTCAGCCAGCGCGCCCCGACGCCGCATGTCCTCACCGAGAACCATGTCGACGTGTCCGGCCGAGGTGGTCCGCAGGCACACCCGCAGGGAGAACAGATCACGCTGCGGAAGCACGTCCTTGGTGGGTTCCTGGAGCGCACCGATCACGCTGCCGCCCAGCGCCCGCGCCTGCGACAGGATCAGCGGCAACGCCGCCTGAGCACCCTTGGTCAGGGACCGATCCCCGTACCCGGTCACCGCGCCCAGCTCGTCGACGACCAGGACGTCCAGCGGGGTCTCGCGTGACAGGGCGAACGTGCGCCGTCCCTGCTCCGCCAAGACCTGCTTACGGTCGCGCATCGTGGCCCAGAAACCCTGGATGACCTCCACGATGTCGCCGTCGGTCTCGGCGTACCGGTGCGACACCGGCCGCAGGGCGTTGAGTTCGGTGCCCTTGGGGTTGACCACGTGCAGGCGCACCAGGCCGTCACGGATCAGCGGCGCGCACGCCCGCAACGCCATCCACGTCACCGAGTTCTTTCCCGAACCGGTGGCCCCACCGACAAGCCAGTGTTGCCCGATCAGCGGCGCGGACCAGTCGGTACCGTGCTCGGTCTCACCCAGGTACACCCGCGACAGGTCCACCGCATCCGAGTCGGCCAGCAGGTCCGGCGGGATGATCGGCTCAGTGAACGGCTCCGACCGCTGCACCACCAACGCGATCACCTGCGGACGCACCCGCTCGACACCCACCCGCTCCGCCCCGAGCGCGACGGCCAGGGCGTCAGCGGCTTCCTCCCACATCTTCGGCGTCTGCCCGAGCAACAGCCGCACGTACACCGTCTCCGTGGACGGGGAATGCGACCGGACCCGGATGATCCGAGGCACGTTGATCACACCCGTGGACCGGTGAACCGTCACCAGGTTGCACGCCTCGGTCACCCGGCTCCACCACGGCCCGAGGTAGGCCCGCGACAGCCACCGGCGACGCACCGCCCGCAACCGGGGAGCCGCCCACCGCGACCACGAATCCGGGTGACCCCGGTACCAACCCACACCGGCCGCCACCGCACCCGCGACCACACCACCGGTGCCCACCGGCCCGAACTCCACCAGCGACACGGCCGCAGCCGCCGGAGTCGCCACGAACCCCGGGTGCCGAGCAGCCCAACCCGCCACCCGCCATTCCCAACCCTGAACGCGCTTACCCATCTCCCACACCCACCTTCGACAATTCGATTGAGATCTCTTCTGCCTGCTTTTGGGGACAAGAAAGGCCCGGATCGGATTCACCAACCCGGGCCTTTCCATCGAACAGTTGTCAGCGGACCGTGTCGCGCAACCTCTTCGCGAGCGCCGTCGCCTTCTTCGCCTTGTCGGTCTCCTCCATCCACGGCGTGGCCTCTTCAAGGAGGATCAGCAGCACCGCCACCTGCCGCCGCAACTCGTCGTAGTGCTTCATGTAGCGGTACCGCTCCGGCATTCCTTTCATCGACCGCCGCAGCAGCCGCATTCCCTGATCGATAGCGTCGTAGGTGTCACTGATCCGGTACGACATCAGGTCACCTTCCACGGCTTAGCGATCAGATCCGCCTCGTACGTCTTGACCCGCACATGAAACGCGCGAAGCGTCTCCACGGCCTGCCTGTGCGCGTCCTCCAGGTCCTCGATCCGGGCCGCGAACTGGTAGAGCGTCCCCGGAGGTGGCTCACACGCCTTGATCAGGCTGTTCACACCCTCCAGCAGCATCGCCAGACCATGAACGTTGCCCACCAAAGCTTCATACCTCGCCCGGCCGGTCAACGACTTCACGACCTCCGGCACCAAATCCATCCCAGCCCCTTCCCGACGTCGGAAACCCACCCGATCGGTGGACACCACCCGCTCCCGGAACACGCGCCCCAGGGAGCGGATAGAAGCCACCGGCGGGGCTACTCCCGACCGGTAAGACGCCACACGCGACGCCACCGACGCGTCTCGCGGCGAATCAAGCCGACGTTGATGGAAATCGACAACAGCAGCAAACCGATAAGGATCAACTCGAAGTCCGACACAGCACCTCCCTCCTGAAACCCGAATAGCGTTATCAAACCTGTTTTAGGCAAGAATCTATCCACTGTGGAATTCTCAATGAACAAGACGCCCGGGAGGAATCCAGCACAGGCCCCGTCCCCGAACGAACGTGCCCCAACCCGACTCGAACGGGTCGCCCACCTAAAAGGGGCGGGGCGAAAAGCCTTCGATCAGAGCGGCTTGACGCCCTGCGCCTTCCACGTCAGGCCCGACCGGCCGTCGCGCTCCCAGTGCGACACCGTGGCCCCGATCAGCTCGACCAGGTCCCCCTCCTCGACCCCCTGCGGGTTCACCGACAGCGTCACCTTCAGTTCCTCACCCTTGCCCCGGTGGCCGTCCTCCGTCGCGACCGGCTTGGCGAACACCCCCATGACGTACAGCGGCTCATCCGTCCCGTAAGCCGTCAGCACCCTGCCCTCCATGTCCGTCTTGATCGCAGGCTCCTCCACCACGCGCAGCTTGAAGCCAGCCAGGTTCACCGGAATGTTCCGCATCTCTTGATCTCCCTCGATCTCGCTACATCAACTCGCGTCAGCGTCGACGCCAACAAGGCCGCTTCCGCCTGAACTCGAAGCCGGGTCGTCTTGCCCTGCCTGGCTAGTCAGGTGAAGCTCCTTGAAGGTAGGCGTTCCTGGCTAGCCAAGTCAAGGTTGCATGCAGAAGTTTCCTTGCTTGGCTAGTCAGGGCTACTGTGATGCTGTGAGCGAGAACCTTGATTTCCTTGGTCAGCTAGATCCCGACGACCCAAGACAGGCGTCGCAGCAGATCGCGAACAAGCTGCGAGCGGCCATCCTCACGCGCCGACTCGCACCCGGTGACAAGCTGCCGTCACAGCCCGAGCTGGCAGCGCGGTACGGCGTGGCACGGGAAACCGTCAAGCGGGCGCTCGACCTGCTCCGGACGGAACGGTTGATCGTGTCTCGACAGGGAAGCGGCGCGTTCGTCCGTGCCCAGACTCAGAGAGCCGTTGAGCTACGCCCGCACATCGAAGCCGCGTTCGCGCGTGTTCACGTCAGCATCGACTTCGCCGGGTTCTCAGGGGAGACGTTGCGGGACGCACTCGCCGAAACGCTCGACAAGGTGCGCGTCGGGCAGCTTGCACCGGAGACGATCGCCGTGCGCGTCCTGATCTCTGACATGACCGTACCGATGGCCCTGCCCGCACGAGCCGAGACACAAGCCGACGATCCGGCCGTACGCGAACGCGCAGAGCGCATCACCCGCCGTGCAGCAGACGGCATCATCGACCAGGTGACCGAGCTGGGCGACCTCGGCCTCATTCGTTCGACCACCGTCGAGGTGCGGATGCACCGGGCGGCTCCGCTGTTCAAGCTCTACATCCTCAACGGGGAAGAGGTCTTCTATGGCTTCTATCCGGCCGTTGAGCGAACCGTCTCGATCAAGGGTGAGCCAATGGCGATCTACGACCTGATGGGCAAGGACGTGCCGCTGTTCCACTACGCCGTGACCGACGACGACGCATCCCACGGCACGCAGTTCGTGGAAGCGTCCCGCCAGTGGTTCGACTCGGTGTGGTCGACCATCGCGTACCGGTACGACACATGAGCGCCGACCTTGGCCGGCTGTTTGACGAAGTCGGTGCCGTGCTACTCGATTTCGACGGACCGGTGTGCAGTGTCTTCGCTGGCTACCCAGCGCCACGGGTAGCTGCGGAACTGATCGACGTGCTCCATCGTCAAGGCGTCGACGTGCCGCCAGACCTCGTCAGCGAACCGGACCCGCTTGAAGTGCTACGCCGAACTGGTGCCACCGGCAACCAGAGCGCGACGCGAGCAGTAGAGGACGCACTGTGTGCAGCCGAGCGCCAGGCCGTCGAGACCGCCGAGCCGACCCCGTACGGCCGGGAAGTCATCGTGGCGTCCCGGCAGGCCGGGCTGCCCGTGGCGGTAGTCAGCAACAACTCTGCCGGTGCCGTAAGCGCTTACCTGGTAGCTCACCGCCTTGCCGTCCATGTCTCGCCAGTTGTCGGCCGGGCATACGCCGACCCGGCGCGAATGAAGCCCAACCCAGCACCGATTCTGCAAGCCGTGCAGGCGATAGGGGAGTCGCCAAGCCGGTGCGTACTGGTTGGCGACTCCCTCACGGACATCGACGGGGCGCGCGCGGCCGGAGTGCGGGTAATCGGGTACGCGAACCGTTCGGCCAAGGCTGAGCAGTTTCGGGCAGCCCGAGCGGACGTAGTAGTCACCAGGATGCGGGAGCTCGCTCAGGTGTTAGTCAGCAAGTTTAGTACCTGACTTCAACATGGCGTCGGCCTGCGGGCTCGACAGGTCAAGTGCGCTGGTCGTTTGATATACGATCAACCTGACGGCTACCCTGCTGACCTGCAATCACACTTAGCGTTGCCGATCAGCGTTAATCGCCGCCATTTCCCGTTCGACCACGCAAGAGCAACTCTTGGCATCTTCGACGTCACCGCAGGTCGGCTCGCACCGCTCCGACGCCAGGCTCCCGGTCGGAGATCTCGCCTGTTCGGCGCTGCTCCTCAGCGCAGCTTTTCTGGGTAGGGCCTCCCTTCGAGTTCATTTTTGAGGCACACGGCTACGTAGTCGAGCTTAGCGAGCGCCCCCTCAAGAGCCCTCGCCCAGTGGCAGCGAGTTCCGTTCGGCTTGCCTAGTATGGTGGGGTTGAACCGGGGAACATCGCACGTCGTATCCCACATAGCATCCTCAACATACTCTAATTCATGCGCTGGATCTGATGGCAAGAACGCACGGTAGGCGCGTTTGACTCGGTCACTCTCCTCGATTAGCTCATCCATGCCAGGCAGGCGAACAGGATCGGGGCAAGAACCGTCGGGCAGTGGACCGTGTCCGTGTAGCTCCACCAACTCGTAGAGCGCCTGATGCTGCTTATCGGTAAGGTGGTAATAGGCGTTTACTGCCTCGCGCTTCAGCTCTTCTCGACGCAGGACTCGCTGCGCTTCCAAGCTGTCCTGAACCTGCATCTTTGCGACTCGAATCGCGCCTCTTACCTGCACAGTGGCAGCTGCCCAGCTAGCAACGCCACCTACAGCGGCCCCGATAAGTGCGCTAGCCGCCCCACTCCAAAAATCATTCACATCGGCAATGGTCGCAAGCTCACACAAGGCTGATCGACAAACCGTCACCGCTCCGCCTGTGCGACCCTTGCCACCCCGTCGGCCTTCGTCCGCACACCTGTGGAGTGGGTGGGGCCTGCCTGGTCAAGGTCGTTCAGCCGCTGCTCCACCCTGAACAGGCAGGCCCTACCCACTCGGCTCTGCCCGGACGGAGGTTGTCGGGATGGCGCCATCCAATCCCAGAGCGCCCGAGCGCCCCGCCGGAGGCACTGCTCTTGTGACTCCCCAACATGAAGCCCCGGAACTGCCATCGACCATGGCGGTCCGGGGCTTCGTCGCATGTCGCGCCGCCTGCGGGGCTGGAACCGACACGCTGGCGGCCGAAGGCCAGAGGCACGGCGGCGGGCCGGCTCTGGTTTGGCGGCGCGAACGGCCTCGAAGCGGGCCGCCTTGATCCCGTACAGAAACTTCTCACACTGTCGCATCCAATGTGTAGCCTGACTCGGATATCAGGACAGGGTGGAGCACCCTGCGACTAGAGAGCCCCCGATGCCAGGTCTACCTCAACGCCCCCCGGCCCACGTCAACGCGCAGAGATCAGAGAAGGCTTTTGCGGCACTCTTCAGTGACGACAGGTGGGTCTTGCGACCCGTGACGCCCGACTACGGCAGAGATTTGGAAGTCGAGCTGTTTGAGGACGGTCAGGCGACAGGCATACTATTCGGGGTTCAGCTAAAGAGCATCGACAAAGCTCCTCGCAAAGGACGACTTAGCAAACCTGGAATTGAGACTAGCAGTCTCAGGTATTGGCAGAAGCTAGATTACCCTTTGATGGTCGCGACCTATAGCGTTCCAGCAAGTCAGTTCTATGCGCGATGGGCGCACAGCTACGATTGGCACCACAAGAACCATTCCGGGCTCTGCACGGACATCTGTACACCTGGACCCAAGACCGTAACCTTCCACTATGGCGTTGCCCACCAACTCACGCTCGAATCCGTCGACAAGCTCTCTGAGCAGTTGCAGTTCTTTCGAGCCGCCCGCACTGGCGCCCTTCGCCACAGCCCGATGCCAATTCGCGTGGACGGCGAGAATGTCGATGGGCACTCCGTGGCTAGCACCACGAAAAAGCTCCGAAAATTCACTGAGAGCTGCGGCTGGATACGGCTCGCGGAGCCGGGTGAAATGGCAGTATCACTGACTTTTACACAATCAGAGATTCGGGCAGTACTGCCAGGTGATATGAGAAGCGCGACCCTCCACCTTCAAAAGGGAATTTACAGCGGCCCTCAGGGATGCTCCGCCCTTGCCGCCGACGCACTGGTCGCACTCTCGCATTTATTCTTCGAACTGAACGGCGATAACGCTGCGGCTGACCTAATCATGATCGCAGCATCAAACTCTCACGCGCTCGTTTGGTCTAGCTTCGATCTCATCCTGAAGCCGCGACTGCTCGAAGCGAGGCGACTCGACGCCATAGAGGCCATCGCGAAGGCGCATACCCGGCGGCTACGCGATCCACTTCTTTCTTGACGCCGAATATGGACCGCTGTCGAATGACTTCGGCCGAAGCTTAGTGTGTTCAGACTTTCTTTACTTGGTCAAGGGCGGGCCTGCGGCCCGCCGCCGTGTCGCGCCGGGGCGCGCGTGCGGCCTGGCGGCCGGTCACGCCCCGGCGCACGGCGCGACATGGAAGAACGGAACCGGCAGGCAGCGAGGCAGAGCGGCAGCCCGGACGCGGGGAGGCTGCCCGTGTGCGCCGCAGGCAGGTCCGAGAATGCCGCGCAGGGTTGACCGGCAAGCCCCAAGCATGGGGGCGGTGGCGTCGAGGGCATGCGGGTCGCCCAGGAGCCGACGCCGTAGCCGTGCGAGGTGAGAGCAACTGCTCACCTGGGAGGGGGAGGGGTGGCCGTGGGTGGCCGGCTGCGCCGCCAGGGGCCGGGATCGTGTCGGGCGAGGTTGGGTCAACTGCGCCGCTGTGGCGGTGTCCGTCGGGGTCGGGGTCCGTAACACGAAGGCCGACTAGTCGATCTATCGTGCGGAGATGACCTTGGGGGAGGGCACGAAGGCGCGCCGCCGGTCACGTCGATGGGTGCTGCTGCTCGCCGCTGCCCTGGTGCTGTGCACCGCTGCCCCGGTGGCCGCCGCAGCCGCAGGAGCGGGGTGGGTGATGGTGAAGACACGTCAGGCGGAGCAGGGACAGCCGACACCGGCCGCCGCTGCCAACGTCTTCATGCTCGCCGTGTCGTCCGGCCAGGAGCTGGGGCTCCGCGCCGTGCTGGCACCGGAGCGCCGTGACGAGCTGGTCGCTGAGTGGCGCAGTATCCGACGCGACATCAGCCGGACTGCCCCGAACGTCTCGAAGGTGAGCACGAGGTCGTTTGTCGTTGAGGACCAGGCCGATGACCGCGCCATGGTCGTGACCGAGGTCTACCCGGTGTGGCGGTCGGTCGAGGTTGGCGGACTCATGGTGCACGGTAGTTCGCACCCGTGGCGGTTCGAGGCTCGCCGTGATGGCGGCGGGTGGCGTGTATGGTCCGTCGCTCCGTACGCATGGTGCGGTGGCCATGTTCGCGCCAGTGCCTGTCAGCAGTAGCAGGAGTCCAGGACGCGGACCGTTCGCCGCCGAGTCACCGGACGAGGCGACGGGCGGGGCGCAGACCGGCCACCTGCACGAAGATCTCCCGCTTGTCTGTCGCGCTGCCCTGCTTGTCCAGCACGTACCCGGTCAGCCAAGCCCACCCGTCGTAGGTGGGCTTGGGGCACACCGAGATCACTCGAAACAGGAAGCGTTTGCTCGCGAACTGCACTGATGCGTCACGGGTGATCCAAAACTCCTGGCCAGCGACCGGGGGCTGAACCTTCGCCAAGCCGCACCTCCTCGACGCTGAGCCCTGCCCGGTCGGTACGGGGGAGACCAACCGGGCAGGGGGGTACCGCCGCACTGAGGCGAGTTCGGGTCCTCCACGACCAGCACAGCGGGATGGCCGCACCGTACCAACCGTGGTCTACCTACGTCTAGATACGTAGAAGGTCGGAGCGGCTCGTGTCGAGACTTCTAGCGTCGAGAACATGGAGCCCGACCCGGACGCCGACATCGACCACGGCGCACCGCTGCCGCCTTACCGGCAACTGGCGGGAATCCTGACGGCCCGGATTCGTCGCGGTGACTGGCAGCCCAACCGGGCCATCCCGTCCGAGGCCCAGCTTGTCCAGGAGTACGGCCTTGCCCGCGCGACCGTCCGACGCGCGATCGCCGTGCTCGTGGATCAAGGCGTGCTGTTCGTGGTGCCCCAGCGCGGAACGTTCGTCAAGCCGGAGAGCGAACAACCGTCGATGCCCGACGCATGATCATCGGGCACAGATCCGGCACAACTGAGCCCGAAAACGGGTGTAAAACGCCGTGAGGCGCTGATGACTCCCGCGCAGGCCAGAGAGTCAATCCGCCCGATTCGCCATGATCCATGGAGCGCGAGAAGGGTTCTGGGTTCGAGTCCCAGGCGGCCCACCGACCGCACCATTGTGCGAACCGGTGGTTGTTCATCGTGAGTGCCCCCGTCCGGGTTGGGCGGGGGCATCGTCGTGTCGGTGGGGATCTTGAAGACGGGTACGACGCCCTGGTCGGTGAGTCGGACTTCGGCGATGAGGGTCTCGATGGCGGCTTTGCGTTCGGTGGTGGTGCCGCTGGCCATGATCGTGGTGAGGTAGTCGCGGATCATGGCGATCGTGGTGGGTGCCGGCGGCTCGGGTTGATCGGCGAGGTCGGCTTCGAGTTCGGTGTGCCGGGTGTGGAGTTGCGCGAGTCGTTGGCGGAGTTCGCGGATGCGGGGTCCGGCGGTGGCGTCGTCCATGGTGCCGTTTTCGAAGGCGGTGTGGTAGCGGTTGATGGCTGCCTCGGTGGTGGTGATCTGGTGGGCGGTGGCGTCGAGTTCGGCGCGTCGGTCGTCGCTGGTGGTGTCGCGTTGGGCGTGGGCGCGTTCGATCATGGCGGCGAGGACGGGCTCGGCGGTGGTGTAGAAGTCGTGCAGGGCTTTGAGGATCATGTGGTCGAGGTCGTCGGCGGGGAGCCTCGGTGCGGTGCAGGTGGCGTGTTTGCCGTAGCGGGTGCGGGTGAAGCAGGTGTAGTAGCGGTAGCGGCGGGTGCGGCCGTTGGCGGAGGTGCCGATGTAGCGCTGTCCGCATTGTGGGCAGGTGAGTAGGCCGGTGAGGTAGTAGTCCGAGTCGGACATGGCGCGTTGAGTTTGGGTGTCTCCTCGGGCGTTGGCGATGTCTTGGGCGCGTTGGAAGGTGGCCCGGTCGATGAGGGGGTCGTGGGCGTCGGGGACGTAGACGTCGCGGTAGGCGATGTCGCCGACGTAGGCGGGGTTGTCGAGGATCCGGTTGATGGTGTGTCCGGACCACTTCTTGCCGGTGCGGTTGGGGACTCCGCGTTCGTTGAGGATGGTGGCGATGGCGCGGGTGCCGTGTCGGTCGCGGGTGTAGAGGCGGTAGATGTCGCGGAGGACGGGTGCTTCGTCGGGGTGGGGGACGAGGCGGTGGTCGGGGTCGAGTTGGTAGCCGTAGGGGCGGTTGCCGCCGGTCCATTTTCCTTTGCTGGCTTTCGCGGTCATGCCACTTTTTACTCGGTCGATGATGATGTTGCGTTCGAATTCGGCGAAGACGGCGAGGAGTTGGAGCATCATGCGGCCGAAGGGGCCGCCGGTGTCGACGGGTTCGGTGGCGGAGGAGAATCGGACGTTTGATGCTTCGAGGATGGTGATGAGGTCGAGGAGGTCGGCGACGCTGCGGCTGAATCGGTCGAGTCGGTAGACGAGCAGGATGTCGTAGAGGCCGGCTTTCGCGGCGTGGAGTGCTTTCTTGAGGCCGGGGCGTTCGGTGGTGGCGCCGGAGGCGTCGTCTTCGTGTTCGGCGACGATGGTCCAGCCGGGCTGAGAGGCGACGTATTTTTCCAAGGCGGCGCGTTGGGCGTCGAGGGAGAAGGGTTGGTGTTCGTCGTCGGTGGAGCGGCGGATGTAGACGCACACCCGGCGTGGGCCGGTCGGCGCCTGGGTGGGGGTGTGAGCGCGTCGGCCGCGTCGGCGGGGTGGGGTGAGGGGTGGCGTGTCGGGCATGGTGGCCGGTTGTCCTTCGAGGTCGCTGGGCTGGTGCGCTGGCGGCCAGGGGCAGGCCGCCAGCGCTTGTTCGGGTCCGGGTGGCTTACAGGTTCAGGTCGGGGTGTTCGTCGAGGAAATGGTTGAGTAGGACGGCGAGGGCTTCGGCGGCGTTGTCGAGTTCGTCGGCGGTCATGGGTACGGTGTCGATCCGCGCGATAACCATCGGGATCGGATCTCGCATTGTGTGGGTGTGGTCGGGGATTGCGCCACCATTTGTTGTGGCGGCACCGGGATGCGGTTCGTCAGGATACCTCCCGACGGCGTTTTCGTGGTGGGGCGGTTTCGCCACTGTCCTCCGAAAAGCATGCGGACCAGTTCGAGTCGGAGTCCTTTTTCATGGGTGTCCTTTCTGCGCGGAATCAACGCGGTCGGTGTCAGGGCTACCGGGATGACTTGACCTTTCGGCAGAGGTGGGCGTCGATCGTGTCCGTGCCGTCGGCGGGTAGGCGGGCGGCGCGACCGGATGTCTCCTCGGAGGAAGGGTCTGCCATGCCCCGCGAACGACTCAGCTGCCTGGCTGTCATCCCTGACGACGTGACCGATCCGTTGCTGTGGCGGCTCGCCCTCGACGTTGTCGCCGCTCATCAGCCGGACTCGCGGGGCGACTGCAGGAACTTGCAGTGCGTCGGGCAGCGGGGTGTGTGCGCCGCCGCCCGCAACGCCCGCCGCGCCATGAGCCTCGCCCGCGCGAGCCGCCCGGCGCCTGATCGGCCGACGCCAGCAGTGGTGCGGGGCCGTGCTCCTGTGCCCGCCCGGCAGCGAGGCGCGTCGTTCGGCTGGTTCACTCGGCCAACGTCGGCGCCGGGTCGGTCGGCAGTGCCGCTGGCAGCCGCCTGACGGCTGGTGGGCGCAAGGCGCCCATCGACGGGGGGACGATGCGGCCAGTGGGCGAACCGCTCGGGCAACACGCCGCCCAGCGTGCCGGTCCTCTTGGCTGTCAAGGCGCCCGTCGGTTCGGCCCTGCGGGCCCGGGTGTGGGGAACTGGGTGTCGTGGTGGGTGTCGGTGTAGGGCAGGTCGACCAGTCGTCTCCGGCCGATGGTGCTGCCCGCGAGGTGCCACACCGGTTCGGCGGGGCTGACGCCGAGGGTGGTGCGGAGTTCGGCCGTGGTGGTGGCGATGACCGCCTCCGACGGGAAGGCAGCGAGGCGGCGGTGCAGGTTCGTCTCGCGGCGGGCGGAGGGCAGGTGGAACAGCACCGGCCACGCCCAGGTGCTCATCGCGTACAGCCGTTCGTACTTGGCGATCTTCGCGGTGAGGATGTCGAGGCGTTCGCTGCCGGTGTCGTATTCGAGGAAGAAGGGCACGGACCGTCCGTGCTCGGTCCACACCCCGGCACCGTCCGGGCGGGGCAGCCCGGTCGGTCCGTGGACCATCATCTGGGGGTTGCCACCGTGCCGGTAGAACACGCCGGGATCGTGGAAGGCGGAGGCGGGCTGCCAGCGGTCCAGGACCGTGCCGGTACGGGTGCGGGCGTGGGCGGCGAGGTCGATGAAGATCTGGTTGCCGCCGAGCAGATGCGGCAGGTCCGGCCGGGCGGTGAGGGACTGTTTGCGACGGCGGGCCTGGTCCCGGCGTGGCGGTCCGAGCCCGCGTTGGGCGTGGACGTGGTCGTAGCCGAGCTGGTCCAGGACGTAGTGATACGGGTACGAGCCGCCGTCGGGGCGGTTGGGCCGGAACCGGTCCACCGCCCGCAGAGTGGACAGGCGCAGGAGCCGGCGTTGGGCGAAGTCCAGTGACGGGAACAGGGCGGCGGCGATCTGGTCGGTGGTCAGGACGCCGTGGTCGTAGAGCCAGCCGAGGAGGCGGTCGTCGCGGGCGGTGATGCTGGCCTGCAGCCGCAGCAGCGGATCGGGAGCCGGTAGGCGGCTACGCATACGCGCCCCCAGGGGAGAGACCCCCGAGATGAGGGTCTGCCTGGAGCAGGACCGCAGCGGTGACAGCGGGGCTGACCTGGGCTGTCAGTCGGGGCGGGGGGTCGGTTCGGGGGTCGGTGTCAAGCCGGACGGTAGATCGGGGATCGACACCGACCCCCGCACCGCCGACGACACCGCACCCTCGGTCCTGGCGGATTACGAGAACGTCCGGCGCGGGTCGGTGGCAGTGTGGACGGCGTGGGCGGATGGCGTTGAGCTCGGTGGACACGTTTCTACTCCATGATCGGGATGCGAGTCGGAGACCGGTGAGCACCGGTCGTTCTTGCGGGGACAGGGCCGCGCCGCCCACAGCCGGGGCTGGCGCTGAACTCCTTGCTGGAGCGCGGACGCGCTCCGCTAGGTGGGGTCAGGTTCTGTCGGACCCGGACATCCTGAAGGTGCCCGTCATCGGCGGCGACGCTTCGTCTGACAGAAGACGGGACGTTCTGTCACGCGGTAGGTGGTGGTGACAGATCCGGTCAGGGCTGGTGGGGCGTGGTGGTCTCGGCGCGGAGGACCCGGACGAGCGCCGAGGCGGTGGCGTTGGACAGGTGATGGCCGTCGGCGCGGAGTTGTCGGGCGACGGCGGTGCGGGACAGCGTCGTCCCCTGGGCCGTGAGGGCACGGGCGGCGGCCTTGGCGGCCGGGACCAGCGCCGTGACCTCCGGTCCGCTGTCCCGGACCGGCACGTGACCGTCGCGCCGGTCCGGGACGGTCGGCTGCTGGTCTGCGGCGGCTGTGACCGCGGTGGTGGAGTCCCGGACCGCTACCGCGCCGGCGTGGACCAGCGCAGGCGGTCCCGGGACCGGCTCGAAGGCGTCCGGGACAGTGGCGTCGGTGGCCGGCACTGGCCCCGATCCGGCCCGGACGGTCCGGGTGGGCGGAGCGGGGTCGGCGCGGCCGAGGGCGATCTTCACCATCGCCAGGAAACCGAGCGCGGGCAGCGCGGCGGCGATCCAGCCGATGACCGAAGGCTCCGCCTCCACCACCTGAGCCGCCAGCGACAGCAACACCGCCACCGTCAACACCGTCGCGGGAAACGCGACGCTCTTGCCCAGCCGCCGGTTGCGGCGCAACTCCAGACCCGCCGCGATCGACGTCAACTCCAAGACGACCGCGTCCGCCCACGCCAGCCAACCCGGCTGGCCGTGCCCGGCGGCGACGTCATGAACATGACGGAAGGATGCCGCGCCCGCCGCACCGCCGATCAACAGCATGATCAGCACCTGGACCCAGTTCTCCAGCCGCTCGCGCCCCGACCGCCCCTCACCCGGCGGGTCATGTGGTCGATACTCAGGTCTCGCCAACGGCCCACCACCCGTCGACGGACAGCCCGCGCATGGCCTCGACCAGAACGGCCGGGCCAGTACGGACCGCGATTGCAGAGGCGACGGACACCGCCGCCACCCCCGCCAGATTGATGTCGAACGAAATCACGTTGAAGCTCCATCGTTGGTTGTGGGGTTCGAAGTGCGGTGAATGAAGGCCACCCGCAGACGCCTTGGGCTACGCCGAAAGCGCGACCGCGCGAGCCACCTTCCGGGCAGACGCGCTCCCGCCGAATGGCCCTCCGGCAGTGCGGGCCACCCCATCCACGCGCGGGGGCCGTGAAGTCACTGTGGACGAATCAACGAACGAGCCAGGCCCACGCAGGGCAGGGGAAGAGGACAGTAGGCATCGCCGCAACCCGCACAGCGGGCCGCGCTCAGCAACGGACAGGGACAGAGGCCAGCCGAGCCGCAGGGGGCCAGGACTCACCGAGGGCGCCACGCGGAGCGCCAGAGGTGGAGCGGCGGCTCAACTCGCCGACAGCCGAACCTTCATGTGGGTCCTCCCATCTCTCCGCGCCCCCGACATCGCCGCCACGAACAACAGCAGACATCCCCACACCCGGGAACGCCTGCCCCTCAATGACCGACCACACCAACCAGCGGGACGGGGACGCACAACCAGTACGCCCCGGCCACACCTGCCACGTCAACCCCGAATTCCAGCAGGCGCCACACCCGAACCGAGCCGCCAGTCCAGCCGAGTCCAGGAACGTCACCTCCAGCAACCCGCAGTGCTCCCGCGTCCACACCGCCAGCGCGAAATTCCCCACCACTTCGCCCATTCCTCAGGACGGCGATCTCGCCATTCGGTAAGGAACTGAGAATGCTCACGCGAAGGCGACGAGACTGACAGCGCAGGTCTGCCGAAGCCCTCCATGCATCCGGTTACACCCATCGGCGACCCGCCCAGCCCGCTGACTGCGCACGGTAAGTTCATCTCGTGCTTCCGATGACCTTGCAGGAGATCGCGGCCGTTGTCGGCGGAGCCGTCCACGACGCCCCCGGAGCGGTGACGGTGAGGGCCCCGGTGGTGTTCGACAGCCGGCGTGTGCAGCCCGGCGGGATGTTCGTGGCGTTGCCCGGTGAGCGCGTCGACGGGCACGACTTCGCCGCCCAGGCGATCGAGGCCGGCGCGGCGGCGGCGCTGGCGTCACGGCCGGTGGGAGTGCCGGCGGTGGTCGTCGAGGACGTTCCGGCCGCGTACGGTCTGCTCGCCCGCGCGGTGGTGGATCGGTTGCCGCAGACCACGGTGATCGGGGTGACCGGGTCGGTGGGCAAGACGTCGACCAAGGACATCCTTGCCCAGGTTCTCCCCACCTGGGGTGAGACGGTGGCCAACCGAGCGTCGAACAACAACGAGCTTGGGCTGCCGTACACGGTCACCCGCGCCACCGCCGCCACCCGCTATCTCGTGTTGGAGATGGGAGCGCGGGGCATCGGGCACGTGGCCTACCTGACCCGCATCGCCCCGCCCACGATCAGCGTCGTGACCCGTGTCGGGCACGCGCACCTTGGCGAGTTCGGGTCGGTGGAGAACATCGCCCAGGCCAAGGGCGAGATCGTGGAAGCCCTGCCCGACGCGCACGGCGGCGGGTTGGCGGTGCTCAACGCCGACGACGCGTTGGTGGCCGCCATGGCGAGCCGCACCAGCGCCCGCGTCCTGACCTACGGCATCGACAGCCCGGCGGATGTGCGTGCCGAGGGCGTGACGGTGGACGAGTTGGGCCGCGCCGGCTTCCGGCTGACGTACGACGGCCAGGCCGCCGAGGTGCGGTTGCGTCTCTACGGGCTGCACCAGGCATCCAACGCCCTGGCCGCCGCCACCGTCGCGCTCGGGCTCGGCCACCCCATCGAGGCCGTGGCCGACGCGGTGTCCCAGGCCGAGGCGATGTCACCGGGCCGGATGCAGGTCACCACCCGCGCCGACGGCGTGACGGTCATCAACGACGCCTACAACGCCGCCCCCGACGCCATGCGCGCCGCGCTGCGCGCCCTGCACACGATGACCGGGGACGGCCGGCGGGCGGTCGCGGTGCTGGGCGAGATGGCGGAGCTGGGCGAGCACGCCGCGCAGGTGCACCGGGAGATCGGGCAGCAGGTAGCCGAGATCGGGGCCGGATGGCTCGTGGCGATCGGCGGAGCCGACGCCGCCCAGTACGCGGACGGAGCCGCCGGCGACGGCACGACGGTGGACCGTGCGGCGAACGTGGCCGAGGCGTGGGAGTTGCTACGCGACGGGCTACGGCCCGGGGATGTCGTGTTGGTCAAGGCAGCCAACAGCGCCGGGCTCCTCGCGCTCGCGGATAAGCTGATCGAGGAACCCGGCGCTGTCATCGCCCAGCGGTAGGGTCAGGCCGACAGTGCGACCTCGGAGCGGCTGCTCAGCGCGTCCAGGATCGCGGCACCGTAACCGGTCACGTCACCGGTGCCCATCGTCAGCACCACGTCACCGCGTCCGGCCAGCCGCGCGACCACCCGGGCCGCGTGGTCGGGTCCGAGGGGCAGGCAGTAGTCGCCGTCGCGCAGCCGCGCCTTGATGGCGGTGGGGTCGGCCAAGGGACGGCCCTCCAGCACGGTGCCGTGTACGTCGAGCAGCAGGACGTGATCGGCCTTGTCCGCGAGAACCCCGCCGATCCGCTCTCCGAACGCCAGGACGCGGGCGTGTCCGGAGGGCTGGAACACCACGAACACCCGCCCCCGGGCCAGGGTCCGCGCGGCGTCCAGGTCGGCGGTAATCTCGTTGGGGTGGTCGGCGTAGGAGTCGATCACGGTCACTCCGGCGCGGGTGTCGATGTGCTCGAACCGGCGGCGCACCCCGCCGAAGGTGCACGCCGCCCCGGCCGCCTCGGCGGGGTCCAAGCCCAGGGCCACCGCGCACGCCAGGGCCGCCGCCGCGTTGTCCAGGTGGTGCGTCGCCGGGGTCGGCAGGGTCAGTCGTACCTCGGTGCCGTTGGGCATCCGCACCGTCGCCGACGCCGACCAGCCGTCGGCGTGCACGTCCAACAGCCGCACGTCCGCCGTGCGGTCGCGGCCGTAGCGCAGCACCGTCAGGTCGGGCCGCTCGTCGGCGATGACCTGGGCGGCCACCGTCGCGCCCACGCAGTCGGCGTTGACGATCAGGAACCCGTCCGGCGCGATCCGGCAGCCGAACCCGACGTAGGCGCGCAGCACGTCGGCGTGGCTGACGAAGTTCTCCGGGTGGTCGTCGGTCACGTTGGTGACGACCGCGATCGACGGGGTGAGGAAGTGGAACGACCGGTCCGACTCGTCGGCCTCTGCGACCAGCAGCCGGGACCGGCCGAGGTGCGCGCCGGAGCCCGGCCCGGTCAGGTCGGCGCCGATCAGGCAAGTCGGGTCCTCCCCGAGGGTGCGCAGGACGTGAGCGAGCATGCCTGCCGTGGTGGACTTGCCGTGCGAGCCGGACACCGCCACCAGCCGCCGCCCGGCGGCCAGCTTGTCGAGCACCTGCGCCCGGTGCACCACCGGGACACCGGCGGCGCGCGCCGCCCGCACCTCCGGCGTATTCCGCGCAACGGTGGTGTAGACGACGCAGCTCGCGCCCTCGATGTGCGAGGCGTCGTGCTCCGAGCGCACGACGGCGCCGGCCGTCCGCAGCGCCGCCAACCTGTCGGAGTCCTGCACGTCGCTTCCGCTGACCTGGTGGCCCAGCTCAGCCAGCAGCCGAGCCAGACCGGACATCGCGGAACCGCCGACGCCCACGAAGTGGGGGCGGGACAGGTCGATCGGGCCGGAGTACGCCTCGATGGTCGGATTACCAGTGATCGTGTCGGTCATGGTGCCGTGTCTCCTTCGATGTGAGAGCTGACAGGTAGCTGCCATGAGCTGATGTGCTAGAGGGGACAAGCTCCTTCCACTCGTGCGATCCCTTGCGCGCGGCCGAGCTGGCCTCGGGTCACGAGCTCGGCCGCGCGGGTCCAATCGATCTGCGTCGGCCCATCCACCGCGTCGGGAGGCGCGACACTGACGCCAGGAGGCCGGCGGAAGTCGTCGAGCCGCACCGCAGGGTTGGGAGGCTGCCGCTCCCGCTTTCGCTCCATTCGGCAGGCCGGACAGATGCAGGGCCGACCACCTGGGAACCGGTGTGACCGATGCCGGCGATGCCTCGGCCGGAACAGCGCCGCATCGTCGTCATCCACGATCGCTCCCATCCGCTCCGACAAGCGCAGCGGACACGCATTCGAGGGACAACGACGCGCCAGGTCCAGCGAGCGAGCGAAGATGATCACCACACGCGCAGCTCAGCTGCCGCCGCGCCAAACGCCGCCGGAACAGCTCCACCGCCTTCTGCTCCCGCAGGCGACGCGACAACACCTCCAGCCGCTCCCACCCAGCCAGCAGGGCCCCTTCACCGTCCAAGGCCGCATCACAGGCCGCCCAGAACTCCATCGGCGCCGCCTGACGGGCTATCTCCACATTGGCCACCGTGCTGCGCGACCAAGACACCATCCGTGCCAGGCGCACCTGAGTCACACCGGCAGCCCGTCGAGCCGCGGCCAGCCCATCCCCTGCCAGCCTGCGGGCGTCCGCCACCTCCTCCGGCGTCACCAACTCCGCCGACGAACGAGTCGCTGTCGGAACCTGCTCGAACACCACGACGCGGACCACGCCACCCCCACCCGAGACCTCCACCGACCCGCTACCAATCCGGCAGGTGTGCTGGTGCCTGCCCTGCTGCTGTCCGCCGGATCGGCTCACTCCATGCCGCTCCGCGTCGACGGAGCGTGGTCGTAAGC
This sequence comes from Micromonospora sp. NPDC049900, assembly GCF_044461025.1. Taxonomy (NCBI): domain Bacteria; kingdom Bacillati; phylum Actinomycetota; class Actinomycetes; order Micromonosporales; family Micromonosporaceae; genus Micromonospora; species Micromonospora sp. NPDC049900. The sequence goes on from NZ_JBITKM010000003.1 coordinate 108,673, forward strand.
CAGCAGCGTCATGGGGGCGGCCCATCAAGGGGTCGGACGGGCATCGCCGCAGAGGCTCGCCATGGTGGTTCAACTCCCCGCGCTCGACGACGTCCACGGGTTCGTCCTTGCGCTGGAACCACTTCCATCGGGGCATCCAAGTCACCTTCGGTGTCCGTGCATCAGCCTTGCTGCCAGCTACGATCCGGCAGGATCAATACACCTTGCAACACTCTTAGTGAGACGTTCAGACTGAGACGCGACTAGCGGATGGTGATGCAACAGCCGTCTCGCGGCACGGCGAACGACGCATCAGCATGAGACTGGGAGGATGGTGCCGATGACTGAAGCGGGATCGACGGTGCCACGGCGGGAGCTTGGCCGGCTGCTGAGGCAAGCCCGGGAGCAAGCCGGTATCGGCCTGGAAGCTGCGGCCTCTGACCTTGAGTGGTCACGCGCCAAGATGTACCGCATCGAATCAGGGCAGACCCCCGTGCGCGCGCTCGATGTCGACCAGATGTGCCGCCTGTACGGGGCATCACCGGAGATGACCGAAGTCCTCATCAGCCTCGCCAAGGAGTCCAAAAGCAAAGGCTGGTACCACGCCTACGGAGAGGTCATCCCTCGATGGTTCGAGCTGTACGTAGGACTTGAGTCCGCAGCCAACCGGATACGAACCTACGAACACGCCCTGGTGCCCGGCCTGCTGCAGACACCCGACTATGCCGCCGAGGTGGCACGAACTCGACCAGGTGTCAGCGACGAAGAGGTCGCCAAGCTCGTCGGTCTACGGACGGAGCGCCAACGCCTGCTAGTCCGAAAGCGGCCCGCCGCCCCCACTTTGGAAGTGATCATCGAAGAGGCGCTCCTACATGCCAGCGTGCCCGGCATGGCCGGGCAGATCGATCGACTCGTGGAGGCGAGCACCGCACCCAACGTGTCCGTCAGACTCCTACCACTGAGCAAGAGCTTGAGCCAGGCAGCCATCGCTGGCAGCTTCGTCATCCTGGACTTCCCGACGAACGGCGCCCGCTCCGCAGAGCCGACCACCGTCTACAACGAAGGACTCTCCGGAGCCCTCTACATCGACCGCCTAGAAGAGGTACGAGCCTACGCCGAGGTGTGGAACACCCTTATGCATCAAGCCCTGGGTGTTGAGGAGTCCCGCAAACTCATGCAAGAAATCAAGGAGGAGGATCATGACTGACCTGACCGGCGCAACTTGGCGGAAGAGCAGCCGCAGCAGCTCCCAGGGCAACTGCGTGGAAGTCGCAGCCAACATCCCAGGACTCGTCGCCGTTCGAGATAGCAAAGACCAGCACGGGCCGGCGCTGGTCTTCACTCCTGCTCGATGGGCCGCTTTTCTCGGCTTCGCCAGGGCTCCAAGGATCCTTGCCAAAGCCGACGGCAACCCCGCTGCCTACCCCGCCACCACGGACACGGCATGAGCCGACGGCGATACGTGGCACGCGGAGTCCCCGGCGGATACCGAGTCTGGGACAACAAAGCCCGCCGATGATGGGAGACCTCTACCAACTCTGCCCCGACGACCTCCTCACCGAACTCAACGGCGAAGCTCACCCACACAAGATAACAGCACTACTCATGAGGTATCGAGCACTGAAACGCTAACGTCCAAACACTTCGGACACGCGACACTAGTCGCGAGTCCGAAAAGTCGGATGGCCTGGATCCTGCTCTGGTCGCTCCCCGAGTATTGCAGCCACAGTCGGACCGCCGGTGATCACCTCATCGCCGCCGAATGTCAGCGGCTTGCCATTCAGCATCCACACGGGACGTGTAGAGAGTAGCTGTTCTTTGGTCAGAACATAGCGCGGCGCGCCCTCGCTTCGTTCGGCGCTTCGCCAAATCTCAGTGCAGTCCTCTGCAGAGTCCAAGGTAGCAACGAATGACCAAGGGGAACCAAGCCAGCTAGTCAGCTTTTCGAGCTTTCGCAGGTCTGAATCCTTGAGTCCAGCCGACGTCCGCTTGCACTCGCCTGGAATCAGCGAGCCATCTGCGAGAAGAAGCAACACATCGGCGTCGGCTTCCTCTCCATCTTTTCGGATCAGAACACCTGGATATGCCCCGTAAACGGTGTTGGCCTCACGCGTGGAGCCAAGGATCTCTAGAAGAAACCGTGCTGCATACAGATGCGGTAGGCTGTCGTGCTCCACGAGACTAATCATCTGTTCCGACAATCGGTATCTGAACTCGATGCGGTCGGACGGGTAAGGGCGTTGCACGCTCGCACCGCATCGTCGGCAGATGACCGGCGGAGCCACCTGCGCCAAAGGCATCCACGCCGACTTCCGGCACTCTGGGCAGAGCATGGAGATACCGCGATGCACAAGCCGTCGATCTTCCGCCCAGCGGATCCACTCCTTGGCGGCTCGCGCAGATCCAGTCATCGCCGCCCTAATCTGGTGAAAGGTTATCTCGTTCAGTTCTTCATCGGCCTGGGCAACGATACTGAGATCTGAGATTCGCCTCTCCAACTCAGCTCCTCGTCCGCCTGCATCTTCCTTGAAGACTGCGCGAGAGATCTGCGTTGCACGATTCCTGAACCAGGACATGCCGCTTTTCTGTGATTTCTCGTAAAGCAATTCGATGATCTTTGTATCCAAGACTGGCAACATCTCATCCCATCCCCCGATCTGGTGGAGGAACTCAGCAGCTAGATGCCCTGGGATGCTCTGTGTAGCGGTCATCCCTAGGCCGCGGACAGCCTCGGCCAGCACGGTCCAGCCGCTTGGCCATACCACATCGAGGAACTGTTTATCGGTGGTCCGCCTCGCATAGACCCCGCCATGCGAGACACGGTCTGCAAAGAGTTCCCCTACGTTGAGCGACGGAACGATGGGAAGATTCCGGCCTCGGAGCACGAAGCGACTCTCAAACTGGCCCTTCCCGAACGCTGAGGTGAGGTCTGCGATCTCCGTTTTGTCTTGATAGGTCAGAGCGGGTAGGCGGGTGTAGCCCTTATCGAATACTGCGATCTCCGCGCTGTTCCGGGTTAACGGGTATCCCACACGCAGTACGGACGACATTGGAGCTGCGCGGCATCGTTCATCTGTTGCCTCCGCGATCTCGTGTAGCTTCTCTTCGGAGACACTCGCACTCACGAGTGCAACTGTGAGGCGCCGGAAGCCATGATTGTAGAAGTTGCCTGGACGCAAAAGCCGCTTTATGTCTTCAGAGATGCTGGCCGTCAGTGGAAGTGCCGCTGGAACAGATCCGAGGTGACCGTAGGCCGCCCGAAGATTCCATAGAAGACAGAGGTCACTTGCGTCTTGAGGAGTGTATACAACGATCACGTTCTCGTTGAAACTGCGACTTTCGATGTTTGACATTGGAACCAAAGGCTCGCCACTGAAATTTCCGCCACGAGATGGCTGCTGAACACCCCAGCCAAGAGCCGCCAGATGCGTTGGGTTGGTAGTCGAAGACACGCCCTGCGTCCGGGAGATTAAGTCGTCTGGCCCAATATTTTCAGGAACGGCCGTGTCAATGTCATACACGTCCGCAAAAGTGGTACCAGGCACGAGGCTGCTGAGCTGCAGATCTTGTGGACTAGGACTGCTCGGCAATAGACCCAAGCAACCTACATATGCCAGGTGCCAGGGATTATCCTCAGAAACCATCGACGGATCAAAGCATGGAATTCTCCTGTTCACCCCCTTGGGCCTCCTGGCGAGCATGGATATGACCAGTTCGCCAAGGTGTCTTTCGCCATCCCTAATATCCGCCAGCGGAACGGACGGTTCAAAACTTTCTACTACGTCACGAGTGAGGACGGCGTCCACCTGGCTGATGCTTAAGAACTTCTCCCAGTCTGCGGTTAATTGGCCAGATTGCTGGATGGGAATCAGGATGTCCGTCGTGCCGCCCCATCGCGAGCATGTCTGTCGAACGGCCGTGACGGCGTCCGAATAACTGCCACCATCGACCAGTCGCGCGAAGCGCGGAGGGCTGAAATAACGGTCGATAGCATGAGTGCCGCTAATGACCGACTTATCGAGGAGGCTCGGGATGTATCGCGGGTGCATAACAGGGGGCACACAGCCTCCATCGTCCGTTTCGTCGAGGTCACCCGCGAGCATGACGGGAACAGCGCGGGGAGGTCAACAGAGCCGTGCATGAAGACCCGAACGCGGCGCCGTAGGCGGCCGGGCCGCCGGCTCCATAGGGGCCGGCTGCCGCGCCGGACCGGGCCATCGTTTTATATCTATTTTGGGTAGTTTGTTGGTGTGGCGTTGGGTATGGCTTCACAGCAGTTGGACCTGCTGGATCCGGTGAACCGGTTCTGCGATGAGGCGTTACCAGCTAACTCGATCTTCGCGTTCCTGCATGGGCATCGGGAGACGCTGTTCCCGGACGGGTTGATCATCGACCTGTTCGCGGCGGTGGGTCGCCGGTCGGTGTCGCCGTCGGTGGTGGCCACCGTGATGTGCTGCAACGCCTCGAGGGGCTGTCGGACCGGGAGGCGGTGGACCGGTTCACGTTCGACGCCCGCTGGCGTCACGCCGCCGGAGTCGGCGGCTGGGACGGCGCGGGCCGGGTGGGGTTCGCCCACACCGTGCTGGTCGACATGCGGGAACGCACGCAAGTACGCCCACGCCACCACCGCCGAGGCGTTGATTGGCCCGAACGCCAGCAGCCGACCCAGCGTCCTCACCCCGTTCCACTCCTACCTGCGGGTCAGTGCCTGGATCATGCGACCCGGCCACAAACACACCGACGACGACCGCGCTGATCTCGCCGACGCCCGCCGCCGCTGCCCGGACCTCGACACCGTCGCCGGCCTCGCCTGCGGGTTCGTCGCGCTGGTCCGCCACCAAGGCACCGGGCAACACCTCGACGCCTGGATCAACCGCGCCCGCCACGCCGGATACCCCGAAATCCGCAGCTTCGCCGCCGGCCTGGCCAGCGACCGTGACGCCGTCGCCGCCGGCCTCAGCCAGCCCTGGAGCTCAGGCCCCGTCGAAGGCCAGGTCAGCCGCATCAAGACGATCAAGCGACAGATGTATGGCCGCGCGAACCCTCGACCTCCTCCGCAAACGCGTCCTGACTACTTTGTGAGCCATCAACAAGATCAATCACAGAATGTGTGCCAGAGCCAGTTTTCAGGCGGAGCCGACAGCGAGGAGGTACCGATGACGGAGACAGCGGCAACGGAACTGAGTTGGGTCTTCCGCCCGCACCCGTCACGGCCGGCCGACATTTTGATCCTTGCGGGCGTGCCCATACACGCAGTCGACCCGGCCGACGCGGCGGGAGCCGTTTGATCGTGTTGCAAGACGGCAGCCGTGTGCGAGCCGAAAGAGCTGAGATCGTCCCGAGTAGGCGCACCGACCTCACCCCGGCGGGATACACGTGGGCTGCCGACTTGGACTCCATCTGAAGCCGCCGGACGACGGTCCCCGACCGAGATCACCCGAAGGGTATGGCGCTGGCATCCAGCTGGCGCTCGTTGGTAAGGTCCGCAGCCGGGGCAGCAAGGTTGAAGATTCGTGACGGGGACGTGATGGCGGACCGCAGGCGAAATGGAGCGGCAGGCCGAGTGCCGTTCCGTCGGCGGGTGGGAGCCCGTAGCCGAGGCAGCCTTCTACGGTTGCTGACCGCAGCGGGGGCGAGCCCTGCTGTTCGTCACCGGTGGCCGTCGGTTGGGCATCTGTTGTCGCTCGCCCTGCACGGCTCGGACGGTGGGCGGCCAGTCGATGCGGCGGACCTGTCTGGACTTCTCGAGGAGTGCCTAGCCGACGACCCGCGTGTTGGGCAGTACGAGGACTTCCTTCCCGTAGATCCCCGGCTTGTTGTGCTTGGACGCGTTGGCCACGATGCGGTGCGTCTCTTTCCAGGCGCGGTGGAGCGCCCTGTGGCGGACGTCGCGCGGTGGGCCTTGACCGCCGAGGCCGTGGATCCGTATCTCGTTGGTGAACTCGGCTTCGGTGTCAGCCATTTCACCGAGATTGCTCTTCGCTACATCGATCATGCAGTGTCGATGCTGGCGCCAGCGTGGCCGACCGACCCTCGGGCGGGTGAAAACCTGTTGCCGTTGACCACGGAGGAACTGGAGGCGGCGGGCAGGCTGCTCGACTCGGCAGTCCCGCAGGGGCTGCTGGTCTCGCCGGAATACCGGGCGGCGTTGGACTGGGCGACGGCGCCACCGGGCACCCTGAAGTTCGACGTCACCGATCCTGAGAGCTCGTTCGATCGCTTCTTGGCGGTGACCCTGCCCACCTCGGGAAGCCGTGATTACCGCTTCTGGCTGCCGTTAGCCTTTCTGCCAGAAGCCACCGCGAAGGGCGTCGTCACGCTCGCCGGCCGCGCATCTGAGGACCCCGGCAGCGTCCGGCGATTCGCCCAGCTGGCTGCCGATCGCTTGCGCCGAGCGCTTTTCCGGTTCGCCGACGAAGTGATCGGAGCGCCTGACGGCGAGGATGGGCCGCAAGTCACTCCCAACGGCAACATCGTCCAGTGGGTCGCGATGATCGGAGACGGTCGAGCGTTGGCGGTCCAGCTCGTTACCCAGCTTGAGCCCGGACCGTCCAGCTTCAACGGGATGCCCGAGGCGGTTCGCGTGGCGCAAAACGCCCGTGAGCATCCCGGCCAGGCGGTGCGTGTCCGAGTGTCCGGCGGTCATCTCGACCTCGGGACAAACATCGAGGTCGTACCCCTGCTGGTCGTCGCCTCGTCGGGGCACGTGGCTCCGCCACATCAGCCGCCCGGCTTGCCGATCATGTCGCTGGATGACGTGATCTGGGCATCCACTACAGCAGACGAAAAGACAGACCTGTACCTGTTCTGCCGCGAACTCGCCAGCGGCCGAAAGTTATTCGCGTTTGAATCGATCAACATCTGGGAGTGGTGGCGGGCCAACGGCAAGGTGCTGTTTGGTGGCGCTCAGGCCCCTGCCCTGATCTCGATCGAACCCCACTGGGGCCGCGCGGAGTGGCAACGCAGCGCGAACCGCGCCGAACTCGAACGGGCGCTTGCGGCGCTCGACATGTCGCCGATCCGGGACTGGGTCGACGTCGATGACCTTGCCGCGGGACCACCCACGGTCTACGGGTGGTCGTCCTGGTGCGCCCGGCTCCGCGGCGAGGCGGCCTACGATCCTGCGCTGGACGAGACCCTCATGCCGCCGCTCGTCGGCTGGCAGATCCACCTCAGTAGCGTCCCGGTGGCCATCCGCAGCGCCGATGAAACTTGGGCGCCCGACGACAGAGAACGGCTGTCCACCCTGGCCGGATCGATCGCCTATGGCATCGACCAAGTTGCCACGCCGTGGCAGTACGCCCATCAGGGCGTTGACGTCGCCGGATACGTCATCGGTCTTTCCGTAGCTCAGCCCAATTCCGTATCCGGCGCATTGGTGCCTCACTCGATCCAGGTCCAGAGTGTGCAGGTTGAGGCCGGCCCGACCGGCAACATCGTCCGCGTAGTTTTGCTCGTCGACGGTGACCGGCTCGTCGAGGACGCGATCGCGGACAAGGCCTCGGCCGGCCGTGCCATGGCCACCGCGTTCCAAGAGGTGATGGCGCGGGCGGGCGTTGCAGAAGGTCCCGCAACGACAGTTCGGACAGCCTGGGAAGCTGCCACCCCCACGTACGCGGCGGAGATCACGACCTCGCGAACGGCCCGGTCGACGTTGCCGCAGCCCTGGAAGCTCGACGACGCCCTCGTCGCCAGTGCTCACTTGGATGTCGCCAAGGCGGTTCAGCGCGCCGGGGTCGAGCCGGGAACCTACACCGGGGACGAGGCAAAACGACTGGACGGCGACCACTTGGGGCCGGCCGCGTTGGAGCAGCTGACCCGGCTCCTAAACCGGCATGCGTTGAGCGACATCGTCGCGACGGGAATGCGTCAACTCGACCGGGCAGTCGCCGCACGAGAACGAGCCCTCAGCGACATCCGCCGAGCCCGGACGATGCAGCTCGCGTGGGATCCCGATGAGCGTGCCGCCGAGGTCAAGGACGACCATCTGCATCTCCGGCGCTGCAACGAGACGGCGATCGAAGCGGCTCTACGAGCTGAACCCACGGGCTCCGAGCCCGTGGACCAAATCGCCTGGGTGCAGATCCTCGCCGCGGCCTGGTCATACCTCGAGGCGACCAGCCGCAGCGAAGCCATCCACCACCAGCTCAACCCGACCGCGCTAACCATCACGACCGGCTACGAAATCAAGACCACGCCTGACACCTCCGGCACGGCTGCCACCGATACCGCTGGCCAAGGCCGCGTCTACGCCCTGGATCTCGCCGCGTACCGCCGCGCTCGAATGCCCGATCGCCCTAACCTGCCCGACGCGGGCGAGCCTGACCCGACGGATACCCCGGGTGCCGCCGCCGTAGCAGGACTAGTCCCAGAACAGCTGGACACGGCAATGCTGCAAGCCTATGGCGCGTCGGCGGCGGACATCGTGACCGCCCTCGCTGCCCTCGCCCTGTGGCCCGTTCCTGCGGACGGCGACCATCTCGTTCGTGTCGAACGCGACGCCGCAGTCGGGCTCCTTCTCGATACCACAGACCTCGGCGAAATCCCGGGTGGGCCGGACCGGGCGGAGGCGGTTCTCACCATCCTGACCAGCACTGCCTCAGGCCTTCAATCGGCTGACTGGCGGCCATGGCACGCGCGAAGCCGGCAACGTCGCCTTCTTACTCAGCCGCTTGTCGAGCTGCCAACCGGAATCATTCACATCGCTCCCCACTTCTGCTATGCCGCGATTTCCGTCTATCTGAACTACCTCCGGCAAGGCATGCTCCCGTGGAGCAAACCGGAGCCCCCACAGCTCGTCAAACGAGCACTGGATGACATCCGCGATGAACGGAACAAAGACCTCGAAAAAGAGGTCGACGAGCTCCTCTCCAGTTCCGAACCTAGATACATCACCCGCTCGCGCGTTAAGCCGACCGACCCGCAACGACTCGGCGTCCCATCGTTGTCCGGAGAGATCGACACACTCGCCGGGCGACCCGGCTCGCGCATCCTCTGGCTAGTGGAAGTAAAAGACCCGGCCGACGTCTTCGTGACACCCGAGATCCGCCGACACCTCGACACCTTCTTCGTCGGCAGCCGGAAGAAGCACGCCTACTTGACGCAGCTGCAACGGAAACTTGCTGACCTCGCGCCGCATGCCGCCCAGGTCGCGGCCGCGCTCGGTCTGCCGCCGCTACCTGATGAGGCCGGCTACAAGGTGCGGCCACTGTTCGTCACTCGCCATCCCGTGCCTGCCGCATTCGTCGGCGAGCCGACGCCCTTTACTTCAATTGACAAACTTCTCGAGTTCATCACAGACCAGGAACTACGCATGTCGGCCCGGAGGCTGAGGCAACGAATGCTCACCCATCAGAGGAACCTCTAGGTCGCAGCCCTGCGCCATGATTGAAGAGTTCTTATGCCGTAACCTCAGCTCCACCAGCCAAAACACCGCCATTTGATCTAGCGCCTCGCGGCTTTGGGGGCGCCGCATAGAACAACGGCCTCCGCCGGGCGTATTGCAGACGTACAGTAGCCCGAGCAGAACGAGGCTGCCCCGGGCCTCGTGGGGTGCGCCGATCAGCTCCGGCGGCCGAGAAGCCCTGCGCCGAGGTTGTGGGCGGTTTTGGGTCTGTTCGCACCGCTCGCTGGCGACGACAGGGAATGGTTTCTTGAATATCATCCGCGTCGGCATTTCTTGGCTGCCAGCACGGTCTTCTGCTGGTCCCTGGTCGCAGGCGGTGCTGCTGGTTGCCAAGGCCGGAGACTGGAGGCGGTGGTACGAGTAGGCGAATCCCGATCGCCGAGGTCGCCTATGAGGGTTGGCTTGCCATCGAGGGGCAGGGGTTTGATCCGCAGTGGGCGTCCGCGAATGGGAGTGGTCGGGCGTGAGCGGCGGAGGGTCTCGCTCCTGCGTGGCCGGTGTCCTCGTTGTTCTGGCATGGCGGGGACGGAGCGCCGTACACCGATCGTGGTGGTGCGAGACCGAGGGCCCCCCATAACGGCGAGGGCCGACCGTAGGCGGGTGACCGCACTGACTGTATTGATTCACGAGTGGTGGTCGGGTGACCGGAGTCGCAGCGCCGATGCTGCTCCCGGTCAGCCCGGCGGCACTGCGGCGGGTGACCCACGATGAGCCGGATAGGGCATACGTCGGCGTGTCGTGCTACCGGAGCAGGCCTGCTTGCGCAGGCTGTGCTGGCCCTGATTGCGTCTCCGGGAGTACTACCGTCAGGAGTGTGAGGAAGCGTGCTGCACGGTATGAGCCGCTGACGGTGGCGCGGTTGGGTGCCCTGCTCGTCGGGGCCGATGGGACGCGACGGTGGCGGTTGGTGGCGGAGTTCCTGGAGGAGTGCCGATGGGACGAGTTTCCCCGTTTTGATGAAGCGGGTGCCGTTACAGTCGGCGTCAGGTGATACGGCGCATCACCTGATGGACAGCCTTGACCGCCATGGTCCGCAGCTCCGGCGTTCGCACCACTTTGCCGACGACAATGGCTCCCGCGACGGCGGTTGTCGCTACGGCCGGGCCGTGCTCGATGACCTTCTCCGTCGCGGCTTGCTGCCACGGCTGTGCCTGCCACAGCTCGCCAGGTCCCGCATCGATACCGACCAGCCCATACAGATCTGTGACCAGCGCGGACAGCCGGTTACTAGCGTCGATGACCGCCGGCGACTTCCACGGGTGCCTGAAGACGTTCGCATTGGCGGTGCCGACAACGGTGTCCATCCGCGCCCGTAGCGCTGTGGTGCGCTCAAGGATGTGGTCAAGCTGCTTGCGCCGGTCGGCGCGGACACCGGCGCGGTAGGCGTCGACCCGGTCGGGGGTTTCCCGGCGCACCTGGTCAAGTTCGATCACGTTGAGGCCGTCTTCTAGCTGGAACGACCGGGCGATCACGACCAGCCACCGGTGTGCTTCACGTTCGGTCTTGCTGGCTTCCTCCGCGAGAGTCGCGATTCGGGTTTGGCTCTCCAGCTTCTTCACGATCCGTTCGAGCTGACCGAGGGCGTACCCGCGCGCGGTCCTGATCGTCTCGTACCCGCCTTGCACGGTGGACCACAGTGTCCCCGACACCTCTATTGTCTTTTCCCGGATTGTCATCGTCCGGTCGATCGTCGAACCGATGCTGTACATGGCGGCCAGCTCGCGGATCTCCTGGTTAGCGAGGATGTCGGTGACACCGGAGTCGATCCGCAACAGATAGGCGGTGATCCGCGCCATCTGTTGCTGGGCCGCGAGCTGCGAGATGATCCCGGCGACGCCCGCGACCGCCGCCGGGTTCAGCAACGACCCCGGCTCTTTCGCGAACTGCACGTACGTGCGGATACGACCCTTGACGCCTTTGATCACGCCGGTCGGTGCGCCCGTCCCGAAGTCAGCGCGCAAGCCGAACTTCTCACACAGCGCCGCCGAGTCCTCGGTTAGTTGAACCCACCGAAATGCGCCCGCTGCGATCTCCGTGCCCTCAGCGACGATCGCGGCCCCGGCCCCCAGGATCGCGTTGGCCTGCTCGCGGAAGTCCTGCGATTCGGTCCACCAGCCGTTTTCGACAAGGAACAGCTCGACGGCTTGCGCCTTACCGATGACTGCCAGGCCGTGACCGTCACTTATCAACTGAATGGCGTCGTCCATCCCTGGCCTTTCGATCTGCTACCGCCGTTGAGGTTAGTCGGACTGCTCCACCCGTGAACGCGGCGCCTCGCCACCGACGTGGCTACGTGAGTTCGGTGATGCCGTACAGGAATCGCAGCCGATGTCCGGTTGTGTCACTGAGGTTCCACGGGAGATTGGCCCGGGAGGGCTGGTCCAGCCCTGGGTGGTATCCAGGCACGCCGGTTAGCGGAGTGCGGAGCATGATCTGGTCGAGTGCGCTCAGGCAGGCGGGGAACAGCTTGTTGATGAGCTGTCGGCCCTCGAATATGAGCGTGCCTTCGAGCGGGTCGGCGGGCCGGGGCGCGCCGGTCCGCCGCACGGTGACGCTGTAACGGCCGGTGCCAGGCAGCCATTTCGCCGCGGTGGCGCCGCCGGGCGGCTGGACGCGGATCCCGAGATCGGCGGCGTCCCATCCGGTGTGCCCTTCGCGGAGGAAGCCACGGAGGTCGTCCTGGGTTCCGCTCTCCACGGTGACGTAGAACCTCTGTCTCTCCCTGGTCAGGTCGAGCGCCTCGTTATGGACGCTGTTGCGTAGCCATCGCAGGACCTGGAAGGCGCGCTGCATCTCGGTGCCGGCCGCAGTGGCATCGTAGAGGTCTTCCGCGATCGGCTCGAGCCGCTTTTGCCAACCGTTGCTCTTGGTGTACTGCCAGCCGACGCTTCGTCCGCCGTTCATGCCGAGCAGCAGATCGGTGATCCGGGCGGCGACATCGAAGGCGCCGACGAGGGAGAACAGCAGGGAATCCAGTTCGCAGAGCAGTTCCTCCGGCTCGAACCCGGCCATGGTCGCTGCAAGCGCGAACACGCTGTCGCGGAACTGGAAGGCCCGCGAGACGCGGGTCAGCAGCGTCTTGTTGAGGTTCTCGATCCGCAGGTCACCGCCGGAGCGGTCGTGCCAGGCCCGTCCGGCCTGGTTCCACCGTTCGAAGGCAGGCATGGCCGTATACGCGCCACTGCTGCGCATCGCCGTGGGATGCCACTCGGCAACGGCGCCGCCGACGATCACCGGCTGGCGATGCCAACGTAGGTAGAGGCCGATCAGCGCGAGTGCCTCCGCTGATGAGACCAGGGGTGCCAGGAAGTCACCGTGCGGCCGGCCGCGTTCGGCGAGCAGCCACTCCCGGTCGGTTACGATAAGGTCGGCTTCCAGCACGGCACCGACCCGATAGAGCAGCGCCGCCTGCAGACCCTCATCCAGCGTGATGGCATGCTGTGACGCGAACGCGGCGCCTTCCTCGACAGCCTCTCCGTAGTAGCCAATCCCGGTGTAGCGCTTCCCGCGATCCGTCTTGACCTCGAACGACAACGAATCCGGATCGAGCGGTTCTGGTTCGCCGAGGACCACGTCACCGACCTCGGTGAGGTCCTCACTTATCCGCAGGATCTCAAGCCTGGGATGGGTGAAGTAGCTGCGCAGGACCGTCGCTGCGTCGGGGTAGCCGGTGCTGCCGCCGGGCAGGAACGGGTAGCCGTGGTAGTCGCCGGCACCGTCAACCGGCCCGGCGACCAGCGGTGCGTCTATCAGAATCCGCAGCCGCGTCGCCTGCGCTCGGTCGAAGGGGTTCGGCGAGCGGGACGACCGCAGGACCGGCGGCGCGTACAGCGGAAGCGGCATCCGACCACTAAAGCACCACACTTCTGCGGCAGCGACCGAGAACCGCCCTCCGACGAGGGCTGAGCCGCACTGAGGCAGGCAACCCCTCCGTTCGGCCAAGTCGCCGCAGTGGCCGAACGGATTTCGATGTTGGTCGCCGGCAACAAGGCCGGAGACTGGACGCGGTGGTACGAGAACGCGATCCCGATCGCCGAGGTCGCCTACGAGGGTTGGCTAGCCTTCGAGAGGAAACGGAGGGAGGGCTGATGGTCGACTTCCATGACTGGGACGACATCCGCGCCGAGTTGCACGATGGGGACGACGACGCGCTCGACGCCGAACGCGCCCGGACCGAGGCGTGGGTCAGCGCGTTCCACCTCGCCGAGGAGCGCAAGCGTCTCGGTCTCACCCAGCGGCAGGTGGCCGAGCTGATGGGAGTCACGCCCGGTCGGGTGAGCCAGATCGAAAACGGCGACCTGGACGCCAACGAGGTGGCGACCCTTAGCCGGTACGCACGAGCGCTCGGCGCCCGGATGCGGATCATCTTCGACTACGGCAGCGACCTCCGTCAGATCGCCTGATCCCCGCGAGCCTCAGCCGACATCACATACGACGAGGCGAGTCGTTCCGCGAACCGCACCGGTCGGCAAGCCGAGGTCATCGAGCACCGTTCCGCGCCCGCAGGCTGGGCAGATCTAGGGGCAGCGGGTCGCCGGCGATCGTGGCGGTGTGGTTCGCATGGTGGCACCTCCGCCCCACTCTCACACAGCGCAGCGGCCCTTTACGGGATCGCTCGCCTCGTCGGCACGGCTCGTACGACAGCGAAGTGCAGCAGCCGTGCCAGCCGAACCGGGCCGAGAAGCGCGCCGGCAATCCGGATGTGGCTGGTCCCGCCCCAGACGAACGCGTCCGGGGCGGGACCAGTTGTGACGAGCATGCTCCGGGGCACGAACGCAGCTCCTGGAGTCGGTGTGAGCGAGACCCCGTCAACCCCCGTTCCGGCGGCTTCCCTCTCGTGCCGTGTTCGCCCGTCGACTCAGATTCTTCGTCGTTTCGTGGTAGCGATGTTGATGATCCGTGCCTCCAGGGTGACGCCCTGTGCCAATTCGCGCGGATCAGTTCCTTGGGGTAGGGGGAACCCCCTGATCCGCTGGGCTCGACTCGGGCCGAGGCGGATCCTCCGGAGCAGTCGCGCACCACGGCGACGCGGACGTGACGCGGTACGAACGTGAGCTGGGCGTACCTCGGTAGCTGCCACTCGGGCGGTTCGGTCAGGGTCCGACCGGCTCTGGTGTGCGGGTCAGCCCTCGCCCCTTCTTGACATGTTCGAGGAGCTCGATCAGGACCTCCTTGGCCGATTGGCGCTGGCGGGCGTCACAGAGCATGACGGGAACGCCTGGATCAAGGTCGAGGGCCTTGCGCACTTCGTCCAAGCCGTAGCGGCGGGCGTTGTCGAAGCAGTTCACGGCGACGACGAAGGGCAGCCGCCGCCGTTCGAAGTAGTCGATCGACGGGAAGCAATCATCCAGTCGACGGGTGTCGGCGAGGACGACCGCGCCCAGGGCACCGAGCGACAGTTCGTCCCAGACGAACCAGAAGCGGTCCTGGCCTGGCGTGCCGAAAAGATACAGCACAAGGTTCTCGTTGATGGTGATGCGGCCGAAGTCCATGGCGACGGTCGTCGTCGACTTGGCCTCGACTCCGGAGGTGTTGTCGACACCGATGCCCTGCTCGGTGAGGATTTCCTCCGTCTGCAGGGGCGCGGATTCACTGACCGCGCCGACCATGGTCGTTTTACCGACGCCGAAGCCTCCGGCGATGAGGATCTTGACGGCGGTCGGGAGGTGCGGTCGGCCCTCCCGGTCAGAGTGCACGGAGTCCATGGATGAGCGCCTCGAATACGCGGTCGTCGGGAAGGTTGGCGGCCTGGTGGGGCTCGTTGACCCTCACGAGCCCGCGTTCGATCAGTCCGTCGAGCAGGACGCGGACCGTGCCGAGTGGCAGGCCGAGGTGCGCGGCGCACTCTGCCAACGCGAGTGGACGTTGGCAGAGTGCGATGAGTGTCGCCTGCTCGGGCGCAACGTCTGGCGGCGGTATCAACGTGGTCGCGATCACGATCGCGACCACGTTGAAGGTGTTGGCCGCTTTGGCCCGCCCGCCGGTCATGGCATACGGACGGACCACAGGACCGGCATCGTCGTCTAACCAAAGATCGTCTGCGCCGGGCTTCGTCATGGCGGCCCCTAGCTGTCGGTAGTGTTCCGAGTGGGTGACGTGAGGAACTTGTGGGCTCGACTCACGACCATGGTCATCTCGTACGCGACGATTCCGACATCGGCGTCGTCGGTGGCGAGCACGGACAGGCAGGCGCCGGTGCCGGCTGCCATGACGAACAGAAATGACGACTGCATCTCGATGATGGTCTGCCGTGCAGGTCCGCCACCGAACCGCTTCCCCGCCCCCTTGGCTAGGCTTTGAATGCCCGATGCCATCGCGGCCAGGTGCTCCGCGTCGTCGCGGGGAAGCCCTGTGGAGCGGGCCAGGAGCAGGCCGTCCACGGACAGCACGACGGCATGTTCTGCCTGCTTGACGCGCCCGACCAGATCGTCGAGCAACCAGGTCAGATCAGACCCTGCAGAGATCGGCTGCTGCACTTGCCCGTTCCTCTTCCTTACCGTTCGTCGGTTCGGTCGTCGTCAGCGCTGGGGTCTGTGGAGGCGGCGGTTGCCCGACCGAGGCGGGAGCCGTACTGGTATGAGGACATGAGCGCGCGAATCTCTTCGGGAGACCTGCCCTCGTCCACCTCGTCGGTCGGCGTCTGGCTATCCGCGGTGGCACCGCCCCGCAGGCCCGGCGCGAGGTTCTTCTGACGCTGGCGCATCGGCAGGCCGCCCTCCGTGTGGACGGTGGGAGGCACCGGGCGCGGCGACGGCGCGGGGTCGCGGGGCGGCTCATCCTCGTATTCGGCGAGTCGATCCGAGGCCCTGCGCATTGGCCCGCTGACAGTGGTGGCGGGCAATTCGACGGTTGGTGGATTGAGCGTCTGCGGCGGTGCCACCGCGACGGCCGTGGACCGCATCGCGGGCGGGTTCGCCGTGCGCCGGTCGGTGCCGGCCGCGCTGCTCGACGGGGCAGCGGTGGCCTCGGTCGTGGCCACGAGTTCCTCGGGCACGAGAACCACTGCGGTGGTGCCACCGTACGGCGAGGACTTCAGTTGCACCCCGACTCCGTGTTTGCTGGCGAGGCGGCTCACGACGAACAGTCCGAGCTGGTTGTGGTCGGCGAGGTTGAAGTCGCCCTTCGGCTCGGCGATGCTCTCGTTGATGGCGGCGAGATCCTCCTCGGCCATTCCCAGGCCGCGATCCTCGACCTCGATCGCGAAACCCCGAGCCACCAGTTGCCCCCGGACATCCACGGCGGTGTTCTTCGGTGAGAAGGTCAGGGCGTTCTCGACGAGCTCGGCGAGGAGATGGATGATGTCGCCGGCGGCACGGCCGGCGACCGCCACCGAACCGAACGGCATGACGTTCACCCGCGTGTAGTCCTCCACCTCCTGCACGGCGGCGCGTGCGACGTCGATCATGGGGACGTTCTTGCGCCAACCGCGGCCGGGCGTGGAGCCGGACAGCACGATGAGGTTCTCCGCATTGCGCCGCATGCGGGTGGCAAGGTGGTCGACCCGGAAGAGGTCTTCGAGCTCGTCGGCGTTCTCCTGACGGCGCTCCATCTCGTCGAGGAGGGTCACCTGACGGTGGACCAGCACCTGGGTGCGCCGGGCCAGGCTCAGGAAGACCTCGCGTACGCTGCGGCGCAGCTCAGCCTGCTCGACCGCGGTACGGACGGCAGTCTCCTGGACACGGTTGAAGGCCTGCCCCACCTGCCCGATCTCGTCGTTTCCGAAGTCCAGTGGTGGAGCTTCGGTGGCGACGTCGACCCGCTCGCCGCGCTGGAGCCGTTCGACGACCGTGGGAAGCCGTTCGTCGGCGAGTTGATGGGCCGCGTCACGTAGCCGCTGGAGCTGGGCGACAAGGGCACGGGCGGTGGTGACCGAGACGACGATCGACGCGATGACCGCGAGCAGGCCGAGACCTGCGGCCAGGACCAGTCGCAGGACCACGCCGATCGCGACCGGCACCGCCCGTTGGACGACGGCGTCACCGCCGGCGAGCACCATCTCCTGTAGATCGGTCAGCGCGCGGTCGGCCACGCCGCTCCACTCGTCGGCGGTGACGGCCGGCCGGGTGGAGTCTCTGCTGCCGGCGATTCGGTCCTCGACAGCGCGAAGGCTCCGAAACGCCTCCCCGTCGACGACAGCGGCGAAGGCATCGTGGTCGGCCTCGTTGAGCCGAGTGCGGCCCGCGAGGAACCGCTGCGAGATGACCAACTCGGTGAACTGATACTGCTCGGCCGGCGTCATTCGTCCTGCGGCGAGGACGCCGGAGAGGAGTGCGTCTTCTTGGGAGATCAGCTCACGGAGGCGGTACAGCTCGATGAGGTTGCGGGTGTCCTGCTCGATCTCGGGATCATCGAGCGAGCCCACGGCGTCGTAGACCTCGAACAGCGACTCGATGAGCGTGCTGTAGGCGGTGAGAGTGCTGGCGCGGTCGACGGATCGGTCATCGATGGACTCCCGTAGCGCCGGTAGCTCGTCCAACTCGGCGATGGCCTCGTCGACTCGCGCCGTGGCCTCCTTGTCGACCGCCAACCTGCCCAGCCAACTACGGGCGGTCGATCGGAAGTTCGCAGCGTGTCCGTCGACGGCCCGGCGTGCGGCGTCAAGTGCGTCTTTGCGTTCGGTGTCCGGGCCGCCGAGATAGGCCAGAGCGCGGCGTCGCTCGACCTGCAGATCGAGTAGCAGCGGTTCGCTGGGTGCGACGATCCGGCTGTCGACTGTCTGGACTCCGAGCAGGTTGACGCCGTCTCGTAGGGTTACCCAAGCGGCGAATGCCCAGAGGGCGATGAGCGAGGCGAGAAGGGCGATGACCTTCGTGCGCAGATTCGCGCTGCGAGACCGCATTAGACCGTCCCATGCCGAGCAGTGGAATCTTGCCGGCAGAGGCATGCCGAACAAGCCGCCGGTGTAGGCAGACCGACGCACGCTAGCAGTTATCCGACTAACCACTCAAGACCGTTGCCAGTCGCACAGTCTACAGTGGACACAACTCCTACTCTGCCCGTACGGCACGTGTTCAGTGATCGTCGCCGTCGCCCCAGAAGTCGGCCACGCCATAGAAGGATGCCGTGAAGCCGATCTCACGCCGGAGGTAGACGGCCTGTTGCGGGTGTCTGGCCTGCACCGAGTCCAGCAGGGCGTGGCAGCTACGGATCCGCGCGCTGATCTGCCGGCGCACGCTGTCCTCGTCGACTCCCAACATCAGGATGTTCAAGTCACCCGCCGCGAGGTCTCGACGGTAGCTGGCCAGGTCGTTCACGAGCCGTAGGATCCTTTCCACGGCCAGGCTCGCGGTGATCAATTCGTCGAGCTGTTCGCCGCTGTCCACGGCCTGGGTGGCGATCCAGTGGGACACGTTGACCCACGTGGCTCCGTAACCGGCGGCGTTGGCCGCATAGTCGTCGGGGCTGGGGAGATCTGAGGGATCGGCGGCCCGGGCCGACTTCCACTGCCACTCGCGCAGTTCGGCGTCGAGCATGCGACGCAGCTCCCTCTGCCACAGTCCGTGCAGGTCGCGGAACGCCGGACGGGTGGCGAGGTCGGTGCGGATGTCCGCGAGGAATCGCCCGAGGTCGTCGCGGGCAGCCGGCGGGTCTCCTGCGGCGACGGACAGGCAGGCCGCCACGGTCGCGCGGGCCGCTTCGGGGGTCGTGGCGACCGAGTCGATGTGCCAATCCTCGGCGGTCACCCACAGGGAGGCGCGGGTCGCGGTGCGTAGGTCGTCGGCACTGCACCACGGGGCGATGAACGCCGTGGACAGTGCGAGCGCGTTCAGCATCGTCGCGTCGATCGGAGGATCGGGGAACAGGCGGGGATAGGCGGCGACGCAGGCTCGTAGATCACGTTGGCTCGCTGCGGCCACGGAACAGACTCGTCCCTGGTCGGCGGCCTGCGTCAGGGCGGCGGACAGAGCTGGGGAGGTCACACCGGCTCCTAGCGGGCGACGGCGGTTTCACGACGGGCGAGGGTCAGTTCGACGCGCCGTTGCGGCCGCAGCGACGCGGCGACCCTGATTCCGGGCACCGTGGGTTCTGTCAGAGTGAAGCGATACTTGCTGAGGAGCGTCGCCACGATCAGTTGGGCCTCCATCTGGAACAGGTGCTCGCCCAGGCACCGATGGATCCCGAGTCCGAACGGATAGTAGGCGTAGCGGTGTCTGCCTTGAACTCTCTCGGGGGCGAACCGTTCGGGATCGAACGTCGTCGCGTCCGTGCCCCAGAATGCCTCAAGTCGGTGGGTGGCGAGCGGAGAGAGGATCACCGTCGCGCCCTTGCCGATCCGGACCCCACCGAGCGTGTCCGGTCCGGCGGCCCGGCGGGGAACGATCCATCCGGCGGGGAACAGCCGCAGGAGCTCGCTGAGCACCATCTGGGTGTAGGTCAGTTGGGGCAGATGGTCGGCCCGGACCGGCCCGTCACCGACCACGTCGTCGATTTCGGCGTAGAGCCGGCGCGCGACGTGGTCGTGCGTGGCGAGGACGGGCCACAGCCACGTCAGCGCGGCGTAGCTGGTCTCGGTCGTGACGGCGACCATGGAGACCAGGTCGTCGCGCATCTGTCGCTCGGTGAGCGGATGCCCGTCGCGGCGAGCACGGGCCAGGGTCGACAGGACGTCCTCTCCGGCCCCCGAATCGTCCAGTGCCCTGCGCAGGACGGGCAGCAGGATGTCGTCGACCGTCTGCACCCCGCGGAGGAACTGTTTGTCGCCCGGCATGGGCACCCACCACGGCATCGCGGGCGCGAGCAGGCGAGGAGCCATGGCGGTGACGATGGAATCCTGCGCCGCCATGATGCGTAGGGCCTCGTCCACGCTCAGCCGGTCGGCGAAGAACACCCGCATGATCGCTGCACAGACGAGACGGGACAACTCGTCACCGATGTCGACGACCGCGCCCGACGCCGCTGCCTCGTCGAGCCGACCGGTGGCGCCGTCGATCGCCTCGGCCATCGTGTCGACCAACGGGTTGATGCGTGCCGGCCGGAACAGCGGTGCCAGAGTCTTGCGGGAGACCTTCCAGCTCTCGCCTTCGGAGAGGATGCCGTCGCCGACGAGTCGGCGAACCGAGCGCCACAGCGCGGTGTCGTCGCCGCGTAGATAGAGATCCGACCGCTCTTGCAGGACCTGCTGCACGTGGTCCGGGTGAGTGACGAGGTACGGGTTGGAGACCCCGAGTCCGATCCGGACCACTTCGCCGTCGGCCGCATTGGCGACGTCCACCAGAGACTGGTGTGCGTCACGGAGAGCACGTGGCAGGGCCCTCCACACGGGCACCGTCCTTGGCCTTCCGGCTTCCTGAGCCTCGGGTGCTCGCACGGTGGACCCCTTCCGGTGGCTCGGCCTCGTAGTAGCGGATCGCGCAACTTCCAGCCCTCAGGACTGGTTCAGTGTGCTAGTTGTGAGGACGCTCTCGCAATGGGTGATCAGATTCGTCACGTGGCCATGCGCCCGCCGCATCCGGGCAGCGGCCGGCGCGCGAAGCGGCTGCGACTCGACTGGCCGTCCCGCTTGCATCGATGGGTCATGTCGATGTCGTCACGTACGCGGTGGTGTCGACCGCTGCCGGTACTCCTGCGGCGACATGCCGTACCTCGCGCGGAACAGGCGGGCGAACTGCGACCTGTCGCCGAGCCCCCACCGGCTGGCGACGGCATAGATGGGCCGGTCGGCCAGCAGTGGATTTGCCAGGTCGCGTCGGCACTGCTCCAGCCGCCGACGGCGGATCAGCTCGGCGACGCTTGCGTCCTCGCCCTTCCACAGTCGATACAGGGTGCGCAGGGAGATGTGGTGGGCGGCGGCGACGGCACGGGCGTTCAGGTCGGGGTCGGCCAGGTGCTCGTTGATGAACGCGTCGATCTGTGCCCGCACCACCTGCTGACGCGCCTCGACGGGAAGTGCCGCCTCCAGGTCGAGGTGCTGGGCCAGAGTCGCCGACACCAGGTCAAGAGTCATGCTGCCGAGTTGTCCGGCGTCCGATGGCCTGAACCGCTCTGGGTGCTGGGCGACCTGCGTGACGAACTGGGCGAGCAAGGACGCCATGCCCTCGGAGGGCAGACGAGTGGCGAGAAGCCGCTGGACCTTGTCCGGCGGCAGTGGAATGGCCGACTGCGGAATGTTGATCGCGATCGTCTTCGCTGTGGGACGCGGCGGTGGGCGCAACCCTCGCCCGGGCGCGGTCTCCGGCAGGTGGATGCACTCGTAGGGGCGGGAGCTTGAGATGAAGGTGAACTCCGCCGGGCGGACGACAGACTCCCGACGTTCCTGAACGAGCGCGCATCCGCCGATGAGTGGCAGGGCGAGCTGGTAGATCTCAGGGTCGCCACGGCGGATCATGCGGTGCGAACGGTTCATCGTCAGCCCCAGGTAGCGGAACATCGTGATCTGCGGAACTCCCAGGTCGATCGTCCGGGAGAATCCGTCGAAGTTCGCCGAATGCGGGCTGGTGAACTGTGATGGCGAGACTCCCTTGGAGATCAGTTCGGTCCAGATGTCGAACCGGTCGCGCTCAGGGAAGGACGCCAGGTCGAAGGTGTGGGAGGGAAGAATGGTGGTCCGCCTCCTCGCCGATTCGCCTGTCAGCCGGGCGACGGAAAGGGTACCTGGCGCCTTGGGTGGCACGGGACGGTCCGGCCAGTCCCTTCGACCCTTGGGGAGTGCGAGGGCCGGGATCCGATGTGGCCGCTGCGAGGCGTAGGGGCCGGTGGATCGGGGTTGGCAGGATCGGCTCGGACGTCGGTTCGACTGAGGGAGGCGAGCGTGCCGGAGGGCGTACGGGTGGTGGTGCTGGCCGGGGGCGTGGCGGCCACGGGACTGGTGGCGGGGCTGTTCTTCGCGTACGCCTGCTCGGTCATGCCGGGGTTGGCCGCGACCGACGATCGGACGCTGGTCGGCACGATGCGGTCGATCAACCGGAAGATCATCAACGGCTGGTTCGTCTCGGTGTTCCTGGGCGGGCCGGTGCTGGTGGCGGTGGCGGTCGTCGGGTACTTCGGTGACGGCGGGGCGGTGCGGTGGTGGTTGGTCGCCGCGCTGGTCCTGCACCTGGTGACGTTCGGTGTAACGGCGCGGTGCAACGTGCCGCTCAATGATCAGTTGGACGCCGCCGGGTCGGTCGACGGGATCACCGACCTGGCGGCGGCCCGGCGTCGGTTCGAGGTGCCGTGGGTGCGCTGGAACCTGGTCCGGACGGGCAGTTCGGTCGGGGCCTTCGCCTGCCTGATCGGTGCGCTGTTGGCCAGGTGACGGGCTGCGGGAACCGCCCGAGCGGGCCGGGTGGCCAGGTGGGACGCGTGGAAAGCGGCTGACCGGGTACGGACCGGACATGCGGATCGTGGTGGTGGGCGCGAGCGGCAACATGGGTACGGCACTGCTGCGCCGGTTGTGGCGGGAGCGCGGCGTGGAGATCGTCGGGGTGGCGCGGCGGCTGCCGCACGCGGGGGCCGGTGAGCCGTACGCGGGGGTGCGGTGGCACTCGTGCGACATCGGGCGGGCTGGTGCCGCCGACGAGCTGACCGAGGTGTTCGCCGGGGCGGACGCGGTGGTGCACCTGGCCTGGCAGATCCAGCCGAGCCACGATCGGCAGGTGTTGCGGCGTACCAATGTCGGCGGCAGCCGGGCGGTGGTGGACGCGGTGCTGCGGGCGGGCGTGCCGGCGCTGGTGTACGCGTCGTCGGTGGGGGCGTACGCGCCGGGGCCGAAGAACCTGCCGATCAGCGAGCGGTGGCCGGCGACCGGGGTGGCCGCGTCGTCGTACAGCCGGGACAAGGCGGCGGTGGAGGAGATGCTCGACGGGATCGAGCGGACCCATCCAGGGCTGCGGGTGGTCCGGATGCGGCCGGGGCTGGTCTTCCAGCGGGAGGCGGGTACGGAGATCAGCCGCTACTTTCTGGGACCGCTGGTGCCGGTGCGGCTGCTGCGCTTCGGGCGGCTGCCGTTGGTGCCGGCCAACCGCCGGCTGCGGATGCAGGCGGTGCACGCCGACGACGTGGCCGACGCGTACACCCGGGCGATCGTGGGTGACGCGCGCGGTGCCTTCAACGTCGCCGCGGACCCGGTGTTGACGCCGGAGCTGGTGGCCCGGCACTTTCACGGCTGGACGGTGCCGGTGGCCGCCCCGGTGCTGCGGACGGCTGCCGCGCTGACCTGGCGGGCCCGGCTGCAACCGGTCGACGCGGGGTGGGTGGAGCTGGCATTGAACGCGCCGCTGATGTCCAGCGAGCGGGCCGCGACCGAGTTGGGCTGGCGGCCACGGGTGGACGCGGTCACCGCGCTCAAGGAGTTGGTGGCCGGGATGGCCGAGCGTGCCCACACGGCCAGCCCGCCGCTCTCCGCCACGCCCGACCTGCCCGGCCGTCCCGCCGCCCTCCTCAAGGCCCGCCCCGTCGGCCAGGGCAACCCCTACTGACTCAGCGGACGGTGGAGGTGGTGATGGTGGGGGCGGAGCCGGCGCCCTGGTAGAAGATGCCGGGGTGGGTCTGGAAGCCGTGGCTGGGGTTGCGGCGCAGGGTCGAGTTCTCGATGCGCAGGGTGCCGGTGCGGTTGTTGCTGACGAAGAAGATCGCCCCGCCGCCCTCCCTGGCGTCGTTGCCCTCGATCAGGGTGCCGGCGACGCGGACCGAGAACTCGTTGCCGTCGGTGTAGATCGCGCCGCCGCTACCGCCGCCGGGCGTGCCGGAGCGGGCCGGGTTGGCGCCGTTGCCGACGGCCGCGTTGTCCCGCAGCACGCTGTTCAGGATGACCCAGGAGACGCCGATGCTGCTCAGCGCGCCGCCGTTGGCGCAGGAGCCGCCGGTGAAGGTGCTGCCCGTCACGTACACCGGTTGGCCGTCGTGCTGGTCGAGGACGCGGATGGCGGCACCGCCCACGTCGGGGCCGGTGCGGTCGCAGCGGTTGTCGACGAAGTGCGAGTCGACCACCTTGAGCCGGCCGCCGCGTACGAAGATCGCACCCCCGCCGCCACCGTCGGCGCGCTGGCCGGTGGAGTCGCCGTCGGCGAAGGTCAGGTTCTGCACGGTGAGCTGCGGGTGGTCCTGGTTCTGGCAGCGGGCGGTGGTCCAGCCCTGGAGGACGTCGCAGGTGTTCATGTAGAGGATGCGGCGCTTGCCCTGGCCGCTGAGCGTGATCTTGCCGCCGCCGTCCAGCACCACCGTGGGGCCGTTGGCGTTGCGCACCTTCGCGGTCGCCGCCATCTTGATGGTCAGCGGGTCGGGGCCGCAGTCGAAGGTGATGATCCCGCCGGCCGCGACCGCCCGTACCACCGCTGCCGAGGTGCAACTGGCCGGGGTGCCGTCGCCGACGGTGCGGGTCGGGTTCGAGGTGTCGACCGCCCGGGCCACGGCGGGCACGGGTGCCGCGTCGGCCGGGGACGCGCTGGCGCGTACGCCCGGGCTGCCGGACGACCCGGTCGGGTCGGCACCGGCGGCGGCGGTGCTCAGCGCGGCGGGGCTGGACGGGCTGGTCTCGGCGCTCTGGTGTCTGCCGGGAGGTGCCTCGGCGGTCGGCTCGACGGGGTCGCCGCCGGACGCCGGTTGCTGGGCGCTTCGTGGGTCGAGGCGGGGTACGGACAGGCCGCCGCAGCCGGTCAGACCGACGACGACACCGAGCGCGACCACGGGAGCGAGGGATCTGAGACGCACCAGGTGATGCTAGAGGTCCGCGACCGGTCGCGGACCTCTCAGGTGATCGATACGTGGTGCAGGTGCCGACGGCGGCGCAGCCGGACACTGAACACCCCTGCCACGGTCACGGTCAGCAACAGCGTCACCGCCAGCCCGTGCAGGACGCCCCGGGCGAGGTAGCCGTCCTCGGCGTGGTCCACCGCCCAGGTGGCGATCTCGCGACTGGACCAGAACGGGGTGAATTTCGCGCCCGAGCTGGCCGGGTCGAGCAGCATCTGCATCGCCACCACGGTGAGTAGCAACAGGGTGCCCTCCAACTCGCGGGGCAGCAGGGCGCCGATCAACATGCCGAACGGCGCGGCCACCACCACGCAGCAGAGCATCGCCACGGCGATCCCGGCGTACCGCAGGTTGCTCGTGTCCAGGACGGTGAGCAGGAAGAACGGCACCGCGACGGCGAGCCCGAGCAGCCAGAGGCCGAGCATCCGGCCGAGGTAGAGATGGTGTGGCCGGTAGCCGGCGAGCCGGAGCCGGGGTTCCAACTCGCGGGCGGCGCTGGTGGCGAAGAGCGCGGCGGTGCTGACCGCCCAACTGATGCCGAGGAACAACGCCCGGATGGACTGCCCGACGTGCGAGTCCCGCCGGATCATCCAGAAGACCAACGGCATCAACAACAGGAGCAGGAGTACGCCCCGACGACGCGCCAGTTCCCGCAACGTCATCTCGGCGACGGTGACCAGCCGCTTCACGCCCGACCTCCCTGCTCGACGGAGGTCAGGTCCAGCACGATGTCGACCCGGTCCAGTTGGTTGAGCAGGTGCGTCACCACCACGATGGCCTTCCCCTCGTCGCGCAGCCGGGTCAACTGGTCCCAGAGGTTGACGTAGCTGCCCTGGTCGAAGCCCTGGTACGGCTCGTCGAGCAGCAGCACGTCCGGTCGGGCGAGAGTGGACATGGTCAGGTTCAGCTTCTGGCGCGTACCGCCGGACAGGTGCCGGGCGAGCACGGCGCCCTCGGCGTCCCAGCCGAGGTCGCGGGCGGCCTCGCGACCGGCCCGCCGGGCCGGTCCGCGTGCCACGCCCTGACCGGCGCCCACCAGCACGAAGTGTTCGTCGGGGAGCAGGAAGTCGGCGGTGCCGCCCTGCTGGGGGCAGAAGCCGAGGCGGCCGGAGACGGTCACCTCGCCGCTGTCCGGCGAGATCAACCCGGCGCAGATCCGCAGGAAGGTGCTCTTGCCGCAGCCGTTCGCGCCGACCACGGCGGCGATCTGCCCGGCCCGTACGGTCAGCGACGCGTCCCGCAGCACCGTCCGCTTGCCGTACCGCTTGGTGATGCCCTGGGCGGACAGCCGCACCGGGCCGGGACGTGGGCCGGGTGCGGTGCCGATGCTCTCCACGATCGCGGCGGCGTACGCCTGCGGCGGACCGAAGACCTGCCACGGGTCGCCGCCGCCCTCGCGCAGGTGGGTGGCGGCCTCGGCGACCACGTGCCGGGCGGCGTCGGTCGCCACCCGGCGCTGGTGCAACTCGGCCGCGAACGCCCGCAGCCAGTCGTCGGAGTTCACCTCTCGACCCCCTTCGAGACGATCTCGGTCACCGGTGCCACGAACGTCAGCCAGGCGTTACCGCCAGTGTGCAGTGCCGCCCGCCCGTCGTCGGTGAGCTGGTAGTACTTGCGGGCCGGACCCGACCCGCCCGCCCGCCACTGCGCGGTGACCAGACCGGTGCGCTGCAACCGCAGCAGCACCGGATAGAGCGTGCCGCCCTGGATCGGCCCGACGCCCGCGGCGTCGAGCGACTGGGCGAGCTGGTAGCCGTAGGACTCGCCCTCGCGCAGCAGGGCCAGCACGCAGAGGTCGAGCACACCTCGCAGCCACTGCCCACGACGATCCGGATCCACCCGCCGAACACTAGTGGTGCTACCTAGATGGCACAACTACCTAGTTACGCACGGCTCTGCCCCGGGACCATCGGTCCCGAGGCGACAGCAGCTCAGCTCGGCACGACGTCCGAGATCACCACGGTGACGTTGTCCGGCGCGCCGGCCTGGTGGGCCAGCTTCACCAACTGCTCACCGCACTGGTGCCGGTCGGAGTGCAGGCTCAGCGCCGCGCAGATCGCGTCGTCGGTCACGTAGTCGGAGAGCCCGTCACTGCACAGCAGCAGCCGGTCACCGGCCGCCACGAGCACCGAACCCATCGTCGGGGGCGCGTCCGCGCCCTGCACCGCGCGGGTCACCAGCGACCGCTGCGGGTGGTGCCGGGCCTGCTCCGGGGTCAACGTGCCCTGGTCGACCAGCGCCTGCACGAACGTGTCGTCCCGGGTCAACTGCCGCAGCTTGCCCTCCCGCAGCAGGTAGCAGCGCGAGTCACCGACCTGCGCCAGCACCAGCGTGTCGCCCGCGAGCAGGGCGGCCGTGAGCGTGGTGCCCATGCCGTCCCGGGCGGGCTCGGCGGCGATCGCCGCGTGGATGCGTTGGTTGGCGGTGCTCACCACGGCCCGCAGCGCGTCGGCGGCGGCGTTCGGGACGGTGGGCGGGATCAGCTCGTCCAGGATCCGGATGACGATCTCGCTGGCGACCTCACCGGCGGGCAGCCCACCCATGCCGTCGGCCACCGCGACGAGGCGCTCACCGGCGAGCGCGGAGTCCTCGTTGTTGGTGCGGACCAGGCCGATGTCGTTGAGGATGGCCGAGCGGAGGATCAGCGTCATGGGTCAAGCTTGCCAAGAAGACCCTTCCCGCGTCTCTACGCACTACTGCGTAGGGTTGAGGAATGTTGCCGATGTCCATGGTCGGGCGCGCCGACGAGCTGGCTGAGCTGGGCCGGACGTGGTCCACCGTGGCTGGTCGGAGGCGTCGAACACCGGCCGTCGCGGTGATCACCGGGGGTGCGGGCGTCGGCAAGAGCCTGTTGGTCGCCGCCGCACTGGACGAACTCCACCCGCGACCGGCGGTGGTGCTCAGCGGTGCCGCCCGGGTGCACAGTCCGGCGCCGTACGACTGGCTGGCCGCCGCGCTCAGTGGCCGTGATCCCGACCGGCTCGACCTGCCGGTCGACACCGTACCGCCCGACGCGCTGGCCTGGCTCGCCCAACAACCCACCGCACCCCGCGAGCGCTACGCTCCCGGCACGCTGCTGCGTCTCGCCGTACGTGCCGTCCGGGTGCTGGTCGGCACCGGCCCGGCCGTCCTCGTGGTCGAGGACCTGCACGCGCTCGACCCGGCCAGCCTCAACCTGATCGGCGAACTGGCCACCGCCACCGGACTTCCCGCCCTGCTGGTGGTGGCGACCCGACCCGCCGCGCACGCGGTCACCCCGGAACTCGCCGGCCGCACCCTGGCCCGCCTCTGCGGCGTACCCGGGGCGGTACGACAGCACCTCGGGCCGCTGAGCCCGGTCGAGGTGGCCGAGGTGCTGACCCAGGTGTACGCCGGGCACCCGCTGCCCGGTCGACTGGTACGCGGCGTCTGGCGGTCCACCGGCGGCAACCCGTACGCCCTCACCGAGCTGCTCGCCGCGTACGCCGGACAGTCGCCCGAGGCGCTGCTCGGCCCGGCCGACGTCCCGTCCCCGTTCGACGTACGGCCCCGGGCCTCCGGCCGAGGCGTCCCCGTCCGGCCCGCCGAGGCCCGGGACGGGCTGGGAGCGGCGCCGGGCGGGGCGGGGTCGTCGGCCGAGCTGACCGGACGGGAGGTGGAGGTGCTCGACTGCCTGGTCGCCGGGATGTCCAACAAGCAGGTGGCCCGCACGCTGGGCATCTCGGTGCGGACGGTCACCGTGCACGTGTCCAACCTGCTGCGCAAGACCGGCTCCGCCTCGCGGACCGAGGTGGCGCTCTGGGCGGTACGCCGACGGCTTGCCGAGCCGACTCCCGCCGACCGCTGAGGGGGTGTAAGGAAGGGCCCCCTGCTAACGCCTCGTGCATAGCAGGGGTCCCCTCCTTACCGCCGGGGGTAGCGCAGGAGCAGGCTGGCGGCCACCTCCTCGTCGCCCACGGCGGCGTAGAGGTGCGGTACGTCGGACGTCCAGCGCAGGTGGCCACCGGCGGCGGCGGTCAGCGGCGCGTCGACCGGGCCGGCGCGCAGCACCCCGGCGAAGACGGTCACGTGCTCGGTCACCCCGGGTTGGTGCGCGGGGGAGAGCTGGCCGGGGCCGGGCACCACCCGCATCCGGTACAGCTCGTACGTGGCGTCCGAGTCGTCGAAGACCTCCAGCAGCGTCGCGCTGACCGCCGCGCCGCGTACGGTCGGCCCGGCCGACGGCCCGGAGAGCACTGCGGTCAGCGGTACGCCGAGTTGCGCGGTGATCGCGTACAGCGTCTCCAGGGTGGGGTTGCGGACACCGTTCTCCAGCCCGGAGAGCGTCGCCTTCCCCACCCCGGCCAGCCGGGACAACGCGGAGAGCGAGATCCCGCGCGCCTCGCGGAGGGCGCGGACCCGGTGACCGATCGCGACGGTGTCCGTATCTGGTGGTGGCTGCGACACCCCGCTATGGTGCTACACGCCGCTGTTCCGTAAACGGAACGGTCGGGAAGGGGTGGGACCATGGCGGGACGGACACAGCCGATCCTCGCGGGAGTGGTGACCGCGTTGGTCGGGTTCGCCAGCTCGTTCACGGTGGTGCTGGCCGGGCTGCGGGCGGCCGGCGCGAGCGAGGCACAGGCCGCCTCCGGGCTGCTCGTCCTCTGCGTCGCCTCCGGGCTCTGCGCCGCCTGGCTCGGCCTACGGCACCGGATGCCGTTGAGTATCGCCTGGTCCACACCGGGCGCGGCGCTGCTCATCGCGACCGGCCCGATCCCCGGCGGTTGGCCGGCCGCCGTCGGCGCGTTCCTCGTCTCGGGCCTGCTCATCGTCGCCGCCGGCCTGTTCCCGGTCCTCGGTCGTGCCGTCGCCGCCATCCCCAAACCCATCGCCGGGGCCATGCTCGCCGGGGTGTTGCTGCCGCTCTGCACCGCACCGGTACGCGCCCTCGTCGACGTGCCGCACCTCGCCGCTCCGGTGCTGATCTCCTGGCTGGTGCTGCACCGCTTCGCCCGGCGCTGGGCGGTCCCCGGGGCGTTGGTGGTCGCGGCCGGCGCGATCGCGCTGACCACCACCGGCGGCGGCACCGGCGGACTGCGCC
Organism: Micromonospora sp. NPDC049900; assembly: GCF_044461025.1. NCBI lineage: Bacteria > Bacillati > Actinomycetota > Actinomycetes > Micromonosporales > Micromonosporaceae > Micromonospora > Micromonospora sp. NPDC049900. Next base: position 138,789 of record NZ_JBITKM010000003.1, read on the forward strand.
CGGTGTTCGCGCTGACCGCACCGGCATGGAGCCTGTCGGCGCTGATCGGCGTGGCGCTACCGCTGTTCCTGGTGACCATGGCCGCGCAGAACGTGCCGGGCACCGCCGTCCTGGTCGGCTACGGCTACCGGCCCCCGCTCGGCTCGGCGCTGCGGACCACCGGGCTGGCCAGCATGGCCGTGGCGCCCGCCGGTGGTCACGCGGTCAACCTGGCGGCGATCACCGCCGCGCTGGCCGCCGGGCCGGACGCCCATCCCGATCCGGACCGCCGCTGGATCGCCTCGGTGACCGCCGGCATCGGGCTGGCGGTGCTCGGCCTGGGCGCCGGTGCGGTCACCACGCTCGTCGGCTGGGCGCCACCCGTACTGATCGAGGCGGTCGCCGGACTGGCCCTGCTCGGCGCGCTGGCGACCGCCCTGACCGCAGCGCTGGCCGATCCCACGGCGCGGGAGGCCGCCGTGGTGACCCTGGTGGTCACCGCCTCCGGGGTGTCGCTGGTCGGCATCGGGGGCGCCTTCTGGGGCCTGGTGGCCGGCTGGTTGATGCTGCTGCTCTTCCGCGCCCGCCGCGCCACACCGGCTCCGTCGGCCCCGGCCACCGGACCCGTCACGTCCGGTTCCACCGGGGAGCCCGCCGGGTCTGCCCCGGCCGTGTCGCTCGGGTCCACTGCGCCCGTGTCGCCTGGGTCTGCTCCGGCCGTGTCGACTGCGTCTACTCCGACTGCGTCTACTCCGACTGCGTCGCCCGGGTCCGCTCCGACCGGATAGGCCGCGCTGACTGCGAAGTCCAACCCGGCTGCTGTTCTCGGCCCGACCCGGTAGTCGTGAGCCGAGGCGACGGCGGGGTCAGTCCTCCGGGGGGAGATCGGCGGCGAGGACGTCGAGCCGGACCTCTCCGTCGACGACGGCGTTGATCTGGTCGGCGAGCACGTAGACGGCGCCGGTGGGGACCAGTTCGGTGGAGACCTTCAGGTAGCCGGTGCGCAGCAGGCGGGCGGCAAGGTCCGCCGGCACGTCGGGTTCCTCGGTGGCGGCGGACTCGATCAGCTCGTCCAGGCTGCTGCCGGGATCGGCGGTGGGGGCCTGCACGGTCACGGCGTTCGGGTCACCGCGCTGGACGAGGTCCACCGTGCCGACGTCGAGGCCGGCGGCGTCCACCACCCGCATGCCGGTGGTGACCCGCGAAACGGTGGCCTGTTGATCGATGCCCTGCTGCTCCATACCCCGCGCGGTTCCCGCCCCCCACTCCCCCTAAACCCCTCCCACCCCACTCCCACCCATCCCCCTCCCGCCCCGTTGATCAAGAAGTTCGGGTCGCGTTCGCGGTGGTAACAGGGCGAAAACCTCTTGATCAACGCGGGCCGGGAGGGGCAGCGGGGGCGGCGGGAGCGGCGGGGGCGGCGGGCCGGGAGGGGGGTGGGTGCGGCGGGGTGGGGGTCAGTGGGGGGTGGTCCAGGGGGATGGGGGGCGGGGGGAGAGTTCGCGCCAGGTGTCGGGGCCCTGGAGCAGCGCGCGTACCGTCTCCTCGGCGTCGTCGACGGTGTCGTACTCGTAGAACCGGGATGCGCCCTCGGCCCCGCCGGCACGCTGTTCCACGTACCAGCGATCGGCGTCCGCCCGGAGGAAGACGTCCCGTCGGGCCAGCCGCCCCCATTTCCCGTTCCACCAGTGCTTTCGCTGCTCCATGGCCGGACTCTATCGAACATGTGTTCGACATGAAGCGGCCCCTGCGGGATTCCCACAGGGGCCGATGTGCGGGTGCCGGGTTCAGCGCCCGCTGGGCGGTTCCTCCCGGCGACCGAGTACGTCGTCCAGGGCGCCGCGCTGCTGAGCCGGGGTGGTCCGGCCGGAGGCGACCAGGGCGTCCCGGATCTCGGTGAGCAGCTTGACCTCCTCGCTCGGTGCCGAGGGCGGCGGCTCCTCGCCCCGCTTGCGGCGCTCGGCCAGCTTGTTCATCGGGAAGACGACCAGGAAGTACAGCGCCGCTGCGGTGAGCAGGAACGTGATCAGCGCGTTGACGAAGGCGACCCAGTCGAACGGGATGCCCCGAAAATCTGGCGCCGAGCCCTCGATGCCCTTGTCGCTTCCCGTGATCAGCACCACGAAGACGCGGATCAGTGGTTCCAGGAACGACTTGGTGAGCTGCGTGACCACGCCGGTGAACGCGGCGCCGATGACGACGCCGACCGCGAGGTCGACGACGTTGCCGCGCATGATGAAGTCCTTGAAGCCCTTGAGCATCCGTACTCCTGAGGTGTCCGGTTTTTCGTCGAGGACAACCTATGCCTTGGGTGCGGACTCCAGGAAAGCGCCGGCCTCCCGCGCCGCCAGCTCCGGGTCGCCGGCCCGGATGGCGGCCACCAGACGGGCGTGGTCGACGTGCCGGTCCGGTGTCAGGGCGTCACCCATGGCCTGCGCGACGGTGCTGCGCAGGGCGGTCGCGACCGAGGCGTAGAGCTCGGCGAGCATGCCGTTGTGCGCCGCCGCGACGACGGCGGTGTGCAGCGCGACGTCGGCCTCCACGAACGCGGGGACCTCGCCGCCGCGCCAGGCCGCCTCGCGGGCCGCCAGCGCGGCGTCGAGGGCGGCCAGATCCTCGGCGGTACGTCGGCGTGCGGCGAGCCGGGCGGCCTCCACCTCGAAGGCGCGGCGTACCTCGATCACCTCGGTCATCCGGTCGTCGGTGAGGCGGCGGGCCACCACGGGTGCCAGTTCGTCGGTGGTGAGCACGTACGTCCCGGAGCCCTGCCGACACTCCAGCACCCCGGCGTGGGCCAGGGCCCGGACGGCCTCGCGGACGGTGTTGCGTCCCACGCCGAGATCCTCGACGAGTTGCGGCTCGGTCGGGATGCGACTGCCCACCGGCCACTCGCCGGCCAGGATCCGCCGCCGCAGTCGGGCGATGGTCTCGTTCGTCCGTCGGCCCCGAGGTGGGACGGCGGAATCAATCGCTGGTGGCACTGGTTACAGCCACTCGCCGAGATTCATCCCATGATTGTAGGTTCGAGGTCATGACTCCGCCAGCCGCCGGCACCCCCGCCACCTCTGCCCCGACCGCCGGCGCCGCACCCGCCCCGGGCGGTGCCGACACGATCGGGTCCGCCGGGAGCGGAAACCCCCCGAGCGGGCACGGACCGTCGGGTACGTCGGAGCGGACGCGTACCGGATGGCTGCTGTTGGTCGGGATGCTGCTGGTGGCGGTGAACCTGCGGGCCGCGATGACCAGCCTCGGCGCGCTGCTCGACGAGGTACGCGTCGGGTTGGCGCTCTCCGGCACGATGGCGGGCGTCGTCACGACCCTGCCGGCGGTGGCGTTCGCCGGGCTGGGTGCGACCACACCGTGGCTGGTCCGCCGGCTCTCCGCGCCGCGACTGCTGGTGCTGGCGATGATCGCGCTCACCCTCGGGCAGGTGCTCCGGGTGCTGACCGGGTCCGCCGTGGTGTTCCTGGCCACCAGCGCGCTCGCGCTGGCCGGTATCGCGGTGGCGAACATCCTGCTGCCGATGCTGGTCAAGCAGTACTTCCCGCACCGGACCGGCCTGGTCACCGGGGTGTACATGATGACGTTGACGGTGGGGGCGACGGCGGCGGCCGCCGCTGCGGTGCCGGTGGCGCACGCCTTCGGCTCGTGGCGCGCCGGTCTCGGCGTCTGGGCGGCGCTCGCGGCGGTGGCCGTACTCCCGTGGTTGCCGGCGGCGCTACGGACCGGTGGGGCCGCGCGGCGGGCGGGTCTGCGCGGCGGTCGGGCGCGTGCCCGGATCAGTCCCGCGCGCACCCGGCTCGGCTGGGCGATGGCGCTCTACTTCGGCGCGCAGTCGCTGAGCGCGTACGCGATCATGGGCTGGCTGGCCGTGCTGTTCCGGGACGCCGGTTTCCGGCCGCAGGACGCCGGGCTGCTGCTGGCCGGGGTGACCGCGCTCGGGGTGCCGATCGCGCTAACGATGCCGACGCTGGCCGGCCGGCTGAGTGACCTGCGGCTGCTGGTGCTGGGGTTGACCGCCGCCTCCAGCGTGGCCTATCTGGGGCTGGCGTTCGCGCCGCGCGGCGGGGCGGTGCTCTGGGTGGTGCTGCTGGCGCTGGGGCAGGGCGCCTTCCCGCTCATCCTGGCCACCATCGGGCTGCGGGCCCGGACGGCCGACGGGACGGTCGCGTTGTCCGCCTTCACGCAGAGCGTCGGATATCTCATCGCCGCGCTCGGGCCGCTGCTGGTCGGGATCCTGCACGAGTCCACCGGCGGCTGGACCGCGCCTCTCGGCTTCCTGCTGGTCGCACTCGCCGTGCAGACCGGGGCCGGAATCGTCATCGCTCGCCCCCGATACATCGAGGACGAGCGAGGCCCGGCCGTGACCGGTGGGTAGCGCGGTCAGGTCAGGAGGAGGTCGGGGTGGGTTCTCCCGCGACCGCCTGGTCGACCGTCGGATAGGTGTGCAGAACCTCCACGAGGCCACTCACCTCGAGGATGCGCAGCACGCCTCGTTGCGGCGCAGCCAGCCGGACCACTCCGCCGGCCTCGTCGGAGCTGTTCTTCGCGCGGACGAACACCGACAGACCGGTGGAGTCGCAGAACGAGACCTCCGACAGGTCGAACACGAGGCGGCTGCGCCCCTTGTCGAGCAGGTCGGTGATCTGGTCCTGCAGTTGTGGTGCGGTGGCCATGTCCAGTTCACCTGCGACCGACACCACGACCACGTCACCGCGTTGCTCCGTGTGCACCGTCAGGGACATATGCCAGACCTCCTGTTTATCGGAGGAACGGTATCCCACGCGGGGCCCGGTACGCAGAACGGGAGCACGATGAGGTGTCGACCGTCATTCCCTTGCTTTGCGACAAGTAGTTTGTGGGTCCACGGTGATAGAGTCCGGCCGGTCCAGGTCTAGGGGGGGTAGTGCGATGGCGTTGAGCGCTGACGAGAGTGGCCGTTTGGCCGACCTGCTCACCAGTCAGGCCGGACAGATCGTCCAACGGTGGACCGAGGTTCTCGCCGCACAACTTCGGGGCCGACTCAGCCAGGCCGAACTGGTCCGGCATGTGCAGGAACTGCACCGGGCACTGGTGGACGTGCTCGGCAAGGGCGTGGGCGACCTCGCCGCCGAGGAGGCGACCGAGCTGCGGGCCGTGCTCGCCGAGGTCTCCCGTGGGCAGGCCCGGCAGGGCTTCACCGCCACCGAGACCGCAAGCGGCGTGTTCGCCCTCAAGGAGGCCCTGCTGGCGGTCATGGAGACCACGCAGGGCGACGGCACCCTGCGCGACTACGTCGCCTTCTCGGCGCTGGTCGACCAGATGGGCCTGTTCACCTTCGAGACCTTCGTCCGCACCCGCGAGAGCCTGATCGCCGACCAGGCGGAGCAGTTGCTGGAGCTGTCCACCCCGGTGGTCAAGCTCTGGGAGGGCGTGGTGGCGGTGCCGCTGGTCGGCACGCTCGACTCGGCACGCGCCCAGGTGGTGATGGAACGGCTGCTGCAGACCCTGGTCGACACCGGCTCGCCGTACGCGATCATCGACATCACCGGCGTACCGGCGGTGGACACCCAGGTCGCCCAGCACATCCTGAAGACCGTGGTGGCGGCCCGCCTGATGGGTGCCGACTGCATCATCTCCGGCATCCGGCCGCAGATCGCCCAGACCATCGTCGCCCTCGGCATCGAGTTCGGCGACATCGCCACCAAGGCGAGCCTCGCCGACGCGCTGCGGCACGTGCTGCGGCTCACCGGCGTCGAGGCGAACCGACGTCATCCTCGTCGGGAGGTGTGATGGAGCGGGTGCCGATCCTCAAGATCGGCGACATCCTGCTGGTCTCCATCCAGTTGGACATGTCCGATCAGACGGCCGTGGCCCTCCAGGAGGACCTGGCCGAGCGGATCGTCGCCACCGGCTGCCACGGCGTGATCATCGACATCACCGCGCTGGACATCGTCGACTCCTTCGTCGGCCGGATGCTCTCCACCATCGCCTCCATCTCCCGGGTGCTCGACGCCGAGACGGTGGTGGTCGGGATGCGCCCGGCGGTCGCCATCACCCTGGTCGAGCTGGGTCTGTCGCTCAACGGCATCCGGACCGCCCTGAACGTCGAGCGCGGGATGGAACTGATCGCGGCCGACCGCGCCTACGACGACCACGACGACGACTTCCACGACGACGGGCCGGACCCCGAGCCGACGGCGTCGTCATGACCAGCGGCGTCGACCTGGGGCGTCCCCAGGCTCAGACGGTCGGCAGCGACGAGGACGTGGTACGCGTCCGGCAACTGGTGCGTACCGTGGCGGTGGCGGTCAAGCTGTCACTGGTCGACCAGACCAAGGTGGTCACCGCGGCCAGCGAGTTGGCCCGGAACACCCTGGTGTACGGCGGTGGCGGCACGGTCGAGGTGTCCGCCGCCGACAACGGTCGCCGGTCCGGCATCACGATCGTCTTCGCGGACGACGGTCCGGGCATCGCCGACCTGGACCTCGCGTTGACCGACGGCTACACCACCGGTGGCGGCCTCGGTCTCGGCCTCAGCGGCGCCCGGCGGCTGGTGGACGAGTTCGACATACAGACCGCGCCGGGACAGGGCACCCGGATCACGATCACCAAGTGGTCCCGGTGACCGCCGCGCCGGTCTCCGACCGGGGCATCTGGTACCGCGTGGAGAACGGCAGCGCCGGAAGTGCGGTGCGGCGGGCGGCCGAGCGCCTGGGGGACCAACTGGCGCTGTCCGAGGGCCGGATCGCCGACCTGGCCATCGTCGCCGCCGAGTTGACCAGCAATCTGATCAAGCACGCCGACGACGGCGTACTGCTGCTCCGGCCGGTACGCCGCGAACTGGACGCCGGTGTCGAGCTGATCGCCCTGGACTCCGGCCCGGGCATGGCCGACCTGGCCCGCTCCGCGCGGGACGGGCACTCCACCACCGGCACCCTGGGCATCGGTCTCGGCGCGATAGTGCGGCAGGCGAGTTGGTTCGACGCGTACTCCTGGCCCGGTCGGGGCACCGTCATCGCGGTGCGCGTCTTCGACGGCGTGGACACCGACCATTCCTGGGTCGGCGGGCTGACCCGGCCGCTGACCGGTGAGACGGTCAGCGGGGACGGTTGTACCTGGCGGATCGTCGGCGATCGCCGACAGGTGCTGGTCACCGATGGTCTCGGGCACGGCCCGCTGGCCGCGGCGGCCACCGACGCCGCGCTCGCCGCGTTCCGCGCCGCCCCGGCCGCCGCCCCGGCCGAGGTGGTCGCCCACCTGCACCGGTCGCTGTCGCACACCCGTGGCGCCGCGCTCGCGGTCGCCGAGCCGGATCCGGCGGGCGCTGTGCTGCGGTACGCCGGGCTGGGCAACATCGCCGGCGTAATCATCGACGCGGAGAGCCGGCGGCGTGGCCTGGTCTCGCTGCCCGGCATCGCCGGGCACCAGCGGCCCGCGATCCGGCAGTACGACTACCCGTTCGGCCCGGACAGCCTGCTGGTGATGCACTCCGACGGGGTGGTGGACCGCTGGCGGATCGAGGACTATCCCGGCCTCGTCGCGCGGTCGCCGCTGGTGACGGCCGCCACCCTGTTGCGCGACGCCGGGACCCGACGTGACGACGCCGGGGTTCTGGTGGCGAGGTCCTGGTCATGAGCACCGCCGCGCTGATGCAGATGGCGCTGCGGGTCGAACAGGACATCTTCGTGGTCCGCCAGCGGGGCCGTGAGGTGGCCGACGCGCTCGGTCTGGAGCACCAGGACCAGGTCCGGATCGCCACCGCGATCAGTGAGGTCGCCCGGGATCTGCTGCGGGCCGTCGGCGGGGCGGACGTGGTCTTCGCCGTCACCGGCACCGACGACGGCCGCCACCACCTGCGTGTCGACCTCGTCCCGGTGGCTCCGCTGCCGGACGGCCGCTATCAGCCCGAGTCCAGCGCGGTGGCGCGTCTGGTGGACACACTCGGCATCGTTGCCGAGAAGCAAGTTACGGTCGTGAGGATGTCGCGACGGATCCCGGCCACCGCACAGGCGCTCACCTCCGAGCGTCTCGCCGAGTTGCGCGCCGAACTCGCGCAGAGCGCGCCGGGCACCGCCGAGGAGGAACTCGCCACCCAGAATTCGCAGCTCATCGCCGCCCTCGACGAGGTGCGCACCCAGCGCGACGAGTTGGCCCGGCTCAACGAGGAACTGGAACAGACCAACCGTGGCGTGATGGCGCTGTACCACCAGCTCACCGACGAGCTGGAGGCGACGAACACGGGCGTGGTGGCGCTCTACGCGGAGTTGGACGAGAAGTCGGCGCAGTTGCGTGCCGCGAGCGAGTCGAAGACACGGTTCCTGGCGAACGTCAGCCACGAGCTACGCGCCCCGGTCACCGCGATCATCGGGCTGGCCCGGTTGTTGGGTGACTCCGCCTCCGACCCGCTCACCAGCGAACAGGAGCGCCAGGTGGGCCTGATCCGTGGCTCCGCCTCGGATCTGCTGTCCCTCGTCAACGAACTGCTCGACCTGGCCAAGGCGGAGTCCGGCCGGATCGAGCCGGCCATCGTGGACGTGGACCTCAAGGCCCTCTTCGGGCAACTGCGGGGCACCCTGCGGGCGCTGCCCACCGCCGGTGACGTGACGCTGGTGGTGGAGGAACCACCGGCGCCCGCCACGGTGCGGACCGACGAGGTGCTGCTCGCCCAAGTGCTGCGCAACCTGCTGCACAACGGGTTGAAGTTCACCTCCGAGGGCGAGGTACGGCTGCGCGCCGAGCGGCACGACGACGGCTGGCGACTGTCCGTCTCGGACACCGGGCCGGGTATCCCCGCAGAGCTGCACGAGCGGGTGTTCGAGGAGTTCTACCAGGCGCCCGGCCCGACCCGGACCGGCGGCACCGGCCTCGGCCTGCCGTACGCCCGACGGTTGGTGACCCTGCTCGGCGGCACCCTCGACCTGGCCAGCGAGCCCGGCCGGGGCAGCACCTTCACGGTGTCGCTGCCGGCGGACGGAGCCTGACGTGGACGGCGCGGCGACAGTGCTGGTGGTCGACGACAGCCGGACCAAGCGCTACCTGTTGGTGAGTTGGCTGACCCGGGCCGGTTTCACGGTGCTGGAGGCCGAGACCGGCGGCGAGGCGTTGCGCCGGGTCGGGGTGGAACCGGTCGACCTGGTGGTGCTCGACGTCCGGCTGCCGGACATGAGCGGCTTCGAGGTCTGCGAGCAGCTCAAGTCGGCGCATCCGGCGCTACCGGTGATCCACGTGTCCGCACACGCGATCGACACCACCGACCGCACCCAGGGGCTGACCCGGGGCGCGGACGCCTACCTCGCCGAGCCGATCGAGCCCGAGGAACTGATCGCCACCGCCCACGCGGTGCTGCGTTACTACCAGGCGCGGCAACGGGCCGAGCTGCTCGCCGAACGCCTCACCGGGTTGGCCGACACCACCCTGGCGGTGCACTCGGCGCCGAACTTCGCCCGGCTGCTGGAGTCCGCGGCGACGGGTGCCGCCGAGATCTTCAAGAGCCCGGCCGCGGTGGTCGCCGAGACCTTCGACGGTGACTGCCTGGCCGGGGTCTCCAACGGTCCCGGTGCCGAGGGCCGCATCGTGCCCTGGGTGGTCGACGACACCGGCGTGCCGACCGGCACCGTCGTCACCGTGCAGGATCCCGCCGGCTGGGCGCTCGCCGACTGGCCGACCGACGACACGATCACGGTGGCCGCCGCCCGGCTGCGCGAGGACCGCGCGCCGATCTACATCGTGGTCCCCACCGCCACCCAGACCGCCCGTACGCCGGTGCTGGTCCAGCTCGCGCAGGCGGTGGCGTCGGCGGTGGAGGCACAGCGCTCCTTCGACGAGGAACACCGCATCGCGGTGACCCTGCAACGCAGCCTGCTGCCGCGCCGCATCCCCGAGATCGCCGGGCTCGACCTGGCCGTCCGCTACGAGCCGGCCAGCGCCCGGACCGAGGTGGGCGGCGACTTCTACGAGCTGGTGATGCTCGACGGCCACCTGCTGCTGGCCATCGGCGACGTGGCGGGCCACTCGCTGCACGCGGCGACGGTCATGGCCGAGCTGCGGCACGCGGTGCGGGCGTACGCGGTGGAGGGACACCAACCGGGCGAGATCCTGCACCGGGTCAACGAGTTGATGCGGACGCTGCTGCCCAACGAGCTGGCGACCATCTGCCTGCTGCTGCTGGACCCGTCCACCGGGCACGTCCGGCTGGCCAGTGCCGGGCACCTGCCGCCGTTGATCAGTCAGGACGGCAAGGTCGAGTACGTGCAGCACTCCGCGCCACTGCTCGGCGTACGCGCGCCCCGCCCGGCCGACCTGGAGTTCGTCCTGCCGGCCGGCGCGACGATCGTCTTCTACACCGACGGGTTGATCGAACGGCGGGACGTCACCATCGACGACGGGCTGGCCGCCCTGTCGGTCAGTGCGTCCCGGGTCGACGACGACCTGGACCGTTTCTGCGAACGCCTGCTCGTCGAACTCGCCCCGCACGAGATCCAGGACGACGTCGCCGTCGTCGCCCTCCGTCGTCGCTGAACGACGGCGGGCCCCACGGCGGTGCGCGCCGCAGGCCCTCCAGTCGTGGCCGCGTCGGCGTCAGCGGGTCTTGACCAGGAAGGCGTACCCGACCACCGTCGTGCCGTTCCAGTTGTACATCGGGTAGCACGCCTGCGGCCGGGTCCAGGCCGAGGCGTACGTCGGCCGGGCGTCGTTGCACGCCTTCAGCGTCGGGTAGATCGGGCTGGTGTAGTCCGCCCGGGCGAGCGTGGCCAGGTCGAGCACCAGACCGCCGCCGACTGCGGCAGCGGCGACGAGGCTGCGTACGCGAGAGCGGAGCGTCGAGGTCGGGATGCGCGACGGCACGCCGTGGCCTGTTTGCGGCGTGGCCCCGTCGTGCCGAACCGTCAGAGCCGCCAAGATCCACACAACATCCCTGTTGTTGTTGCTTCGAGTGCGCTGCGAGACAGCACTATCCCTGATGTTGTGGTCTCGCACGTGACTCCGGCTCTCCAGGGACACCCACCGCTGCCGCGCACGAGCCTTCTCCGAACCAGCCAAGCGAAGGCGCACCACCCACGCGTCGGCCGCCCACGCTGTACCTCTACCCCTGCTCGTCGTCGTCCACCGCCGGTACTGGCGGATGTATTCCTCGACGTCTGCGCGTAGCCAGATCTTGCCGACCGACAGGACCTGATACGGCGTCAAACCTCTCTGGTTCTGTGCCGCCTGCGCGCACGGTTGGCCGTGCGCGCAGGCCCGAGCCGAACTGGCGGCCGACTACGGCCTCGGTCGGCTACTCGCGCTGGACATGGCCGACCTGCTCACCGAGGCGACCGCCGACTTGACCCGGCTCCGAGGGCCACCCGAGCCGCTGTACTTCTACGTCCGGTTTCTCGGCTGGGTCCGCAATCCGGCCCAATGACCGCTCCCGTCGCCGAGCCGAGCGACCGAGCCGAGGACACCGGCGTGGGGCCTGGCGTGGATAGCTTGACGGCAGCTATTCGCTGAGTGAATAGTGGGTTCGTGTCCACGTCGCACGTTCTGCTCGGGTTGCTCGCCACCGGCACCATGCACGGGTACGAGCTGAAGCGCGCGTACGACGCGCGGTTGCCGCAGGCCCGCCCGTTGGCGTTCGGGCAGGTCTACGCGACGCTGAATCGGCTGCTCCGGGACGGCCTGGTGGTCCCGGCGGGACAGGAACGCCACGCCGGGCCGGACCGCACCGCCTACGCGCTCACCGACGAGGGGCGGGCGGCACTGGACCAGTGGTTGGGCACCGTCGACCCACCCATGCCGCACGTCAACAGCGCGCTGTTCGCCAAGGTGGTGGTGGCGCTCCTGGACGCCGACGCGGACCGGGCCCGGAGTTACCTCGTCGCGCAGCGGCGGGCCCACAGCGATCGGCTCCGCGAGCTGACCGCGCTCAAGACGGCACCGGAGGCCACCGTCGACGACGTCGTGGCAGCCGACTACGCCATCGCCCATCTCGACGCCGACCTGCGCTGGCTGCGCACCACCCTGGAGCGGGTCGCCGACTGGCACCGGGAGGTGCACTCGTGACGCAACTTCAGGCACGCGCACTGGTTAGGTCGTACGGGCCGACACCCGCGCTTCGCGGCCTCACCCTCGACATCGACGAGGGTGAGATCGTCGCGGTGACCGGGCCGAGTGGCTGCGGCAAGTCCACCCTGCTGCACTGCCTGGCGGGCATCCTGCGGCCCGACGCCGGTGAGGTGACCTGGCGCGGACACCGGATCGACACCTGGTCCGAGGCGGCCCGGTCGCGCCTGCGGCGTACCGACTTCGGGGTGTTGTTCCAGTTCGGTCAGCTCGTTGCGGAGCTGACCGCGGCGGAGAACGTCGCGCTTCCGCTGCTGCTCGCCGGCACGGGGCGGCGAGCAGCGCGGACGGCGGCGCTCACCTGGCTGGACCGGCTGGGCGTGGTGGACTACGCCGACGTGCGGCCGGGCGAGATGTCCGGCGGTCAGCAGCAGCGCTGCGCCACCGCTCGGGCCCTGGTCACCGAGCCACGGGTGCTCTTCGCCGACGAGCCGACCGGGGCGTTGGACACGCTCACCGGCGAGCAGGTGCTCACCACACTCGTCCGGCTCACCCGTGAGCAGGGCACGGCGGTGGTGTTGGTGACCCACGAGCCCCGGATCGCCGCGTACGCCGATCGCGAGATCGTGATGCGCGACGGCGTGATCGACCACACCGGCCTGGGGTTGGACGCGCCGCTGGCCGAGGGCGCGCGGTGAGACCGGGGACGGCGGTCCGACTGGCCCTGGCCGGTAACCGTACCGACGCCGCGCGAGTGGCCCTGACCGTGCTGAGCGCCACGCTGGCCACGCTCACCGGGCTGGCTGCGTTGACCGTGCTGGCCATCAAGGAGCCGCCCGGCCGCGACTGGGAGCAGTCCCAGCAGTACGCGAACGCGCTGCTACGCGAACCGGGGCTGCGCGGCGGCACCGCGTTCGCCCTGCTGCTGCTGGCCATACCCGTGCTGGCCCTGGCCGGGCAGAGTGCCCGGCTCGGCGCTCCGGCGCGGGACCGCCGCCTGGCCGCCCTGCGTCTGGCCGGTGCGACCCCCGGCCAGGTCACCCGGGTCGCGATGCTGGAGACCGGCCTCGCCGCGCTGGTCGGAGCCCTGGTCGGGCTGGCGGTGTACCTCGGCGGGCGGCACCTGCTGCACCGCCCGGACGCCCACGGTCAGCTCGCCCTGCCCACCGACGTGCTGCCCTCGGTGCCGGCGATCGTGGCGCTGACGCTGGGGCTGCCGGTGCTCGCGGCGGCGGGCACCGCGCTGCTGCTGCGCCGGGTCGGCACCACGCCGTTGGTCGTGTTCCGTCGGGCTGGTCGGACCCGGTCGCCCCGGCCCTGGCCGGCGCTGCTGATCGGCGGTGGGCTGCTGGCGGCCGCGTTTGCCGAGCCGCTGCGAAAGGCGTTCGACGGCGTCCGCGCGGACTGGCTCGCGATCCTGTTCACCCTCGGTCTCTTCGCCGTCGTGATGGGGGTGGTGCTCGGGACCGGATGGCTGTCGTACGCCGCCGGGCGGCTGCTGCACCGCCTCGCCCGAGGACCGGCGACCCTGCTGGCCGCCCGCCGGTTGACCGACGACCCGTGGACCAGCAGCCGGACCTTCGCGGCGCTGCTGGCCAGCGTGCTCATCGGTGCCGGTGCGGCGGGGTTCCGCGCCTACTTCCAGCTCCGGCAGCGGATCGAACAGGAGGCGAACCAGGCGGCCGGATACGGCGGCGCTGTGGGCGACGACCGGTCCTTCTATCTGAACACCATGGACCTGGTCGACCTGGCCGTCCTCGTGGCGGTCGCCATCGCCACGGCGGGCCTGCTGGTCACGCTGGTGGAGGGCATCGTCTCCCGCCGCCGGGCGTACGCCGCGCTGGTGGCCACCGGGGTGCCCCGGGCCACCATCGGCACCTCGATCCTCATCCAGGTGCTGGCGCCGGTGGTGCCCGCCGTGCTGCTCGCGGTCGGCGTCGGGTACGCGATCGGGCGGCTGCTCAACGGCGACGTGGTCAGCGGCGGCTACGCCCAGGAGGTGTGCCGGGCGAGCACGGAGCTGTGCCAGGACCCGGCCACCCGCCCGCTGCACGTCGAGTACATGGTGATCGAACGCGTGGTCCGCACGCCGGACGTACCGCTCGGACAGCTCGCACTGGTCGGCGGCGGCGCGCTGCTCGCGGTGCTGGTCACGGTCGGGCTGGGGCTGTTGTTCCTGCCGGCCAGCACGGCGATGGAGGAACTGCGCACCACCTGAGACGGCGTCCACCATGGCCCAGGGCAGGCGCGCCCTGGGCCATGCGCGTCCGGTGGCCGGATGACGGGACGGTCAGGTGCGGCCGAGCCGGTCCAGGGTCCAGGCGTTCACGAACGCCTCCTCCCGCCAGGCGTCGTAGCGCCCGCTGGGCCCACCGTGGCCCGCCTCCATCTCGGTCTTGAGCAGGTATTCGCCCTGCGGCGCGACGGCCCGCAGCCGGGCGATCCACTTGGCCGGCTCGTGATAGAGCACCCGGGTGTCGTTGAGGCTGGTCATCGCCAGGATCGCCGGGTAGTCGCGGTCGGCCACGTTCTCGTACGGGGTGTACGACTTCATGTAGGCGTACACCTCCGGGTCGGCGAGCGGGTTGCCCCACTCCTCCCACTCGGTGACGGTCAGCGGCAGCGACGGGTCGAGGATCGTGCTGAGCGCGTCCACGAACGGCACCTGCGCGACGATCGCGGTGAACGCGTCCGGCGCGAGGTTGGCCACCGCGCCCATCAGCAGCCCGCCTGCCGAGCCGCCCCGGGCCAGCAGCCGGTCCGACGACGTCCAGCCCGCCTTGGCCAGGTGCCGGGCACAGGCCACGAAATCGGTGAAAGTGTTCTTCTTGGACAGCAGCTTGCCCTGCTCGTACCAGCTCCGGCCCAGCTCGCCGCCGCCCCGGATGTGCGCGACCGCGAAGATCACGCCACGGTCCAGCAGGGACAGCCGGCCGACCGAGAACCAGGGGTCCATGCTGGCCTCGTACGAGCCGTACCCGTAGATGACGCACGGCGCGGAACCGTCGCGGGGGGTGTCCCGGCGGCAGACCAGCGAGATCGGCACCTTGGTGCCGTCGTCGGCCAGCGCCCAGTCCCGGTGCTGCTCGTAGTCCTCCGGCCGGTACTCCCGGCCGTCCGGCCCGGGCAGCACCGGTCGCCGCCGCAGCAGCGTCATCTCGCGGGTAACCAGGTCGTAGTCGTACACCGAGTCCGGGGTGACCAGCGAGGTGTAGCGCAGCCGTACCCGCCCGGTGCGGTACTCCGGGTTCGAGTCCAGCCCGACGGTGTGCAGCGGCTCCGGGAACTCGATGTCGTGCCCGTCGCCGCCGCCGACCGGCAGCACCCGCAACCCGGTGAGCCCGTTGGCGCGCAGCGTGACGACCAGGTGGTCGGCGAAGGCGTCGACCGACTCCAGCCGGGTGCCGGGGGAGTGCGGGATCAGCGGCACCCAGTCGCCCGGCGCGTCGGCCGAGGTGTACGCCAGCGCGAAGTCCTCCGCGCCGTCGTTGTGCAGGATCAGGAACCGGTGCCCGTGGTGCTCCACCGAGTACTCGACGCCCTGCCGGCGGGGGGCGATCACGGCCGGCTCGCCGGTGGGGTTGCCGGCCGGGATGACGCGTACCTCGCTGGTGATCTTGCTGGCGATGTCGATCAGGATGAACCGCTCCGAGCGGGTCAGCTCGACCCCGACCCAGAACCGCTCGTCGTCCTCGGAGTGCACCACCACGTCGTCGGCGGCGGCGGTGCCGAGCACGTGCCGCCAGACCCGGTGCGGACGCCAGGCGTCGTCCACGGTCACGTAGAACAGCACCGAGGCGTCGGCCGCCCAGGCGGTGCCGTAGAACGTGTCCGGGATCTCGTCGGGCAACAGCTCGCCGGTGGTGAGGTCCTTGATCCGGAGGGTGAAGCGTTCCTTGCCGGAGAAGTCGGTCGAGAAGGCCAGGAAACGGCCGTCCGGGCTGACGTCGAAGGCGCCGAGGGAGAAGAAGTCGTGCCCCTCGGCGAGCAGGTTGCCGTCGAGCAGCACCTCCTCGCCGTCCAGCGGCGCGCCGTCCGGGCTGATCGGCGGCGTGGTCTCGCCGTCGCGGACCGGTCGACGGCAGTGCACGCCGTACTGCTTACCCTCGACCGTCCGGGAGTAGTACCAGTGCCCACCCTTGCGGGTCGGCACCGACAGGTCGGTCTCCTGGGTACGCCGGCGGATCTCCTCGAACAGCTCCGTGCGCAGCGCGGACAGGTGCGCCGTACGCGTCTCGGTCCAGGTGTTCTCGGCCTTGAGGTACTCGATCGTCTCAGGATCGTCCTTGGTGGCCAGCCAGGCGTACTCGTCGACGACGGTGTCGCCGTGGTGGACGCGGTCGCTCGGCACCTGCCTGGCTACGGGGACGGGGGTCTCGGTGGTCACGGCGCCACGTTACCGGCAGGCCGGGCGTCTCGGGCGGCGCAAATCCCCACTTCGCCGTTCGAACACATGTACGATCGCAGCCATGGTGCCAGCGCGTTCCACCGGCGGGTCCGGTGCCCTCGACATCGCCCGTCGCCTTACCGACATCTGCGGCTCCCGCTTCGCCCGGTTCGCCGGTCCGGCCGACGAGGTGGCCGGGCGGCCCGCCCGCTGGGTGGCGGTGCCCGGCGGTGCCCACGCGGCGGCCGAGGTGCTGCGGCTCGCCGCGCGGCACGATCTGACGGTGGTGGCGCGCGGTGCCGGCACCAAGATCGACTGGGGTGCCGCGCCGGAACGGGTCGACATCATGCTCGACACCGGTCGCCTCGCCGGCATCGGTCACCAGCCGTCCGGTCGGGACACCGCCGAGGTCGGCGCCGGCACGCCGCTGCGCGCGGTGCAGGCCAGTCTGGAACGCACCGGTCAGCGGCTCGCCCTGGACGCCCCCTCACCCGGCGCCACGGTCGGCGGGGTGCTCGCCGCGGACGAGGCCGGTCCGCTGCGACACCGACACGGCACCGCCTGCGACCAGCTCGTCGGTCTGCGTTACCTGGCCGCCGACGGCGAGTTGGCCGAGGCCGGTGGCGGGGCGGCCGGGCTGGCCCAGGCCCGGCTGCTGTGCGGGTCGGAGGGCGCGCTCGGTGTCCTGGTCAGCGCCACCCTGCGGGTGCAGCCCCTGCCGGCCAGCCGGGTCTGGGTGACCCGCCCGGTGTGGACGCCGCTGGAGGTGCACGACCTGGTCCGGGCGGTGCTCACCGCCCGGCTCGACCCGGCTGCCATCGAGGTGGACCTGCCGGCCGGCACGGGACCCCGGCCGAGGGACCCCCGGGCCGAGGCGATGGCGCGCCATCCGTCCATGACGGGGCGCACGTCGACCGGCCCGGCGGGGGCCGGCTCCCTGGTGGTGCTGCTCGAAGGAGGGCCGTCCGACGTGGCGGAACGCGCCGACCGGCTCCGGTCGATGCTCGGCTCCCGCGCCACCGTCGCCCGGTCCGCGCCGTCCTGGTGGCGCAGCTACCCGTTCGCACCCGGCGACACCGCGCTGCGGCTGGAGGTGCCGATCAGCGACCTGCACGCCGCCGTCTACGCGTTGCGGGACGCGGCCGGCTCACCGGTGCCGGTCCGTGGCTCCGCCGGCCTGGGCGTGGTGCACGCCGCCCTGCCCGGCACGATGGCTCCCGACCGGGTGGCGTCGATCCTGGTCGCGGTGCGCAGCGTCCTGCTCGCCCGACGGGGCCGCTGCCTGGTCCTCTCCGCGCCGCCCGCCGTCCGGCGGGCCGTCGACCTGTGGGGCGAGCTGACCGGCGTGGCCCGGTTGCGGGCGGTCAAGCAGCATCTCGACCCCGGCCACCGGCTGGCCCCCGGCCGTCTCCCCGGCGGCCTCTGAACCCCGTCGACCGGACGGCGTCGTCGCGCAGCCCGGTTGCTCAGAGAGCTTGGCCGGGTCAGACGGCGTCGTTGCGCAGGACCAGGATGGCGATGTCGTCCCGGGGTGCCTCGACCGAGAAGTTGATCGCGGTGGCGCGCAGCCGGGCCGCCACCACGTCCGCCGAGTAGCCGGCGAGCGGCGCGGCGGCGTCCCGGAGCCGACCGGTGCCGAACAGCTCCCGGCCCCGGCGTCGCTCGGTCACCCCGTCGGTGTAGAAGACCAGGCAGTCGCCCGGGTCGAGGGTGATGTCCAGGGTCGGCGAGGTGATCGCGTCGAGCAGGCCGAGCGCGGTGCCGCCGGTGCCGACGAACGTGGCCGGGCCACCCGCCGCGCGGACCAGCACCGGTCGGTCGTGACCGGCGAGGTGCAACCCCACGTCGAGCTGCCCGTTCTCGCCCGGCCCGACCGCCGCCAGCGCCAGCGTGCAGTAGCGCCCGGCACCCCGCTCGACGAGCGTCTCGTTGAGCCGGGACAGCACCTCGGGCAGCGGCTTGCCGTCCCCGGCCAGCACCCGGATCACGTCCCGGACCAGTCCGGTCACCGCAGCGGCCTGCACACCCTTGCCGGAGACGTCACCGATCACCACCAGCCAGCGGCCGTCCGGCAACGGCACCACGTCGTAGAAGTCGCCGCCGACCTCGGCGTCGTCGCCGGTCGGCACGTACTCGGCGGCGAAGCCGATGCCCTCCACCACCGGCAGCACCGGCGGCAACAGGGACTGTTGCAACGTCTGGGCCACCCGGCGACGTTCGGCGTGGATACGGGCGTTCTCGATCGCCAGGGCGGCACGCCGGGCCACGTCCTCCAGCACGGCGATCTCGTCCGGATCGTGCCGGTGCCGCTGGTGTCGGCCGACCGCCAGCGTGCCGAGGCGCTGACCTCGGGCGATCAGCGGCACGGCGAAGCCCTCCATCGGCGCGCCCAGCGGTGTCTGGGTGCCGTTGCGGCTCGCCTCACGTAGCCGGGCCTGGACCGAGTCCGGTCCCGCCTCGCGCAGCGTGGCGTGCAACTGCGGCAGCATCGACTCGTCGGCGTGACTGGCCGCGGCCAGCTTGAGCCGACCCCACTCGTCGGTGGTGTGCACCGCACACCACTGGCCGAGCCGGGGCACCACGAGCTGCGGGACGAGCGCCATGGTCAGCTCCACGTCCAGGGACTGGGCGAGCAGCTCACTGGCCTCGGCGAGGAAGGTCAGCCACGCCTGCCGCCGGACGTCGGCGCGGCGTAACCGGTCGTTCTCCAGGTGCAGCGACAGCCGCTCGGCGGTCAGCAGGGCCAACGGCCGGGCGTACGCGGTGGGAGCGGCGTCGAGTTCCAGCTCACCGGCGTACGGGCGGTGCACCGCCAGCGGCACGCGGAGCAGGTCGTTGCCGGGGCGGGGCTGCCGGCCGTACCGGGCGATCACCTGCGGGCCGTGCCCGTCACCCCGGTCCAGGCGCACCATCCCGCCGGCCGCGCCGACCATCTCCGCCACCCGGGTGAGCAGGCTGGTGGCGAAGTCCGGCAGCGGATCGTCCGCGTACGGGTCGGGGGTGGGCTGCATCAGGGCGCTCATCGCCCCGGCGCTCGGCACCGAGGTGTGCGGGCCGTCCGAACGGTCGGTCGGCGGGGCGAAGTCGGTCGGGCCGGCGGGCGCCGCAGCGTCGCGCGGTGGCCCGTCGCGCTCCAACCGGAACCACACGCCCTTGCCGCTGGGCAGGTAGGTGGTGCCCCAGCGGCTCGCGAAGTGGTCGACCAGCAGCAGGCCCCGCCCGCGCTCGGCGACCTCGGTGATGTCGGTCGCCACGTTCCGGACGCCGACGGTCAGCTCGTCGACCGGCCCGGAGGCGAAGTCCGACACGGTCACGGTCAACCCGGACGAGTCGGCGCTGACCTCGATGTCGAGTTCGGTGCGGGCGTGCTCGACCGCGTTGGTGGACAGCTCCGTGGTGAGCAGGAGTGCCTCGTTGAGAAGTTCGTCCAGGTTCGCCTCGGTCAGTACAGACCGGACGACGGCCCGCGCGGCGGCCGGGGTACGCCGGTCGGCGGGCAGCCGAACCCGGCGGACGTGCTCCTCCGAGACCCCGTCCGTCGTTGGCCCCACCGCCGCTGACACCCTCGTATCGTGCCCCGACACCGGTCGCGTGCCAAGCTGATCACGGGTCGGGTCCGGAATACGGACGGCGGTGCGCCGTGGCGGTTTCGAGGTCACGGGGACAATGATGGGGTGGCCGGCGCGAGCCGGTGTACCCCGATCCGAGTGCGAGGAATGATGACCACGGCGAAACAGTCGGCGATCGCGGACACCTCCGCCGCCGACCACGAGGCGGTCCTCACCGAGCTGGCCGAGGCGCTGCGGCGGGTCCGCGGCGGCGATCTCAAGGTCAGGCTGCCCCGGCGGTCGGGGGCGGCCGGCGAGGTGGCCGACGCCTTCAACGACGTGGTGTCGCTCCAGGAGCGGCAGCATCTGGACCTGCGCCGGATCAGCCGGGTCGTGGGTCGCGACGGTCGGCTGACCGAACGCCTGGACGAGGAGGGGCTGGACGGCTCCTGGGCGGAGGGCCAACGCGCGGTCAACTCGTTGATCGACGACCTGGGGCGGCCCACCACCGAGATCGCCCGGGTCATCGTGGCGGTCGCCGACGGTGACCTCTCCCAGCACATGGCGCTGGAGATCGACGGTCGCCCGCTGCGCGGCGAGTACCTGCGCATCGGCCGCACGGTCAACACCATGGTCGACCAGCTCTCGTCCTTCTCCAACGAGGTCACCCGGGTGGCCCGGGAGGTGGGCACCGAGGGCAAGCTCGGCGGCCAGGCCGACGTACGCGGGGTGGCCGGCACCTGGAAGGACCTCACCGACTCGGTGAACACCATGGCCTCGAACCTGACCGGCCAGGTGCGGTCGATCTCGCAGGTGGCGACGGCGGTGGCGAAGGGTGACCTGTCGCAGAAGATCACGGTCAGCGCGCGCGGCGAGGTGGCGGCGCTGGCCGACACGATGAACTCGCTGACCGACACGCTGCGCCTCTTCGCCGAGCAGGTGACCCGGGTGGCCCGTGAGGTGGGCACCGAGGGCAAGTTGGGCGGTCAGGCGGAGGTGCCCGGCGTGGCCGGCACCTGGAAGGACCTGACCGACAGCGTCAACTCGATGGCGTCGAACCTGACCGCCCAGGTCCGCAACATCGCCCAGGTCTCCACGGCGGTGGCCCGGGGCGACCTGTCGCAGAAGATCACCGTGGCCGCCCAGGGTGAGATCCTGGAACTCAAGGACACCGTCAACACGATGGTGGACCAGCTCTCGTCGTTCGCCGACGAGGTGACCCGGGTGGCCCGTGAGGTGGGTACGGAGGGCAAGCTCGGCGGTCAGGCCCAGGTCCGCGGTGTCTCCGGCACCTGGCGTGACCTGACCGAGAACGTCAACCAGCTCGCCGGCAACCTCACCAGCCAGGTCCGCAACATCTCGCAGGTGTCCACGGCGGTGGCCAAGGGTGACCTGTCGCAGAAGATCACCGTCGACGCCCGGGGCGAGATCCTGGAGTTGAAGTCGACGGTCAACACGATGGTGGATCAGCTCTCGTCGTTCGCCGACGAGGTGACCCGGGTGGCCCGTGAGGTGGGTACGGAGGGCAAGCTCGGCGGTCAGGCCGAGGTGAAGGGCGTTTCGGGCACCTGGCGTGACCTGACGGACAACGTGAACTCGATGGCGTCGAACCTGACCGGTCAGGTGCGGAACATCGCGTCGGTGACGACGGCGGTGGCCAAGGGCGATCTGTCGCAGAAGATCACGGTGGATGCCCGGGGTGAGATCCTGGAGTTGAAGTCGACCGTGAACACGATGGTCGACCAGCTCTCGTCGTTCGCCGACGAGGTGACCCGGGTGGCCCGTGAGGTGGGTACCGAGGGCAAGCTCGGCGGTCAGGCACAGGTCAAGGGCGTCGCCGGCACCTGGCGTGACCTGACGGACAACGTGAACTCGATGGCGTCGAACCTGACCGCCCAGGTCCGCAACATCGCCCAGGTCTCCACGGCGGTGGCCCGGGGCGACCTGTCGCAGAAGATCACCGTGGACGCGCAGGGCGAGATCCTGGAGTTGAAGTCGACGGTCAACACGATGGTGGATCAGCTCTCGTCGTTCGCCGACGAGGTCACGCGGGTGGCCCGTGAGGTGGGTACGGAGGGCAAGCTCGGTGGTCAGGCCGAGGTGAAGGGCGTTTCGGGCACCTGGCGTGACCTGACGGACAACGTGAACTCGATGGCGTCGAACCTGACCGGTCAGGTGCGGAACATCGCGTCGGTGACGACGGCGGTGGCCAAGGGTGACCTGTCGCAGAAGATCACCGTGGACGCGCAGGGCGAGATCCTGGAGTTGAAGTCGACGGTCAACACGATGGTCGACCAGCTCTCGTCGTTCGCCGACGAGGTGACCCGGGTGGCCCGTGAGGTCGGCAGCGAGGGCAAGCTCGGCGGTCAGGCGCAGGTCAAGGGGGTCTCCGGCACCTGGCGGGACCTGACCGAGAACGTCAACCAGCTCGCCTCGACGCTGACCACCCAGCTCCGGGCCATCGCCCGGGTCTCCACCTCGGTGACCCGTGGCGACCTGACCCGACGGATCACGGTCGAGGCGCAGGGCGAGGTCGCCGAGCTCAAGGACAACATCAACCAGATGATCGTCACCCTGCGGGAGACCACCCACAAGAACGCGGAGCAGGGCTGGCTCGACTCCAACCTGGCCCGCATCGGTGGTCTGTTGCAGGGGCAGCGCGACCTCGGCGAGGTCTGCCGCATGATCATGCAGGAGGTGACGCCGCTGGTCGACGCGCAGCTCGGGGCGTTCTTCCTGGCGGACAACTCCGAGGGGGTGATGCGGCTGCGGCTGACCGCCTCGTACGGCTACGTGTCCCGGGGACACGACGTCACCTTCGGTCCGGGTGAGGGACTCGTCGGTCAGGCGGCGATCTCCCGGCGCACGATCCGGGTCGGCGCGGTGCCGGACGGTCGCATCACGCTCCGCTCCGGTCTGGCCGACACCCCGCCGGCCGACCTGGTCGTGCTGCCCGTCCTCTTCGAGGGCGAACTGCTCGGCGTGATCGAGTTCGCCACCGTCACCCCCTTCTCCGAACTGCACCTGGCGTTCCTGGAGCGGCTGGTCGCCACCATCGGCATCGCGGTCAACACCATCCAGGCGAACCGGCGTACCGAGGAGTTGCTGGCCCAGTCCCAGCGGCTGGCCCACGAGTTGCAGGAGCAGTCGGCGGAGTTGCAGCGCACCAACGCCGAGTTGGAGGAGAAGGCCACGCTGCTGTCGGAGCAGAAGGGCAACATCGAGACCAAGAACCGGGAGATCGAACTCGCCCGGCTCGGCCTGGAGGAGAAGGCGCAGCAGCTCACCCGGGCGTCGGCGTACAAGTCGGAGTTCCTGGCGAACATGAGCCACGAGCTGCGTACGCCGCTGAACTCGCTGCTGCTGCTGGCCCGGCTGCTCGCCGAGAACTCCGAGCAGAACCTCAGCCCGAAGCAGATCGAGTTCGCCCGGACCATCCACGGCGCGGGTTCCGACCTGCTCTCTCTGATCGACGACATCCTCGACCTGTCCAAGATCGAGGCGGGGCGGATGGACGTCGAGCCGACCGAGATCCGGTTCGCGGAGATCCGCAACTACGTGGAGCAGGCGTTCGCGCCGCAGGCCGACGAGAAGGGCCTGGACTTCCAGGTACGCGTCGGTAAGGACCTGCCGGCGGCGGTGGTCACCGACGCCCAGCGGCTCCAGCAGATCCTGCGCAACCTGCTGTCGAACGCGGTCAAGTTCACCGACAACGGGGCGGTGACGCTGCGCATCTCGCGTGCCCCGGAGCACGCGGTGTTCGACGTACCGGCGCTGACCAACGCCCGGCAGGTGCTCGCCTTCACGGTGATCGACACCGGCATCGGCATCTCCGACGACAAGCTGTCGCTCATCTTCGAGGCGTTCCAGCAGGCGGACGGCACCACCAGCCGCCGCTACGGCGGCACCGGCCTGGGGCTGTCGATCAGCCGGGACCTGGCCCGTCTGATCGGCGGCACGATCACCGTCACCTCGGCACCGGGTCAGGGCTCGACGTTCACGCTGTACCTGCCCGACGTGCTGGCGCCGGACGCGGTCGTGGCACCGTCGCCACCGTCGCCCCAGCGGGCCGGCCTGCCGTCGTCGCTGCTGATGCCGCCGGTGGAACTGCTGCCGCAGCGGCCGGAGGCCCCCAGGACCCGTCAGCTCGACGGTGCCACCGTGCTGATCGTCGACGACGACGTGCGTAACGTCTTCGCCCTGACCAGCGCGCTCGAACTGCACGGCATGACCGTGCTGTACGCCGACAACGGCACCGACGGGGTACGCCTGTTGGCGGAACACCCGGAGGTGGACATCGTCCTGATGGACGCGATGATGCCCGACCAGGACGGGTACGAGACGACCCGACAGATCCGCCGGAATCACCGTTTCGTGGACCTGCCGATCGTCTTCCTGACCGCCAAGGCGATGCCCGGTGACCGGGAGTCGGCGATCGCGGCCGGGGCCAGCGACTACATCACCAAGCCGGTCGACCTGGACGAGCTGATCGAACTGATGACCAGCTCGATCAGTGGCAGCCGTACCGAGGAGGGCTCGTGACGCAGGTGGCGAAGGCGCTGCTGGTCGATGACCGCCGGGAGAACCTGATGGCCCTGGAGGCGATCCTCCAGGGACTGCCGGTGCAGACGGTCGCGGTGGAGAGCGGCGAGGCGGCGCTGAAGCAACTGTTGGTGGACGACTTCGCGGTGATCCTGCTGGACGCCCAGATGCCGGACATGGACGGCTTCGAGACGGCCAGTCACATCAAGCGGCGGGAACGGACCCGGCACGTACCGATCATCTTCCTGACCGCCGCGGACCGGGACGCCCAACTGGCGCTGCGCGGCTACGCGGTCGGCGCGGTGGACTACCTGACCAAGCCCTTCGACCCCTGGGTGCTGCGGGCCAAGGTCTCGGTCTTCGTGGAGCTGTGGACGAAGACCCGGCAGTTGGCCGCGCAGTCCGAGATGGTGCGGGAGCGCGACGCCCAGTGGCGACTGCTGACCGACGCGGTGGACGAGGCGAGCACGCTGCTCCGGGCCGCCGACAAGGACGCGGACGCGGTGGCCCGCGCCGTGGCCGTCCTGGAACAGGCCCGCTGGGGCACCACCTCCTGACGTCGCGCCCCCGGTCACCCCGCCGATCGTGACGTCGCCGGGGCTGCCGCCCGGTCGTCCCGGCGACGTCACGATCGATCAGTGGTCCGTGTGCGGACCGATCGGCGGAGTGGTTCAGCTCGTGGGGGCGTCGTTCCGGATCATCAGGGCGCTGCGCAGGCCCGTGATGTCCAGTACGCGTATCAGGAACTCGCCCACGTTGGTCAGCAGGAGCAGGCTCTGCGCGTGGCTGGCCTTGCGGCTGAGGACGACGAGCGTCCCCAACCCCTGCGAGTCGCAGAAGGTGACTCCGCCGAGATCGAGCACGATCCGTGGCGGAGGTTCGGTGAGCACTTCGTTGACGACGGTCGACAGCTGGGCGGCCGTGAGCATGTCGATCTCACCGGCTAGGCGAAGCACCGCTTCGTCGCCAGTCCGGTGTACGGTGATGGACAGTTCGGCACGATCCACCGGGTCAGCCTATCGCGATCTCGGGCACCCGGCCTGTCGAGGCGAACCGCCTCCGCCCAGCGTGCCGTGGGTGAGCCTGGTAACCCCGATCCGGGGTGCCTGCCGATCCGCCGTCGGGCGCTGACACAATGGCGGCATCGTGACCGAGGTGTTTCCCGCCGGAACCGACCGCTATCCGGTCGACGCGCCGGCCTCAGAGGCCCTGTTCGACCGCGCCCGCGCCATCGTGCCGGGCGGGGTGAACTCACCCGTGCGCGCCTTCCGAGCGGTAGGCGGCACACCACGCTTCATGGTCCGTGGCGAGGGACCGTGGCTCCACGACGCGGACGGGCGACGCTACGTCGACCTGGTCTGCTCCTGGGGCCCGTTGATCCTCGGCCACGCCCATCCCGAGGTGGTCGCGGCCGTGCAGGCCGCCGCCGCGCAGGGCACCAGCTTCGGCACCCCCACCCCGGGCGAGGTCGACCTGGCCGCCGAGATCGTCGCGCGGACGCCGGTCGAGCAGGTACGCCTGGTCAACTCGGGTACCGAGGCGACCATGTCGGCGATCCGGCTGGCCCGGGGGTACACCGGACGCTCGAAGATCATCAAGTTCGCCGGCTGCTACCACGGGCACGTGGACGCGCTACTGGCCGCGGCCGGTTCCGGCGTGGCCACCCTCGGCCTGCCCGATTCGCCCGGTGTGACCGGCGCGGCGGCCGGCGAGACGATCGTGCTGCCGTACAACGACCTCGCCGCCGTGCAGGAGTCGTTCGCCGCCGAGGGTGAGCACATCGCCGCCGTGATCACCGAGGCTGCGCCGGGCAACATGGGCGTGGTGGCGCCCCGGGACGACTTCAACGGCCAGTTGGCGCGGATCGCGCACGCCAACGGCGCGCTGCTCATCGTGGACGAGGTGATGACCGGGTTCCGGGTCTCCCGCTCCGGCTGGTACGGCCTCGATCCGGTCGACGCGGACCTGTGGACGTACGGCAAGGTCATGGGTGGTGGGCTGCCCGCCGCGGCGTTCGGCGGGCGGACGGAGATCATGTCGCGACTGGCCCCGGCCGGGCCGGTCTACCAGGCCGGCACCCTCTCCGGTAACCCGCTGGCCTGCGCCGCCGGCCTGACCACGCTGCGGCTGGCCGACGAGGCGCTGTACCGGCGGCTGGACGACACCGCCGCCGTGGTGGGCAAGCTCGCCGCCGACGCGCTGGCCGCCGCCGGGGTCCCGCACCGGCTGTCGTACGCGGGCAACATGTTCTCGATCTTCTTCACCGACGCCGACGTGGTCGACTACGACAGCGCCCGCACCCAGCAGGTGCCCGCGTTCAAGGCGTTCTTCCACGCGATGCTGGCGGCCGGGGTCTATCTGCCGCCGAGCGCGTTCGAGTCCTGGTTCGTCTCGGCGGCGATCGACGACGCCGCTCTCGAACAGATCGCCGCCGCTCTGCCGGTGGCGGCCAAGGCGGCGGCAGCGACGACAGGGGTGTAGAGCAGTGATCGCGAGGAGTGAGCCGGTGTTGCGAGCCCCGCAGTCGCGAACGAAGGGGACACAACAGTGAGCAAGACGGTGGTCCACGTGCTTCGGCACGGCGAGGTACACAACCCGGACGGCATTCTCTATGGCCGACTGCCCGGTTTCCGCCTCAGCGAACTGGGTGTCCAGATGGCCAAGGCCGCCGCGCAGGGGCTCGCCGAACGCGAGGTCGTGCACGTGGTCGCCAGCCCGCTGGAACGTGCCCAGCAGACCGCCGAACCGATCGCCGCCCAGTTCGGGCTCCCCGTCGGAGTCGACGAACGGCTCATCGAGAGCGCCAACTGGTTCGAGGGCAAGAAGGTCTCGCCCGGTGACGGCTCCTTCCGCGACCCCCGTAACTGGTGGGTGCTGCGCGACCCGGTGACCCCCTCCTGGGGCGAGGCGTACCGGGTGATCGCCGAGCGGATGTTCGCTGCGCTGCACGCCGCCCGGGTCGCCGCCGAGGGGCGGGAGGCCGTCCTGGTCTCGCACCAGCTCCCGATCTGGACGCTGCGCCGGCACGTCGAACGCAAGCGGCTCTGGCACGACCCGCGCCGCCGGCAGTGCGGACTGGCCTCGCTGACCACGTTCCACTTCGACGGCGCCAAGATCGTCGGGATCGGCTATTCAGAGCCGGCCGCGCACCTGGTGGCGATCTCGCCGACCGCGCGGACGGCCAAGGGAGCCTGACGTGGCGCTCCGCAGGTGGGCCGTGGGTCTGCTCGCCGCCGTCACCGCCACGACGGTGCTGAGCGGCTGCACCGGCGGTGGCCGGGAGGCGGCCTGCGACAATACCGGCGGCATCGTGGAATGCGCCCCGGACCAGCGTTCCGACGCGCCGAGTCTCGCCGGTGAGCTGCTCGACGGCGGTTCCTACGACGTGACGCAGCAGCGGGGCCAGGTCGTCGTGGTCAACTTCTGGGGCTCCTGGTGCGCGCCGTGCCGGGCCGAGGCCGACGACCTGGAGAACACCTACCAGGCGACCAAGGATTCCGGGGTGACCTTCCTCGGCATCAACGTGCAGGACAGCCGGGACAAGGCGATCGCCTTCGAGGAGGGCTTCGGGATCAGCTACCCGAGCATCTTCGACCCGGGCAGCCGCCTGGCTCTCGACCTGGACATCCCGCCGAACACCATCCCCGCGACCGTGGTCCTGGACCGGGAGGGCCGGATCGCGACCGTGATCCGGGCGGCGGTACGCCAGGAGGGCCTGCAACCCATCGTCGAGCGGATCGCCGCGGAGTCCGCTGCGGCGTCCGGCCCACGCTGATGGGCGAGACCTTCGGTCAGCTCGCCGTCTCGGGGCCGCTGCTGCTGGCGATCGGCGCGGCGGCGCTGGCCGGGCTGGTCAGCTTCCTCTCCCCGTGCGTGCTGCCCCTGATGCCGGGCTACCTGTCGTACGTGACCGGCCTGGCGGGCGCGGACCTGGAGGGCCGAGATGAAAGGAAGGGCCCCGTACTAACGCCTGGTGTAGAGGAGGGGTCCCCTCCTTACACCTCCGGCGGGGGTACGGCGCTGCGGGAACGCACCCGGGTCAGCCCGGCGGTCAAGGGGCGCGTACTCGCCGGGACGCTGCTCTTCATCGCCGGCTTCACCGTGGTGTTCACCGCCACCGCGATCCTGTTCAGCAGCATCGGCCGGGTTTTCTTCGACTACGAACGGGCGCTGGAGATCGTCGTCGGCGCGCTGATCGTGGTGCTCGGGCTGGGCTACCTCGGGGCGCTGCCCGGTTTCCAACGCGAGTTCCGGATCAACCGCCTGCCGAACGCCGGCCTGCTCGGCGCACCCGTCCTCGGCGCGGTGTTCGCCCTGAGCTGGGTCCCGTGCACCGGCCCGACACTGGCCGCGGTGCTCGGCATGGCCACCACCAGCGGGCAGACCGACCGCGCGGTGGTGCTCGCCGTGGCGTACTGCCTCGGGCTGGGCATACCGTTCATCATCTTCGGGCTCGGCTTCAACCGCCTGCTCGGGGTCTTCCGCACGATCCGTCGGCACAGCCGCTGGGTCACCCGGGTCGGTGGCGTACTGCTGATCCTGATCGGGCTGGCCCTGCTCACCGGCGGGTGGACCAACGTCGTGATCTGGTTGCAGACCACCGTCGGGGTGGGCGATTTCGAGGTGAGCATCTGATGACCGCGGTGGACGACCGGCCGGCCGCCCCGGCCGAGTCACCCCGACGCCGCCCCCACGCGCTGCTCGCGCTGCTGCGCAACTCGTGGCGGCAGCTCACCAGCATGCGTACCGCGTTGGTGTTGCTCTTCCTGCTCGCGGTCGCCGCGATCCCGGGTTCGGTGCTGCCGCAGCGCGGCGTCAACCCGGAGGACGTCCGGGACTTCTACACCGCGAACCCGCAGCTCGCTCCGGTGCTGGACCGCATCGGCGCGTTCGAGGCGTTCAGCTCGGTGTGGTTCTCGGCGATCTATCTGCTGCTGTTCACCTCGCTGATCGGATGTATCACGCCCCGGCTGCGCGATCACGTCCGGGCGCTGCGGGCCAGGCCGCCGGCCGTACCGAAGCGGTTGGAGCGGTTGCCGCAGCACGCGGTGGTGCCGGTGCCCGCCGGTGGCGCGGCGGCGGTCGCCGAGACGCTGCGACGCCGCCGGTGGCGGGTGGCGGTACGCGGTGACGAGATCTCCGCCGAGAAGGGCTACCTCAAGGAGACCGGCAACCTGATCTTCCACTCCTCGATGGTGCTGGTGCTGATCGGTGTCGCACTCGGCTCCTGGTACGGCTGGCACGGCAACCGCCTGCTCGTCTCCGGCCCGGACGGCGTCTTCTGCAACACCCGCCAGCAGTACGCCGAGGCGAAACTCGGTCCGCGCGTCGGCGACGACCTGCCCCGGTTCTGCATGCAGCTCGACGAGTTCGAGGCCGAGTTCCTGCCCAGCGGCCAGCCCTCGCACTTCAACGCCAAGGTCACCGTGGACGAGGACGGCGGCGCACCCCGGGCGGCCGAGTTCTCGGTCAACTCGCCGCTGCGTCTCGACGGCGCGAACGTCTACCTGCTGGGCCACGGCTACGCTCCGGTGATCCGCTACACCGACCGGTTCGGCGGTACGCAGACCAGCGTGGTGCCCTTCCTGACCACCGGCGACATGGGTCTGACCGGCGAGGGTCTGGCGGCCTTCCCGGACGCCAACGTCGACCCGGCGACCGGCGAGCGGAACGCGGACCTCCAGATGGCCTTCTCCGGCCTCTACCTCCCGACCGCGCCGCAGGAGCCGCCGTTCACCCGCTCCGAGTACCCGACGGAGCAGAACCCGCTGCTCGGCCTGATCGCCTATCGGGGCAACCTGGGCCTCGACGGCGGCATCCCCGGCTCGGTCTACCAGCTCGACCAGCGGCAGATCCGCAACGGCCGGCTGACCGAGGTCGGCTCCAAGGAGCTGCGCAAGGGCGAGAGCTGGACGCTGGACGACGGCACCACGGTCGAGTTCGTGGGCACCGAGCGTTACATCGTGCTGTCGGTCCGGCACGACCCGGGCACCATGTTGCTGCTGATCAGCTCCGTCGGGCTGGTGCTCGGGCTGATGGGCTCGCTGTTCGTCCGGCGACGCCGGATCTTCGTCCGGCTGCTGCCCCCCGGTGCCGTGCCCGCCGGTGCCGCGCCCGCCGGTTCCGGCCCCCCCGACAGTGGATCTCCGACGGGCGGTAGTAGCTTGGTCGAGGTGGCTGGCCTGCCCCGGACCGAACATCCGGGGTTCGCCGCCGAGTTCAGCCAACTGGTCGCCGCGATCGGCGACGACCGGCGGACCGGCGAGGCCATCGACCCGGACGAGCGGGCCGGGGCGCGAGAAGGAGCCGAGTGATGTCCGCACTCTCCGACCAGGTGGTGTCGATCGCCACCCTGGTGTACCTGCTGGCCATGATCAGTCACGCGGTCGAGTACGCCCTCGGCAACTCGCGGGTCAAGGTGGCGGCAGCCCCGGCCCGCGAGCTGGTCGGCGCGGCGGTCGGCTCCGGCGCGGCGGGCACGGCCGGGGACGGCGGTACGACGGGCACGGCCGACGCCGAAGGCGCCACCGGGACCGGCGGCGGGGCGGTACGGACTCCGGCCGAACGCACCGCGAAGCGGGCCGCAGTCGCCGGGTGGATCGCGGTGGCCCTCACCGCGCTGGGCGCGGCCCTGCACCTGGTCGGGCTGGTCACCCGGGGCATCGCCGCCGAGCGGATGCCCTGGGGCAACATGTACGAGTTCGTGCTCACGGTCTCGTTCATCGGGGTCACCGCCTGGCTGGTGGTGCTCTGGAAGGTGCCGTCGCTGCGTCGCCTCGGGCTGTTCCTGACCCTGGTCATGGTGCTCCTGGTGGCCACCGCCGAGCTGGTGCTCTACACCCCGATCGTGCCGCTGGTGCCGGCGCTCAACTCGTACTGGTTCATCGTGCACGTGTCGACCGTCGTCTTCGCCTCGGGACTGTTCCTGCTGGGCTCGGTACCGGCCGCGACGTACCTGATGCGGGCCGGTTACGAACGTGGCAAGCGCAGTTTCCCGTACACGCTGGCGAAGAAGCTGCCGGCGGCGGCCAGCCTGGAACGGCTCACCTTCGTCCTGCACGCCTTCGCGTTCCCGCTGTTCACCTTCGCGGTGATCGCCGGGGCGATCTGGGCCGAGGCGGCCTGGGGTCGGCCGTGGGGCTGGGACCCGAAGGAGACCTGGTCGTTCATCTCCTGGGTGATCTACGCCGGTTACCTGCACGCCCGCGCGACGCCGAGCGTGAAGCGCAACGTGGCCGCCTGGCTGGCCATCCTCGGCTTCCTGACGGTGCTGATGAACCTCTTCGGCGTGAACATCTTCTTCGAGGGCCTGCACTCCTACGGCGGTCTGTGAGGACAGAACCCTGCCCGCCCTGGTCGGGCCGTAGTCACCAGTCCCTGCCGAGGCGGCTCAGGGCCTCGTCGACGCGCAACGTGATCTGGTAGGCGATCTCCGGCACGTCGGCTAGGTCGATGCGCTCGGCACGCATCGCCAACTGCGCGTGCAGCTCGCGGGCGATCGCGTCGCGGAGACTGGTGAGCAGCGGCGACAACCCGTCCGGATCGCCGACGACGTACGCGTCCGACATGCGCCAAGCCTGCCGTTTCCGACGCCCGACGCCCCAGCACCTGTGAGATGTCCCGCCCCTGCTCTGCCTCCGCCGAGGAGATCTTGGACAGTTTCCGTTATCTATGAGTGGCAACTGTCCAAGATCTCAAACGTCGACGCGTTCCGGGCTCAAGGGGCTGGGGCCTCGGGTGGACGGGGTGTGCGCGGGGCGGCCCAGCCGAGGAAGCGTTCGTGTAGCGACGCGGGCTTCGGCACGTTGTGTGGATCGAGCCGATACAGGTCGTCCACGGCGTCGTACAGCATCCCGGCCAGGTAGATCGACAGGGCGACGCGGCTCTCCCGGTAGTCGGCCAGCAGGGTGAGCCGGGCGGTCGCGCAGGGCCACGGCATACCGCAGGCCCGGCACAGCCAGAGCGGCCGGAGCGGTACGTGGACGTGCGGCACCGAACTCATCTGCGTCTCCCTTCACGGGTGTCACGTCGGGGGGCGGGCTGCCGCGTTCCGGCTTGCCGGCGGCGGAATGGCAGAAGCGGGACCGGTCCGTGACGGGTGGACGCGGGACCGGCTCCGTCGAGGACGCAGGTCCGCCGGTCGCGGGTGGAATCGGGGCCGTCCGTCGCCGACGTGCCGGACGGCCCCGCCTCGGTTCCGCCCGTCCTTTCGGGTCGGATCCGGACGGTTCCGATGAGGACAGTCTGGTGAGGAGACGACTACTGTCGGAAGGCATCCGGTCGCCCTGTGCGTCGGGCGGGGTCGCCGGTGAGAGGCGTGAGGATCGCGGAACGCGCTGGTGAGGAGACGTGGGGATGGACGAGCGGTCGCGCGTATTGATCGACGAGCTGCGGCACATGCGGGCGGCACGGAAGATGACCCAGGAGGACCTCGCCCGGGCGATCAACTATTCGCCGTCGACGGTGGCCATGGTCGAGACGGAGGCGCGCAAACCGCCGCCGGACTTCTGGGAGCTGGCGGACACCGCCCTCGACACCGGCGGCGCGTTCGCCCGGATGCTGGTCCGGCTCGGGTCGCCGCAGTGGATGCGGGAGTGGGAGGCCAACGAGCGGCAGGCGACCGTGCTGCGCTCGTTCCAGAACACGGTGGTGCCGGGACTGTTGCAGACCTCGGCGTACGCCCGCGCGTTGTTCCGCAGCGTCGGCCTCTACGACGAGGAGGAGGTGGAGCAGCGGGCGTCGGCCCGGCTGGAGCGGCAGGCGGTGCTGACCGGCGAGCGACCGCCGCAGCTCGTCGCGGTGCTGGACGAACACGTGCTGCGTCGCCCGGTCGGTGGCCCGCTGGTGATGCGGGAGCAGTTGGGCCGACTGGTCAAGCTGGCCACCGAACAGCCCCGGGTACGACTGCACGTGGTGCCCGCCTCGGTCGGCGCGTATCCAGGTGTCGCCGGGGCCTTCGTGCTGGCTACCCTTCCCGGTGGGGAGGACGTCGCCTACCTGGATGACCAACTCAAGGGTCAGGTCATCGACGACACCGAGGGCGTACTGGCGATCCGGGCGTCCTGGGAGGCGATCCAGGGCGAGGCGCTGCCGCCCCGGCAGTCGATCGAGTTGTTGACGGAGGTGGCGGAGTCATGGCGGAGCTGACCGGTGCCCGGTGGCGCACCAGTACCCGGAGCAGCACCAACGGTGGTGACTGCGTCGAGGTGGCCGACAACCTGACCGGCGTGGTCGCCGTACGCGACAGCAAGGACCGGGACGGCGACGTGCTGATCTTCGGCCCGGCCGCCTGGCGCGCGTTCGTGGCGCTGGCCGCCCGCCGCTGACCTGCCAGGCAGGCAGTCAGCGCATGCCCCGGGCCGCGAGGCGGTCAGGCTCGGAGGAAGCGCAGCAGCAGGGCGGTGAGTTCCGCCGGCTGTTCCTCGAAGAGCCAGTGGCCGCTGTCCTCGACGACCTCGCCGGTCACCGAACTGGCGTACCGGTGGACCTGCTCGGCCACCTGGCGGCCGAGGCTCGCCTGGGCGCCGATGGCGAGCACCGGCATTGCCAGCATCGACTTCCGGTATTCGGCGTTGTCCGCGATGTCCTGCCCGAAGGCGCGGAAGCACTCGAAGCTCGCGCGTAGGTGGGCCGGGTCACGTAGGTGCCGGGCGTACTCCTCGATGTCCGTCGCGTCCAGGCTGCCCTTGCGCAGCATCAGCGAGTCGGTGAACCGGTCGATCCAGAGCGTCTCCCTACCGGCGACGAGCTGTTCCGGTAGCCCGTTGGTGAGGCTGAAGAAGCCGAAGTTCCACACCCCCGGGCCGGCGGCGGTGAGCGCCGGGAAGGTGTAGATGCCCTCGTCGGGGATCGGTGCCTCGCTGAGTACCAGCCGCTGCACCCGGTCCGGGTGGGCCGCGGCGTACGCGTACGCGACCATGGTCCCGATGTCGTGGCCGACGAGCCGGAGGTCGCGGTTCAGGCCCAGGCTGGTGAGCAGCCCGTGCAGGTCACCAGCGAGGGTCTTCTTGTCGTACCCGCCCGGCGGGGCGTCGCTGCCGCCGAAGCCCCGTAGGTCCGGTGCGATCACCTCGAACGACCGCCCCAACTCCGGCAGGATGTGCCGCCACATGTACCAGGACTGCGGATACCCGTGCAGCAGCACCAGTGTGGGGCCGCTACCGCCTCGGATGTAGTTGACAGCGATGTCGCCGACCTTCGCTCGCTGCTCCGTGAACCCCGCCGGAACCCGTTCGTCAGCCATGATCGACTCCGCTCTCGTCGGGTGCTCGACTACCCCGCCGGCTCCTTTCTATGCCGCGGTGTGCAATTCCGTGCCGCCGTGTGTTAGCAGGGGACCCGTGCTCTACCGGAGGCGTTAACAAGGGGCCCTTCCTTTCACATCACAGCACCCGGCGTGGGCACTTCACAGGTGCGTAGGACAGACTTGCTGCATGGCGGCTCGTGGGTTCCCGTACACCGATCTGAAGGACTTCCTGGCGACGCTGGAGCGCGCGGGCGAACTACGGCGCGTCGGCGTACCGGTCGACCCGACGCTGGAGATCAGCGAAGTCGTCACGCGGACCGTACGGGACGACGGCCCGGCGTTGCTCTTCGAGCGGCCCACCCGGGGCGAGATGCCGGTGGCGATCAACCTGTTCGGCACCGAGAAGCGCACCGCGATGGCGCTCGGTGTCGAGTCGCTGGACGAGATCGGCAACCGGATCGGCGAGATGCTCAAGCCGGAACTGCCGATGGGCTTCTCCGGCATGATGGGCGGCCTGGGCAAGGTGATGCAGCTCAAGTCGATGCCGCCCAAGAAGGTCAAGACCGCGCCGTGTCAGCAGGTGGTCTACCGGGGTGACGACGTCGACCTGAACCGGCTGCCGGGCCTGCAGGTGTGGCCGGGCGACGGCGGGATCTTCCACAACTTCGGGCTGACCCACACCAAGCACCCGGAGTCCGGCAAGCGCAACCTCGGCCTCTACCGACTCCAGCAGCACAGCCACAACACGCTCGGCATGCACTGGCAGATCCACAAGAACTCCACCGCGCACCACGCCGTCGCCGAGCGGCTGGGCCAGCGGCTGCCGGTCGCCATCGCCATCGGCTGCGACCCGGTGGTCAGCTACGCGTCCAGCGCGCCGCTCCCCGCTGACATCGACGAGTACCTGTTCGCCGGGTTCCTGCGCGGCGAGCGGGTGGAGATGGTCGACTGCCTGACCGTGCCGTTGCAGGTGCCGGCGCACGCCCAGGTGGTGCTGGAGGGCTACCTGGAGCCGGGCGAGCGCCTGCCGGAGGGCCCGTTCGGCGACCACACCGGCTTCTACACCCCGGTCGAGCCGTTCCCGGTGCTGCACGTCGAGGCGATGACCATGCAGCGCGACCCGCTCTACCACACGATCGTCACCTCGAAGCCGCCGCAGGAGGACCACGGTCTCGGCAAGGCCACCGAGCGGATCTTCGCGCCGCTGCTGCGCTTCCTCATCCCGGACATCGTCGACTACGACCTGCCCGCCGCCGGGGTCTTCCACAACTGCGCGATCGTGTCGATCCGTAAGCGCTACCCGAAGCACGCCCAGAAGGTGATGAACGCGATCTGGGGCGCGCATATGATGTCGCTGACCAAGCTGATCGTGATCGTCGACGAGGACTGCGACGTGCACGACTACCGCGAGGTGGCGTTCCGCGCCTTCGGCAACGTCGACTACGCCCGTGACCTGCTGCTCACCGAGGGGCCGGTGGACCACCTGGACCACTCCTCCTACCAGCAGTTCTGGGGCGGCAAGGCAGGCATCGACGCCACCCGTAAGCTGCCCACCGAGGGCTACACCCGGGGTTGGCCGGAGGAGATGACCATGTCGCCCGAGGTCGTCTCGCTGGTCGACAAGCGGTGGAAGGAGTACGGCATCTGATGACGACCGCCGCCGTGGAGCCGACCGAACATCCCGGGCGCGTGAAGTCCTTCCTCAAGCTCGTGGCGATCGAGCACTCGGTGTTCGCACTGCCGTTCGCGTACCTGTCGGCGTTGACCGCGATGCAGGTCAACGGTGGTCGGGTGCGCTGGCTCGACCTGCTGCTGATCACCGTGGCGATGGTCGGGGCACGGACGTTCGCGATGGCCGCGAACCGCATCCTGGACCGCCGGATCGACGCGCGGAACCCGCGTACCGCCAACCGGGAACTGGTCACCGGGGCGGTGAGCCTGCGCACGGCCTGGACCGGCGCGGGCGTCGCCCTGGTGGTCTTCCTGGCCGCCGCCGCCCTGCTCAACCCGCTCTGTCTGGTGCTCGCGCCGCTGGCCGTGGTGCCGCTGGTGGTCTACCCGTACGGCAAGCGGTTCACCAACTGGCCGCACGCGATCCTGGCGGTGGCCCAGGCGGTCGGGCCGATCGGCGCCTGGCTGGCGGTCACCGGCACCTTCGCCGGCTCCGGACCGGCCTGGCTGCTCGGTGCGGCCGTCGGCCTGTGGATCGGCGGTTTCGACCTGATCTACGCGTGCCAGGACGCCGAGGTGGACCGTGAGATCGGGGTGCACAGCGTGCCGGCCCGGTACGGCCTGCGCTTCGCGTTGCACGCCTCCACGGTCGCGCACGTGGTGACCTTCGCGCTGTTCGGATGGTTCGGCGTGCTGGTCGGCTTCGGCTGGCTCTGGTGGATCGGTCTGCTGATGACCGCAGTCGCCTTCGGCTACCAGCACCTGGTGGTCACGCCGACCGACCTGAGCCGGGTCAACCGGGCGTTCTTCACCGCCAACGGCTTCGTCGGCATCGCCCTGTTCGCCTTCGCCGTGCTCGACCTGGTCGTCCGGCTCGGCCTGCGCCCCTGAACCCCGTGCGCGTCCGGCGCCCTGCCGTGCGTAGGTGCGGGCTGGGTTCGGGTGCGGGGTTCGGGCGTTAGGAAGGGACCCCTTATCTACCGGAGGCGTTAGGAAGGTGCCCTTCCTTACCCGCGTAGCGGGTGCTCTCCAACGTCCAGTCGATGGTGCCGCGCACGGCCCGGGACACCCCGTCGAGGTGGGCGGTGACGGCCTCGTCCAGCGCCGGACCGAACGACGGCACCCGGGACCGTTGGTCGACGAACTCCCGCATCGTGGTGTGCCAGCGCCGGGTCACCGACTCGATCGCGGCCGTCCGGGACAGCCGGTGTTCGGTGGCGGTCGCCAGCACCAGGTTGTGCCCGCCTGCGGTCGCCTCGTCGCGCTCCAACGAGGCGAGGTCGTTGTACCAGGAGAGCAGGTCGTTGCCGAGGTCCCGGAACCGGCTCAGCACCGGATGGTGGTAGACCGCGTCGGGCAGCGGCCGACCGGTGACGAACTCCACCAGCGGGTACGACACGTACGCGGCCGAGGTGGCGCGGCGCAGTTCGACGTACTCGTCGACGCCGGGCCGGTGACCGTCGGCCTTGTTGGCCGCCTCCCGCCACGTGCCGTCGAGGTGGTGGGCGACCGCGTCGGCGAACCGGGCCCGCCAGGGGGCCGGCATCCGGCGGCGCGGCTCTCGCCACGCGGTCACCAGCAGCCGGCGTATCGGCCCGACCAGCCCGGTCTGCGTTGACCGGGCCCGTCCGAGAAGCAACGCGGGTACGCCGTCGCGCAGCCCACGGATCTCGGCGAGGCCGAACCGGCCGGGCTTGTCACAGGCGTCGTCGACCAGAAAGAACCAGGTGAACAGCGCGGTGAGTACGCGCAGGTCGGGCTCGTCGGCGTCCGGGTAGAGCCGACCGGCGTAGCGGGCGAAGCGGGCACCGGCCAGCAGCCCGACGGTTCCCGTGTCCACCGTCAGCCCGGTCTGCGGCAACCAGTCGATCAACCACTCCTGCACGTCGTCGGCGTACGGCGACAGCCGGGACGGGATCGGACAGGCGTCCCGCAGCGAGGGCAGGACGTCCTGACTCATCCCGATCCCTCCCCCTGAGGTGCCGTACCGCGTGCGGCACCAGGCAGCATGCCAGGTCGCGATGACCCTCGCACGCTGATCGGACATCGATGGCGTAACGACGCACTGCCGCCGGATCGGGGCAGGTCCCGGGGGTGCCGCACCGGTGTCGACGGTGACCAGGCAGGCTTGGGGGATGCGTGAACCATGGGTGGTCGGCGTCTCCGGGGCCTCCGGGACGCCGTACGCGGCCGCAGTCGTCCGCGGACTGCTCGACGCCGGGGAGTCGGTGGATCTGATCGTCTCCCGGGCCGCCCGGCTGACCGTGCTGGACGAGACCGGCAGGTCGTTCCGGGACGCCCACTGGGCGGACGACCTGGGCGCCTGGCTCGGCCGCGACCT
Source organism: Micromonospora sp. NPDC049900 (assembly GCF_044461025.1). Taxonomy (NCBI): domain Bacteria; kingdom Bacillati; phylum Actinomycetota; class Actinomycetes; order Micromonosporales; family Micromonosporaceae; genus Micromonospora; species Micromonospora sp. NPDC049900. The sequence goes on from NZ_JBITKM010000003.1 coordinate 177,527, forward strand.
GGTCGGCGCCGACGTACGGCACTGGCCGGCGGGTGACCTGGCGGCCGGGCCGAGCAGCGGCTCGTACCCGGTGCGTGGCATGGCGGTGGTACCGGCCAGCACGGCGGCCTGCGCCGGCATCGCCATCGGGCTGTCCAAGGACCTGTTGCAGCGCGCCGCCGAGGTCAACCTCAAGGAGCGTCGACGGGTCGTGGTGGTGCCTCGGGAGACCCCGGTGACCCGTAGCCACCTGGAACACCTGATCGCGTTGCACGACGCGGGTGCGGTGGTGCTGCCGGCCAGTCCCGGCTTCTACGGCGCGGGAGCCGCCGCCTCGGCGGCTCAGCTCGTGGACTTCGTGGCCGGCAAGGTGCTCGACGCTCTCGGCGTACCGCACACCCTGTTCCGCAGGTGGGCGGGGAAGTTGAACGCGGACCGGACCTGACGACCGGTCCGCGTCCCGACCCGCACCACTCAGTACATGCCGGCGTTGGCCGGACCCGGGCCGGTCGAGGCGGCTGGGCCGTTGTTGCGTGGTCTGCCCATCTCGTCCGCCTCTTCCAGCATGCCCTCCCCTTCAAGCAGGGCCCGCACCTCGGATTCCCGAAACCGGCGGTGCCCTCCTGGAGTCCGGATACTGCCGATCCGGCCGGCTGCCGCCCATCGCGTCACAGTCTTCGGGTCAACCCGAAACAGCGCGGCGACCTCACCCGGTGTCAGCAGGCGATCTCCAGTGTCCACAGCCCCCTCCTCGCGTCGACGAAGCCCCCGGCTGAACACACTGCCCCCGGCCGGTGCGAGCCCAGAGCCGTCATGAGGGACGTATGGCAATTACAGCACCAGCGAACTGGCCTGTCCGCCAAACGCGAAAAACGCACTGAGTGAGAAGTTAGTAAATGGTACCGGCGGCGCGCCCTTCCGACCCTGGGTATGCGAACTGTCACCCACTGCCATGCCCAACGGATACCGGAGTCCCGGTGTCACGCGCCGCCGACTAGGGTCACAGTCCGTGGACGCCATCGACCGTAGCCTCGTGGACCTGCTCCGGGGCAACGCCCGCCTGTCGTACGCCGAACTCGCCCGCCAGGTCGGCCTATCCGCGCCGGCAGTGCACGAACGGGTCGGCAAACTGGAGTCCGGCGGGGTCATCCGGGCATACCGGGCCGACGTCGAGCCGGAGGCCGTCGGGCTGGGCGTCACCGCCCTGATCGGCATCGTCGAGGACTCCGGCGCGGACACCGACGACGTGCTGGAGGCGTTCCGGGCGATACCGGAGATCGAGTCCTGCTACTTCATGGCCGGAGTCGAGTCCTTCCTGCTCAAGGCCAGAGTGAGCACCATCGTCGAGTTGGAGCGGCTGATCGTACGGCTGAACCGGACCCCCGGGGTGGCCTCCACCCGCACCGGCATCGCGCTGTCGACCAAGTGGGAGAACCGCCCCCAGCCGGTGGCGCAGACCTCCTCCTGAACGGCTTGCTACCTTTCCGAGCGTGACTCATCTCGACCGCTGCGACGAGGCGGGCCGGCGGTGGGTGACCGAGGCGATCGCCGCCGTCGAGGCGGACGCCAACCGGTCCGCCGACACCCACCTGCTGCCCTTCCCGCTGCCCCGGTCGTGGGGGATCGACCTCTATCTCAAGGACGAGTCGGTGCACCCGACCGGCTCGCTCAAGCACCGGCTGGCCCGCTCGCTGTTCCTGTACGGGCTCTGCAACGGCCGGATCGGGCCGGAGACCACGATCGTCGAGGCGTCGTCGGGCTCCACGGCGGTCTCCGAGGCGTACTTCGCGCGGATGCTGGGGTTGCCGTTCATCGCGGTGATGCCCGCCTCGACATCGCCGGAGAAGATCGCCCAGATCGAGTTCCAGGGCGGCCGGTGCCACCTGGTGCAGGACCCGGCCAAGGTGGTCATCGAGGCACGCTGGCTCGCCGAGGACTCCGGCGGGCACTTCATGGACCAGTTCACCTACGCCGAACGGGCCACCGACTGGCGGGGCAACAACAACATCGCCGAGTCGATCTACGCGCAGCTCGCCCTGGAACGGCATCCCATACCCGCCTGGGTGGTGGTCGGCGCCGGCACCGGCGGCACCAGCGCCACCATCGGCCGGTACGCCCGCTATCGGCGGCTGCCCACCAAGCTCTGCGTGGTGGACCCGGAGAACTCCGCGTTCTATCCGGCCTGGCAGGCGGCCGACTGGTCGGTCCGCACCGGGAGGGGATCGCGCATCGAGGGGATCGGCCGACCCACCGTGGAGGCGTCCTTCCTGCCCGGCGTGGTGGACCGGATGGTGCAGGTGCCGGACGCCGCCTCCCTGGCCGCGATGCGGGCCGGGTCGGCCGTCCTCGGCCGACGGGTCGGCGGGTCGACCGGCACCAACCTGTGGGGCGCCTTCGGGCTGATCGCCGAGATGCGCGCCGCCGGGCGCACCGGCTCGGTGGTCACCCTGATCTGCGACGCCGGTGACCGGTACGCCGACACGTACTACGCCGACGAGTGGGTGGCCGGGCAGGGTCTCGACCTGGCCCCGCACCTGGCGACGGTGGAACGGTTCCTGGCCGACTGTTCCTGGCCGGGCTGAACCGGCCGACGCCTCAGCGGGGCGACGAGCGTTCCGCCAGACCGGGGTAGTGCTGCACGTAGCCGTCCCGGTCCACGTCGACCTCGGCGCTGAAGCCGTCGCTGGCGTACCGGAACCGGTGCGGGCCCAGCCCGGTGTAGACCTGCTCGGCGGGAAGCACGGTCAGGCTCGGCAGCAGCACCCAGGCCACGTCGATCCGGTGCGTGGTGTCGGCGGGCGCGGTGGTCAGGCCGAGTCGCCGCACCGGCAGCGTGTTGAACAGCGGTGAGCCACCCAGGTCGACGTCGAGGGCGTCGACCAGGCGGTCCGGATCCTCCAGGCCGGGCAGCCCGGCAGGGGCCCGCCCGGCGGCGGTCAGGACCGCGTCCAGATCACCCTGCTCGGCCGCGGTCACCCGCCACCGCTCGGTCGCCCGTTCCAGGCGTACGCTCCGCCGCCACCCGGCCCCCTCGACCTCGACCTCCAGGCGGACACTGACCCACTCGGAGTCGGTGGCCACCTGGTAGCGGCAGGTGTAGGGCACCGGGTCGGCGGCGATCTGGGTGCCGTGGGCGGTCAGTCCGGAACCGTCGTCGACCACGGCGTGTTCGGCACCGGCCGTGTCGGACCGGGTCCACAGCAGCGACTTCCGCATGGTCGACATGTTTCGGACGTTACGCCACCGCGCCCGGCCCGGCAGGCCATGCGCCGAAGGACGATCAGTAGGTGTGCGCCCGGGGACGCCCGACCGACCCGCGCCGCTCGTCGCCCCGCACCTCGGAGCGCCCGCCCCGGTCGGCACCGAAGCGGCGCTCCCCGCGCGGCTGGTCACCGTAGGAACGGTCGCCGAAGTGGCGTTCCCCGCGCGGCTGGTCGCCGTAGCTGCGGTCCCCGTAGCGGCGCTCGCCACGCGGCTGGTCCCCGTAGGAGCGGTCCCCGTAGCTGCGGTCGCCGTAGCGGCGCTCCCCGGCGGGGCGGTCACCGAAGCGACGGTCGCCACCGGGCCGGTCGCCGAACCGACGCGGGCCTCCGGTCGGGCGGCCGGGTCGACGCGGCTCGTCCCGCTCCTCGCGCACCGGCACCCCGCTCGGCTCGCGGGCTCCGGTCAGCTCGGCCAATGCGGCGTCACCGACGCGTACCCGGGTCTGCTCCGGCTCCACACCGGCCTTCTCCAGCATCGCCAGCATGGTACGGCGCTGCTTCGGCAGCACCAGGGTGGCCACCGCGCCCGCCTCACCGGCCCGGGCGGTACGTCCGGCCCGGTGCAGGTAGTCCTTCGGATCCTTCGGCGGGTCGACGTGCAGCACCAGCGAGACCCCGTCCACGTGGATGCCCCGGGCCGCCACGTCGGTCGCCACCAACACGTTGGTCCGACCCTCGCGGAACTCGGCCAGGGTGCGGGTACGCATCCGCTGGGTCTTGCCGCCGTGCAGCCCACCCGCGCGTACGCCGACCGCGGCGAGCTGCGTGACCAGCCGGTCCACGCCGAGCTGGGTACGGGCGAAGACGATGGTCCGGCCGGACCGTGCCGCGATCGACGCGGTCACCGGGAACTTCTCCTGCGGCGGGATCAGCAGCAGGTGGTGGTCCATCGTGGAGACCGCAGCGGTCGCGGGCGCGGTGGAGTGCGTCACCGGGTCGGTCATGAACCGCTGGACCAACGCGTCCACGTCGGTGTCCAGAGTGGCCGAGAAGAGCAGCCGCTGGGCGTTCGCGGGCGTCTTCGCCAGCAGCTCGGTGACCTCGGGGAGGAAGCCCATGTCGGCCATCTGGTCCGCCTCGTCGAGCACGGTGACCTCGACGTCGTCCAGGCGGCAGACGCCACGGTCGATCAGGTCGGCGAGCCGACCCGGGGTGGCCACGACCACCTCGACGCCCCGACGCAGGGCGTCGATCTGGCGGTCGTAGGGCACCCCGCCGACGGCGGTCTTCAGGAAGACGCCGACCGCCTTGCCCAACGGCAGGAGCGCGTCGTTGACCTGCATGGCGAGTTCCCGGGTGGGCACCAGGACGAGGGCACGTGGCCGCATCGGGCGGGCCCGGCCCCCCTCGGCCACCCGGGCCAGCAGCGGCAGCCCGAAGGCGAGCGTCTTGCCCGAGCCGGTCTGCCCACGGCCGAGCACGTCGCGGCCGGCGAGGGCGTCCGGCACGGTCGCGCGCTGGATCTCGAAGGGAGCGGTGATGCCCTGCCGGGCGAGGGCGCGTACGAGCGGCTGGGGCAGACCCAGCGCGCCGAAGTCGATCGACTGGTCGGGGCCGGCGGCGTCGGCCGGCAGATCGGTGGGAACGTCGGAGGCGGACAGGGGCATGCCAGAGGCAGCGGAGGTGGTCAAGAAATGCCTTTCGAGCGGGGCGCACCTTCGCGATGTCCCGCCACGGCACTGCGCCGCCGGATCCGTCCGCAAGAACGCCCATGGGCGCGCGGTTCGCGCGCCAGGTCAGTGATCGCCCACAAGTGTACGGCGAGAGTCGTCACCACGCGGGAACCGGATGGGGGTAGTGGGCGGGCTCACCCGTCGTTCAGCCGGTCAGACCGCTCAGCGCGTCGTTCGTCAACAGGACGACGAGCACGCTGAACGCCACCAGCAGGCCCAGCGCGACCGCCAGCACGATCAGCACCCGCAGGGTGTTCCCGGACCGTTCGGCCGGAGTGTCCGTCCAACCCTGCGCCAGGATGTGACCGGTCAGTGACCCGGAGTTCTCCTCGCCGACCGGGAAGGCCACGGTGTTGGCCCCCGAACCGCCCGCGTAGTAGGCGCTCAGATCGGACCCGCCGGGACGGTACGCCGCCGACCCGGCCGACCCGGCGGTGTCCGGCCGAGGTCCGAGACCGGTTGCTGCCGCTGGTCCGGCCGCCGACGGCGGGTGCGGCCGGGAGACCGGCCTGGTGATCTCCGGGTCGTCCAGCGGCACCGGCCGGGTCCGGTCCGGGTCGCTGCCGAGCGGTGCCGTCGGCGGCTCGGACGGCAACAGCCCCGGCCGTACCGAGGGGCGGGCTGCGACCCCCGGCGAGTCGCCGACCGGCTCGTCCCGACGCCCGCTCGCAGTGGTCGTTGGCGGCCAGGTCGGCAGCGCCGGAGCCGGTACCACCGGGGGTGCCGAGAAGGGCGGGGCCGACGCCGCCGTGGTCGAGGCAGCCGCAGCCGATGCCGCCGGGGTCGCTGCTGCCCTGGCCGACCCGACCGTGGCGGACCCGAGGGAAGCCGATCCCATGGCCGACTCGACGGAGGCTGACCCGACTGCGGCCGACCCTGCTGGGGCCGACCCGAACGGGGTCGGGGCGGCGGTGGCCGGCGGCGGCGGGAACGGTGGTGCGGGCATCGGACCGGGCGGCGGCGGTGGCGACGGCACGGGTGGGCCGGGCGGCGGGGCGGGCGGACCCGGCACCGGCGGTGCCGGTCGGGGAGCGGGTGGCGGCGCGGGCACCGGCCCCGGCGGGTACGGCCCGGGCGTGGGTGGTTCCGGCACCGGGACGGGCGGCGTCGGCGAGGGCGGATTGGGTCCCGGCACCGGTGCGGGCGGCGTCGGCGCGGGCTCCACCGGCTCCGGCACGGGCTGCGGTTCCGGCGTCGTCGGCTGCGGTGGCTCGACCGGCCGGTCGGCCTCGGACGACTCCGGGGCGGCCTCGGACGACTTCGGGGCGATCGGCGTCGACCGGTAGACCCCGGCCGCCCGCGAGCCACCACCGGCGGACGCGGCCTCGTCCGCGCTGACCTGGCCCGTCCCGGCGACCCGGACGCTGGCTCGGGCCGACGTCGGCGGCACCGGCTCGCGCTGCCCGGGAACGCCGGCCGTCCCGGCCTTGGCGGCCCCGATCACGCCCGCGCTGCCGACGGCCCGGTTCATGCCCGTGTTGCCGACGATCCCGCTCACGCCCGCGCTGACCGGCGGTCGGTCGGTCTCGGGGGTCACCGGGACGCCGGCCCGGTACGTGGTCCCGCCGCCCGTCGCCGAAGCGCCGGACCCGGGCGCGGCCGGGGCGGCGGGTCCGGCGCCGACGGCCGAGTCCCCGGGTGCGGGTACGCGGGCGACGCCCGCCCGGCCGCGTACCGGTGACCGATCGGCGTCGCCGGGGGTCGTTGACGCCGGAACGGCGGAAGCAGTGCCGGCCGGGTCCGGGTCGGACGGAGCGGGCTCCGGGACGGCCGGACCGGACTGCGAAGTGGGGGACGCAGGCTCAGGTGTGGAGGAGGCGGCCGGAGCGGGTGCTGCGGCGTCGGTCGGCGTGACGGTGGACGCAGGGTCGGCCGGCTTCACCGGAACCTCGTGTTCGGTCATCCTCGTCCTCCGTGCCACGCTCGCACCCGGATCCGTACCACCGGACCGGCAGTGCCTGGATGACACCGTGCCACATCCCGACCGGATGGCACACCCGTAGCCCGCACAGTGTCCCTCGTGTACGCGTGGGACGGGCCGGATCGCCCTCGGCGGGCCCCGCCCGGGTCAGCGACCGCCGGTGGTGGACGGGGTGGCCGAGGCGCTCTCCTCGGCAGCCCTGCTGCTCGTCGCCGTGGTAGGGGTGGAACTGCTGCGCGTCGGGGTGAGGCTGCTGTTCTCCGTGCTCGGGGTGGCCGTGGTCGACGGGCTCTCCGACGGCGAGGTGGTCGGCGACGGCGTCACCGAGGGCGAGGGGGTGCCGGTCGGCGTCGGCGTGGGCGAGCCCGTCGGCGTGGGGGACGGCGACGTCGGTCGCGGCGTCGGCGTCGGCTTCGGGCTGGTGGTGGGCTTCGGGGTCGGCTTCGGCGTGGGCTTGGGCGCCGGTGGCTGCGACGGAGTGGGCGAGGCGGCGGGCGCCGGGACCGCGCCGACCACCCGGGTCGCGGCGTACAACCGGGACCAGCGCACCGTCGAGATCTTCACCACGTCGCCGGTGGTGGGTGCGTGGATCATCTTGCCGCCGCCGACGTACATGCCCATGTGGTGGATCGTCCGCCAGCTACTGCCGGAGGCGAAGAAGACCAGGTCGCCGGGGAGCAGTGCGTTGCGCGGCACGGTACGGGCCCGGGTCGCGTAGTACTGGTCGCGGGAGACCCGGGGCAGTTTGTTGTACCCGGCCGACCGGTACGCCGACCAGACCAGACCGGAGCAGTCGAACGAGTTCGGACCGGTGGCACCCCAGACGTACGGGTCGCCGAGCTGACGGCGGGCGTACGCGAGGGCGGCCAGCGCGGTGGGGTGCGCGACCAGCCCGTCGGCCGACTGGTCGACGTAGTCGGCACCGAGCTGCTGCTCGGCGGCTTCCTGCTGGCGGGCCAGCGTGATCAACTGCGCGGAGTTCTCCTCGCGCAGCTTGACCAGCTTCGCCTCTTCCTCCCGCAGCGACTGCTGCGTGGCGGCGTACTGCTGCTGGACCCCGCGCAGCCGCTGCTCGGCCGCGGTGAACGCCTGCGTGGCCACCTGCTCCTCGGCCCGGGCGCGACTGACCTGGCCGGCGGCCGGGCCGGTGGCGCCCTCGCTGCGCTCGCCCCGGTTTGCCCGGTGCAGCAGTTCCAGGTCGCGCAGGGTGGCCGCCCAGTCGCCGGGCGGTTGGGCGGCGTCGACCTTGATCGCCTCGGCGGCGACCTGGTCGGCGCGCTGCTGGGCCTGCTGGACCGCGGCCCGGGCGAACTCCAGGGTGCGTTGCGCGGCGGTGTGCTGCGACTCGGCCTCGGTGCGCTGCTGTTGCAGGTCGAGCAGTTGGGTGCCGAGTTCGCCGATCCGTGCCTCGACGGCGTTGATCTGGGCTTCGAGCGCGTTGCCGGCGGGGGTGACGGTCGGGGCGACCACGCCGGGGGTGCCGCCGGTCGGTGCACCGGGCAACTGGAGCTGACCGGCGACGGCCGGGCGGGATCCGGTGTCGGGCACCGTGGCCGGGATGCCCGGCTCGGCGTACGCGGGCGCGGCGAGGACGGCGCTCGCGACGGCGCTGAGCAGGGCGGACCAGAGCATCGGCCGCAGCACCGGCGAGACCACCGGACTCCGTCGCCGTCGCCGTCGTCCGTCCGTGCTGTCGACCATCGCGCTCCCGTCCGGACCTGCTACGCCACGCCGGGGGTCGGACGCGGACGTGGGGACGCTACTGCCAGGTGTCGCCGGATCGCGGTCACCGGTGCGAGGTGTGGCGTGCCCCATCCTGTCTTACCTCACCTGGTGCGCGGTGTCGATGTTTGGACGGGTTAAAGAAAACTGTGAGTTCGGGAGACGCTGGTCACCGAAGGACCACGGTGTGAGCAGCCCGGGTGTGCGACGTAGGCTCTGACTGCGGCCGGTAGCGGTCGCGGACGCAGGGGAAAGGGACGGGCTTTCGATGGACGCCGGACTCAAGCGCGAGCTCGAAGCGAAGGTGTACGCCGGGGAGCGGCTGACCCGTGAGGACGGCATCGCGCTCTACTCCAGCGATGACCTGACCTGGTTGGGGCGGCTGGCCCACCACGCGCGCACCGAGCGCAACGGCGACCGGGTGATGTTCAACGTCAACCGGCACCTCAACCTGACCAACGTCTGCTCCGCCTCCTGTGCGTACTGCTCCTTCCAGCGCAAGCCGGGCGAGAAGGACGCGTACACGATGCGCATCGACGAGGCGGTCCGCAAGGCCAAGGAGATGGAGGACGAGCAGCTCACCGAGTTGCACATCGTCAACGGCCTGCACCCGACGCTGCCCTGGCGCTACTACCCGAAGGTGCTGCGCGAGCTGAAGGCGGCGCTGCCGAAGGTCAAGCTCAAGGCGTTCACCGCGACCGAGGTCCAGTGGTTCGAGAAGATCAGCGGGCTGACCGCCGATGCCATCCTCGACGAGCTGATGGAGGCCGGTCTGGAGTCGCTGACCGGTGGCGGCGCGGAGATCTTCGACTGGGAGGTCCGCCAGCACATCGTCGACCACGCCTGCCACTGGGAGGACTGGTCGCGGATCCACCGGCTGGCGCACAGCAAGGGCATGAAGACGCCGTCGACCATGCTCTACGGCCACATCGAGGAGCCACGGCACCGGGTCGACCACGTGCTGCGGCTCCGTGAGCTACAGGACGAGACCGGCGGCTTCGTGGTCTTCATCCCGCTGCGCTACCAGCACGACTTCGTGGACTCGGCGGACGGCAAGGTCCGTAACCGGATCCAGGCACGCACCACGATGGCCTCGCCGGCCGAGTCGTTGAAGACCTTCGCGGTCTCCCGGCTGCTGTTCGACAACGTGCCGCACGTCAAGTGCTTCTGGGTGATGCACGGGCTCTCGGTGGCCCAGCTCTCACTCAACTTCGGCGTGGACGACCTGGACGGCTCGGTCGTCGAATACAAGATCACCCACGACGCGGACTCGTACGGGACGCCGAACACGATGCACCGGGACGACCTGTTGCACCTGATCTGGGACGCCGGCTTCCGCCCGGTCGAGCGGAACACCCGCTACGAGGTGGTCCGCGAGTACGACGCCGCGCCGAGCATGGCGGAACGCCGTTCCGAGCCGCAGCAGGTCTGGGCCTGAGTCGACGCGTACCCTGGCACGACGATGAGCGAGCAGCAGGGCGCGTTCCCGCGCCGGGACGACGACGGGCGCATCCGGTTCCTGGGTGACCTGCTCGGCGTCAGCCTGGCCGGGGTGGTCATCGGGATGCTGGTGTTGGTGCTCTTCGACACCGCTTTCGCCTGGTTCGGCGCCGGAGACTTCGGTCAGGCCAACGGCTGGCTGGCGGTGATCCTGGCCGTCTGGCTGTTCTGGGAGGACTTCCGGGCCTGGGAGTTCGGCGCGCCCCGGGTGGTGGCCGGGTTGGTGGCGCTGGCGATGGCGGTGGTCTCCGGCCTGCTGGTGGCGGGCGTGGTGACCGGGCTGTCGCCGCTGCTCTCCGGTGGCCTGGCGGCGGTGACGTTCACCGTCGTGTACGCGCTGGTCTGGTTCCCCGGCGTCCGCTGGCTGGTCGACCGGACGACCTGAGGTCGCCCTGCGTCGTGCGGCGAGGCCGCACGGAGGAGCGAAGAGAGGCCGCCCTCGGCGGAGAATGGAGTACGACGTGAGCGCGGCGGCCAAGTACACCCTCGGCCGGATCGGCCTGTTCGTGGTCGTGATGCTGGCCCTCTGGCCGGTCGACATGGACATCTTCCTCAAGCTGATCCTGGCCCTGCTGTTCTCCGCCGCGGTCTCCTTCTTCCTCCTCAAGGGCGTACGCGACCAGATGGCCGAGGAGATGGCCGCCGCCGCCGAGCGGCGCCGGTCGGAGAAGGAGCGGCTACGGTCCGCCCTGGCCGGCGAGGACCAGGCCGACACCGACACCGTCTCCGGCGGTCAGGCCGACGGCGGGACGACCGACCAGCCCGGGTCCGCCACCGAGCCGGGGCGCGGCCCGTCCTCCTGACCAGTCGCGACGGGACCATGTCGTCGGCATGAGGATCCGGCTGGGATGGGCCGGACAGCGATCGATGTTGATATGACCATGTGACCGGTGGTGGGCTGTCCGCTACCGGGCGGGGAACCCCCGCGCCTCCAGGAGGTTGTCCATGGCCTTCCGTTCGATCCCCGTCCGCCGTGCCCTGGCGCTCATCGTCGCCGCCGGGCTCGGCCTGCTCACCGTCTCCGCACCACCGGTGTCCGCCGAACCGGCCCCGAACCGGGACGAGCAGCCGGCCGCCGTGCCCTACCGGGTACTGGGCCCGAAGACGCTCGCCGACCGCAACGCGATCGCCGGCACCGGTGCCGCGATCGACTACTCCGAACACGGCGTGCTGCACGTCTCGGCCACCCGCGCCGAGGCCGCCGCGATCACCCGCCTCGGGTTCCGGCTGGAGGCGATCGCCGCCCTGCCCACCGATCGGGGCACCGCAGACGGGCAGGTCGGCGCGTTGGCCTTCCCGCCGGCCGACGCGAACTACCACGACTACGCGGAGATGACCGCCGTGGTCAACCAGGTCGTCGCGGACCATCCGTCGATCGCCCGCAAGATCAGTATCGGCAGCTCGTACGAGGGCCGGGACCTGGTGGCGGTGAAGATCTCCGACAACGTCGCCACCGACGAGAACGAGCCGGAGATCCTGTTCAACGCCCAGCAGCACGCCCGTGAGCACCTGACCGTCGAGATGGCGATCTATCTGCTCAACCTCTTCACCGACAACTACGGCTCCGACTCCCGGATCACCAGCCTGGTCAACAACCGGGAGATCTGGATCGTGCCGACCGTCAACCCCGACGGCAGCGAGTACGACATCGCCACCGGCTCCTACCGGTCCTGGCGGAAGAACCGGCAACCCAACAGCGGCTCGTCGTACGTCGGCACCGACCTGAACCGCAACTGGAGCTACAACTTCGGGTGCTGCGGCGGCTCGTCCGGCTCCACCTCCTCGGACACCTACCGGGGTCCGTCGGCGTTCTCCGCTCCGGAGACGCAGGCGCTGCGTAACTTCGTCAACAGCCGGGTGGTCGGCGGGGTGCAGCAGATCAAGGCCAACATCGACTTCCACACCTACTCCGAGCTGGTGCTCTGGCCGTACGGCTACACGACCAGCAACACCGCCACCGGGATGAACGCCGACCAGTACAACACCTTCGCCACCATCGGCCAGCAGATGGCGGCGACCAACGGCTTCACCCCGCAGCAGTCCAGCGACCTGTACATCACCGACGGCAGCAGCATCGACTGGATGTGGGCGACGCACGGCATCTGGGCGTACACCTTCGAGTTGTATCCGGGCTCGGCCTCCGGCGGCGGCTTCTACCCGCCCGACGAGGTGATCCCGGCGCAGACCTCGCGCAACCGGGAGGCGGTGCTGATCCTCTCCGAGTACGCCGACTGCCCGTACCGGGCCATCGGCAAGCAGGCCCAGTACTGCGGCGGTGGCAGCGGGACCACCGTCTGGTCGGACACCTTCGAGACCGCGACCGGCTGGACGATCAACCCCAACGGCACCGACACCGCGACCTCGGGGCAGTGGGAGCGGGGGGCGGCGCAGGCCACCAACTCCAGCGGCGCCAAGCAGCTCACCCCGTTCGCCGGTAGCAACGACCTGGTCACCGGCCGGTTGGCCGGCAGCGCCGCCGGGGACTACGACGTGGACGGCGGCGTGACCAGCGCCCGGTCCCCGGCGGTCACCCTGCCGTCCAGCGGTACGTTGACCCTGTCGCTGGCCTGGTACCTGGCACACGGATCCAACTCGTCGTCGGCCGACTACCTACGGGTCAGCGTGGTGCACAACGGCGGCACCACGGCCCTGCTGACCCAGGCCGGTGCGGCCACCAACCGCAACGGCGCCTGGACGCAGGCCAACCTCAACCTCACCCCGTACGCGGGACAGTCCGTCCGGATCCTGGTGGAGGCCGCCGACGCGTCGACGGCCAGCCTGGTCGAGGCGGCTGTGGACAACGTCACGATCACCGCCTCCTGAGACCGGCGGGGCCCCGCCACACCCCCTCGCGCGGGGCCCCGTCCCGGGCAACCAACCGGACAAAAGTGAACTCGACGGGCTGCCGGCGGTGGCCCCCGACCGGGACCGCGACCTGCTCAGCGGGTCGCGGTCCCGCCGTGCGCTACCGTCGTACCGACCCGCCGCAGCGAAGCCGGTGCGAAACCGGCGCTGTCCCGCAACTGTGATGCCCCGGATGTCGGGGACGAGTCAGGTCGCCTGGGGCGCGTCGCGATTCGCGCTCTCGAGGAAGGGCGCCTCGCGGACGGGCCGCCCCGGCTCCTGTCGGCGAAGCAGCACTCCTCGACCGACAGGAGGACCGATGTTCAGCCGTACCCCCCGGGTCTTCGCCGCCACTCTCGCGGTGGCCGCGCTCGCCCTCGGCGCCTGTGCCGAGACGAGCAGCGAGACACCCAGCACCGGCGAGCGCCCGAGTGGCGCCGCCTACCCCGTCACCGTCGGGTCGTTGACCCTGGAGCAGCGTCCCGAGAAGATCGTCTCGCTCTCCGCGACGGCCACCGAGATGCTCTTCGCCATCGGTGCCGGCCCGCAGGTCACCGCCGTCGACGACCAGTCGAACCACCCCGCCGACGCGCCCAAGACCGACCTCTCCGGCTACCAGCCGAACGCCGAGGCGGTCGCCGCGAAGAACCCCGACCTGGTGGTGCTCAGCGACGACCGCAACAAGATCGTCGACCAGCTCACCACGCTCAAGATCCCGGTGTACCTGACCCCGGCGGCGCAGACCCTGGACGACTCGTACCGGCAGATCACCGAGCTGGGCACGCTCACCGGCAACGCCGACGCGGCGGCCGACGTGGTGCAGCGGATGAAGGACGACATCACCAAGATCGTCGCCGAGGTGCCGCAGCGGGTCCAGGCGCCGACCTACTTCCACGAGCTGGGGCCGGAGCTGTACACCGCCACCAGCAAGACCTTCATCGGCTCGATCTACGCCCTCGCCGGCCTGGAGAACATCGCCGACGCGGCGGACGCCGACGGCAAGAACGGCGGCTACCCGCAGCTCTCCCAGGAAGTGATCGTCCAGGCCAACCCGGACTTCGTCTTCCTCTCCGATGTGAAGTGCTGCCAGCAGAGCGCCGCCACCGTCAAGGCGCGCAGCGGCTGGTCCGGCATCGAGGCGGTCAAGAGCGACCAGATCGTCGAGCTGGACGACGACATCGCCTCGCGCTGGGGCCCGCGTGTGGTGGACCTGCTCCGCACCATCGTGGACGCCACCAGCAAGGCTGCCGAGTGACCGACGTCGTCAGGCGTTAGCAGGGGACCCTTCCTATGCACCAGGCGTTAGCAAGGGGCCCTTCCTTACCGGCCGTCAGCCGTCCGGCGGGCCTGCGGAAACGCTGGCTCGCCATCGGCGTGCTCGCCGTCTTCGTCGCCCTGGTGGCCGGCGTCTCGCTGGGGCCGGTCAGCCTGCCGCCCGGCAGCGTCGCGATCGAACTGCTCAACCTGCTGACCGGGGTACGCCTGGAGAGCGGGCTGACCGAGCGCGAGATCGCCATCGTCACCGAGCTGCGGCTGCCCCGGGTGGTGCTGGGCCTGCTGGTCGGTGGACTGCTCGCCCTGGCCGGTGGCGCCTACCAGGGCGTGTTCCGCAACCCGTTGGCCGACCCGTACCTGCTCGGCGTGGCCGCCGGGGCGGGCCTGGCGGTCACCGTCGTACTGACCCTCGGCACCGCCACCGGCGGGGCGCTCAGCGGGCTTCCCCTCACCATCCCGCTGGCCGCCTTCGTCGGCTCGCTCGGTGCGGTCGCCATGACGTACCTGCTCGGAGTGGCCGGTGGACGCAGCCGTTCCCCGGCCACGCTGATCCTGGCCGGGGTGGCCGTCTCCGCGTTCCTCTCCGCCGGGCAGACGTACCTGCTGCAACGCAACGCGGACAGCATCCAGGAGGTGTACTCCTGGCTGCTCGGGCGGCTGGCCACCGCCGGTTGGCACGACGTCCGGCTGGTGCTGCCGTACTTCCTGCTCACCAGCCTGGTCATCCTGCTGCACCGGCGGGAGCTGGACGTGCTCTCGGTGGGTGACGACGAGGCGGCCGGGCTGGGCCTGCACCCGCAGCGCTCCCGGTACCTGCTGATCGCCGCCGCCTCGCTGGGCACCGCCGCCGCGGTGTCCGCCTCCGGCCTGATCGGGTTCGTCGGGATCATCGTGCCGCACACCGTGCGACTGCTCGCCGGATCGAGCTACCGCGTCATCCTGCCGCTGTCGCTGCTGTTCGGCGGCGCCTTCCTGGCGTTGACCGACGTGGTGGCCCGGACCGCCGCCGCGCCGCAGGAGATTCCGATCGGGGTGGTCACCGCGCTGCTCGGCGGTCCCTTCTTCGTCCTGGTGCTGCGGACCGCCCGGCGGGTGCTGACATGACCGCGCCCGAGTCGTCAGGTGGCGACCGGGCCGCGTCCGGTGCCGACGCCGTGCAGGTGCGTGATCTGCGGATCAGCCTGGACGGCACGCCGATCCTGGCCGGTGTCGACCTGACCGTCCGGCCCGGCGAGTGGGTCACCGTGATCGGACCCAACGGCGCCGGCAAGTCGACCCTGTTGCGGGCCGTCGGCGGCCTGCTCGCCGCGCCGGGCGCCGTGCACCTCTTCGGTACGCCGTCGAGCGCCCTGCGCCGCCGCGAACGGGCCCGGGTGGTGGCGACCGTGGCCCAGTCCCCGGTCGTACCGCCCGGCATGGCGGTGCTGGACTACGTCCTGCTCGGGCGTACCCCGTACATCCCGCCGCTGGGCCGGGAGTCCGCCGCCGACCTGGCCGTGGTGCACGAGGTGCTCGGCCGGCTGGACCTGGCCGGCTTCCAGGGCCGGGAACTGGCCACCCTCTCCGGCGGGGAGCGGCAGCGGGTCTTCCTGGCCCGCGCGCTGGCCCAGGGCGCGACCCTGCTGTTGCTCGACGAGCCGACCAGCGCGCTGGACATCGGTCACCAGCAGGAGGTGCTCGAACTCGTCGAC
Organism: Micromonospora sp. NPDC049900; assembly: GCF_044461025.1. Classification (NCBI taxonomy): domain Bacteria; kingdom Bacillati; phylum Actinomycetota; class Actinomycetes; order Micromonosporales; family Micromonosporaceae; genus Micromonospora; species Micromonospora sp. NPDC049900. The sequence continues at coordinate 193,395 of NZ_JBITKM010000003.1, forward strand.
CAGTTGCGCCGTACGCACGGCCTGACCGTGCTGGCCACCATGCACGACCTCTCCATCGCGGGCGAGTACGCCGACCGCATGGTGCTGCTGGCCGACGGCCGGATCGTCGCCGAGGGCACCCCGACCGAGGTACTCACCGAGGAGATGCTCGCCCGCTACTACCGGGCCCACGTCACGGTCGTCCCCGGCCCGCACGGCCCCCTGGTCCTCCCCACCCGTCCCCGTTGACGGGTGACGACGGGGTGAGGCGGTCAGGAGGTCAGGGCGATGAGGGAGAAGAGTGCGCCGTGCGGGTCGCGTAGAGCGGTGACGCGGCCGGCGGGGATGTCCCGGGGCGGCACGAGGATGGTGCCGCCCAGTTCGGCGGCGCGGGCGGCGGTGGCATCGGCGTCGGCGACCGAGAAGTAGAGCGTCCAGTACGCCGGTGAGTCGGCCGGGAACTCGGCACCCAGTGGCGGCATCATCCCGGCCACCAGGCGGTCACCCAGCCGCCAGCCGGTGTAGGCGACCTGCCCCATCGGCTCCTCCTCGGGCTGCCACCCGAAGACCAGCTCGTAGAAGACCCGTGCCCCGTCCGGGTCGGGAGTGACCAGTTCGGTCCAGCACATCGCGCCGGGTACGTCGAAGACGTCGGCACCGCCGAAGGTCATCGGCTGCCACACGCTGAACGCGGCACCGGCCGGGTCGCTGAACACCGCCATCCGGCCCCGGTCGAACACCTCGAACGGTGGCACCACCACCTGCCCACCGGCCCGTTCCACCCGGCCGGCGACCAGGTCGGCGTCGTCGGTGGCGACGTACGTCGACCAGATCGGCACCTGGTCCGGTACGGCCGGCGGCCCCACTCCGGCCACCGGTCGCCCACCCAGCAGGAAGACCGTGTAACCGCCCGCCTCCGGTTCGGGATCGACCCGGCCGGTCCAGCCGAACAGCTCGGGATAGAACCGTCGCGCCGCGTCCAGCCCCGGGGTGGCCAGATCGGCCCAGCAGGGGGTGCCGGGCGGAATGTCGACCACGGCCACCCCTCTCGGCTCGGGGCGCCCGCCGTTCGACCACCCTCACCGGCATCGTGGCACCGCCCGGCCGCCGCCCGAGGGAAACGGCCGGAACGTCAACTGAACCGGCGACCCTCGTCCCGTCGGTACGCCCATCCGCCGACCGCGGCCAGCGCCACCACCCAGACGCCGAGCATGACCGGCGACAAGAAGACGACCTGGGCCACCACGGTCACCGCCATGCTCGGCAGTGAGCATCCGATGGCGAGCCCCAGCAGGGTGAACGGCACCGCGACCACGGACACGGTGGCCAGCGCCAGCAGGAGCCGGAGCGGGGTGATCTCGGCCGCGGTCAGCCTCGCGGCGATCACCACCAGCGGGATCACGGCTCCTTCCGGGTTGCTCCCTTGACGGTCTGACGCGTCGGCGCGACCGCGCGCTCAGCCGAGCGGGGCGGGAAGCGGCGCGACGTGCACCACCGACAGCCGGGACACCGCCCGGGTGAGCACCACGTACAGGCGGTGCAGGCCGCGTGGTTCGGCGGCCACGATGGCGGCCGGTTCGGCGACGACCACATGGTCGTACTCCAGGCCCTTCACGCTGGTGGCCGGCATGACGGAGACCCGCGTACCCTCCGTCGGCTCGTCCACCGTCGCCGTCTCGATGCCCGCCGCCGCCAGCGCCGCGCGGAGCCCGGGCACCGCGTCGTCGGCGGCGACCACCGCGATCGATCCCTCGTGCGTGAGCGCCGCGCGCACCTCGTCCACCGTCGCCTCGAACAGGTCGGTCACGGTACGCACCGTGAGGGTGCCGTCGTGGCGCAGCGACTCGGCCGGCGGCACGTCGACGGCGAGCGCCGGCAGCAGCCGGTTGGCGAAGGCGAGCACCTCCGCCGGCACCCGGAAGCCGACCGTCAACGGCACCACCGCCGCGTCCGGCTTGCCCAGGTGGCGCAGGGTGTCCCGCCAGTCGGTGGCGGCCCAGGGCGCGGTCGCCTGGGCCAGGTCACCGAGGAGGGTGAGCGAGCCGTGCTCGCTGCGCCGGGCGATCACCCGGCACTGCATCGCGGAGAGGTCCTGGGCCTCGTCGACCACGACGTGCCCGAAGCCGGTCGGCCGCTCGATCAGCCCGGCCGCCTCGTCGATCAGGACGGCGTCGGCGGCGGTCCACCGGGTGGCCTTCGGCGTACGGGCCACCTTCCCGGCGGTGAGCAGGGCCTGCTCGTCGGCGGTGAGCAGGCCCTCAGCCGCCGCCGCGAGCCGGGCGGGGTCGCCGAGCAGGGCGTGCACCAGCCCCTCCGGGGTGAGCGCGGGCCAGACCGCGTCCAGGAACGTGGTGACCGGCGTCGAACGGCCCGTTCGGCGCAGCCAGGCGTCGCTCGGCGACTCCGCCCGCCGGGCCTCGGCCTGCCGTTGCAGCAGCCCGACCACCCGCGCCCGGATCCGTTCCCGGCCGACGGCGTACGGCAGCTCCGCCGCGCGGGTCTCGTGGACCAGCCGGTGCAGCGGCTCCAACCCGATCCGCCAGCGGTACGAGCCGTCGGAGACGGTCATCGCCTCGGTCGGCTCGCCCACGTACGCGTCGAGGGCCCGGCGCAGCACCTCGGCCATCCGGGCGTCGTGCTTGATCCTCGCCACCTCGGACGGTTCCGTCGCCCGCACTGCGACCCGGTCGACCAGGTCCTCGACGGTGGCCTGCGCGACCTCCACCTCACCGAGGGCGGGCAGCACCGCCGCGATGTACCCGAGGAACGCCCGGTTCGGCCCGACGACCAGCACCTTCGACCGACGTAGCCGCTCCCGGTGCAGATAGAGCAGGTATGCGGCGCGGTGCAACCCGACCGCCGTCTTCCCGGTGCCGGGCGCGCCCTGTACGCAGATCGAGTCGGTCAGGTCGGCGCGGACCAGCTCGTCCTGCTCGGGCTGGATGGTGGCGACGATGTCGCGCATCGGCCCGATCCGGGGGCGTTCGATCTCGGCGGTGAGGATCCGGCTGGCGGTGCCGAGTTCCTCGCCACGGTCGAGGCGTTCGTCCTCGAAGCTGGTCAGCACGCCGTCGCCGAAACCGAACCGGCGGCGCACCGCGAGCCCCTGCGGGTCGCGGGCGCTGGCCCGGTAGAACGACCGCGACACCGGTGCCCGCCAGTCCAGCACCAGCGGTTCGCCCTGCTCGTCGGTGACGTGCCGGCGGCCGACGTGGTAGCGCCGCCCGGAGTGCTCGGCGTCGGCGTCGCCGAAGTCGAGGCGGCCGAAGAACAGCGGCGTCCGTGGGTCGTCGGCCAGTTCGGCCACCCGACGGGCGAGGTGTCGCCCGAGCTGCTCGGCGGTGTACGAGTCACCGGCCACCGTGTCGCCGGTGGCGAAGAGTGCCTCGGCGCGTTCGCGCATCCGGTGCAACGCGGCTCGGGACCGGGTCAGGTGGGCCCGCTCGGCGGTCAGCTCGTCGTCGAGGCCGGACGTCGGCGGGTGCGGGGTCTGTGGGGCGTGCAGGCTCATCCACGTGCTCCTTGACGCGGGGAAGAAGGCTGCCGCTCGCGTTTCCGACCACGGGTCGGCGCGGGACGTCCGCTCCGGTGCTACTCACCTCGGCCGTCAGGCGGAAGCGGACAGCCTACTCCCCGCCCGCCGGCCAGCAACCGGTTTATGTAAGGAAGGGTCCCCTGTACGACACCAGGCGATAGCAGGGGGCCCTTCCTTACCGACGGGTGCGGGGTTGGCCACTTCCGGGGCGGCTCGCTGAGCCGATCGGGTCGGGCGGCGATACGGTCGGGGCATGGTCGAGCGCGTCGCCCGCCCCCGGGTCGGGCACATCCAGTTCCTCAACTGCCTCCCCATCTACTGGGGGCTGATGCGTTCGGGAGCGCTGCTCGACGTCGACCTGCACAAGGACTCGCCGGATCGGCTCAGCGCGGCGCTGGTCGCCGGTGACCTGGACATCGGGCCGATCACCCTGGTCGAGTACCTGCGGCACGCCGACGAACTGCTGCTCCTGCCGGACCTGGCGGTCGGCAGCGACGGGCCGGTGCTGTCGGTCAACCTGGTCAGCACCCGCCCGCTGGCCGATCTCGACGGGGCGCGGATCGCGCTCGGGTCCACCTCGCGGACCGGCGTGCTGCTCGCCCGGCTGCTGCTGCGTGAGCGGTACGGCGTCGACCCGGAGTACTTCCGCTGCCCGCCGGACCTGACGCAGATGCTGCTGGAGGCCGACGCCGCAGTGTTGATCGGCGACGTGGCGCTGCGGGCCATGTACGAAGCGCCCCGGCAGGGGCTGACCGTGACCGACCTGGGGTCGGCCTGGCGGGAGTGGACCGGGCTGCCGATGGTGTTCGCCGTCTGGGCGGTCCGTCGTGACTTCGCCGCCGCTCATCCCGGCCTGGTCAAGGAGGTGCACGAGGCGTTCCTGCGCTCGCGTGACCTGTGCCTGGCCGAGCTGGACCAGGTCGCCGAGTCGGCGGCCCGTTGGGAGCCGTTCGACGCGACCACCCTCGCCGAGTACTTCCGGGCCCTGGACTTCTCGCTCGGCGAGCGTCAGGTCGCCGGGCTCCGGGAGTTCGCCCGTCGGGCCGCCGAGATCGGCGAGACGCCCGCGCTGCCGGCCGGTGGACCGGCCTTCTTCACCCGCTGACCGTTCCGCACCATCAGGTACGCGTCAGCAGCGCCTCGGTGATCTCCTGGCAGTTGTCCATGCCGTACTCGTAGCCCCTGCTGATGGGGTAGCGGAGCATCACGCCCATCGTCCAGGTGTCGCCGACCGCCAGGCAGTTGACGTGGATCTCCTGCTCGCGGGTGCGGTCCACCCAGCCGTTCTTGATGGCGATCTGCTTCGCCTCGTCGGCCGGGAACGCCTTGCGGATACCGAAGTCGCCGGCACCGCGTACCAGGCGCATCTCCTTGAGCAGCCACTTGGTCCACTCGGGGCCGGCGGCCCGACCGTCGGCGATGCAGTTGCCCAGCCGTGCGGTGTCGCGGGGGGACAGCTCGGTGCGGCTCCAGCCGAGGTCGCTGGAGACCTTGCTGTCGGTCAGGTCACAGACCGACAGCAGCCGCTTGATCGACGCGGCCCGCCCGATCTGGGTGTAGAGCTGCTCGGTACGGGTGTTGTCGCTGTCCCGGATGATCCTGGTCAGGTCGTCGAGCTTCGCGTCGCTCGGCGTCTGTCCCGCGTTGGCGGTGCGTCGCAGGTAGTCGGCGACGATCCAGGACTTGATCAGCGAGGCGGTGGTGTTGGTCTCGTCCATGTTGTCCGAGCCGATGATCTCGCCGGAGCGGCGGTCCAGCACGCTCCAGCCGTACCAGCCGTCGATGTCCAGGTCGAGCTGCTTGGCAGCGAACGGCAGCGGTTCGGGCTCGGGCGACGGGCTCGGCGAGGGCGACGGCCGCGTGTGACGGTCGGTGAGCGAGCCGGCGCGGGACACCGGCGGCTCGGAGCGGCCCCACTCGGCGGCGGCGCGGGACTCGAAGGGGGAGCCGGGAAGCAGGCGCAGGGAGACCAGGACCAGCCCGAGCAGTACGCAGGCGATGGCGACGAGCCGTAGCGGAGATGTTCCGCCCTCCCGGTCGCGCTTACCGGTGGCCATCAGAGCTTCCCGGCCGGCTGCTGCGGCACCTTGAGCGCACCGCCGGGCTGCGGGGTCACCAGTTGGGCGGCGACGCTGGCGCAGACGTCGGCGCCGTAGTCGAGCTTCTCGGCGAACGAATAGCGAAGCATCACGGCCAGACTCCACTTCTCCGTGACCGCGAGGCAGTTGACGTGCCAACTGCGGTCGTAGAACAGCTTGGTCCAGCCGTTCTTCATGCCGACCGGGCCCTGACTGGTGATCGACTCAGGTAGTCCGTCGATGATGCCCCACCGGCCGCCGCCCCAACCCTCGTCCTCGTGCTGGTCCTTGTCGGCGGTGGTGCCGCGTACCTTGCTCATCTCGGAGAGCAGCCACTCGGTCCATTTCGGGCCGGCCGCCCGGCCGTCGGCGATGCAGTCGCCGAGCCGGACCGCGTCGCGCGGGGACATCCTGGTGAAGCTCCACCAGCCCTCGTACCCCTTGACGTTGCCCCGCTTGGTGTCGGTGAGGTCGCAGATGCTGATCGCGCGCTTGATCACCGGACCGGGCTGACCGCCCGCCGGCACCGCGTACGAGCCGCCGGCCATGCGGTAGATGTAGTTGGTCGACGAGTCGTCGCTGTCCCGGATGGCTTTGCTGGCCGCCTTCTTCGCCGCCGCCGTCAACTCCTCGTCGTCGAGTTGGCGCAGGTAGTCGGCGACGATCCACGCTTTGATCATCGACTCGGTGGAACTGGTCGAGGCCATGTTCTTCGAGCCGGAGATCTCACCCGTCTCGCGGTCCATCAGCGCCCACGAGAAGAAGTCGCCCTTGAAGTTCACCGACACCTTGCCCGCTGCGAGAGTGGGTGGCGGCGGTGGCGCGGGCGGCGGTGCCGCGACGCTCTCCTGTGCGGCGTTCGCCTCGTCGCCGGAGAGTCGGGCGTACGCGGCCGGCACCAGCATGACGCCGCCGAGCAGGACCGCCGTGACGGCGAACACCATGATCACGCGAGATCGCATGAGCGGGTGAGCTCCAGAGGTCAGGGCCGGGGGGACCGGCTTGTTGCCAGGACTGACCGGTGTGGATCGCTCCGGGGGCGGGGGAGGTGCCCCATCGGCGTGCGATCGTCCTGCACCGATCGGTGTGACCTGCGAAGTCTACGTCCGGATTCGGATGACGCCAGGATCCGACACCGGTCAACTCGCCGTGAAGGCGGGATAAGAACCCGCTACGCGGCTGTTGCGAGGATTTGCCGTCCATATGTGACCCGTCTCACAGTGGTGGGCGCTACCCGGGGCGCGTGCCTGGTAACGCTGGGGTATCTCGTATTTCTATGACACCCCTCTGGTGTCACAAGTTGCAAGCTGTAACACTGAGTCCATGTATGGCAATGACTTCCCGGGCGAGGAACCGCCCGGCGGCCTGCTCGGCGAGGTCGAGGCGGCGGAGGCGGCGCTGCGTGCCGCGGCGGAGCGGAGCCGCGTGGACGCCGACTCCGGAACGGACCTGGCGGCCTACTTCACCGCGGTGGTCGACGCCGACCAGAAGATCGAGCCGCGTGACTGGATGCCGGAGGCGTACCGGCGGACGTTGATCCGGCAGATCGCCCAGCACGCGCACTCAGAGATCATCGGCATGCAGCCGGAGGGCAACTGGATCAGCCGGGCCCCCTCGCTCAAGCGCAAGGCGATCCTGCTCGCCAAGGTGCAGGACGAGGCCGGTCACGGGCTCTACCTCTACGCCGCGGCCGAGACCCTCGGGGTGAGCCGGGACGAGCTGGTCCAGCTCCTGCTGGACGGTCGGCAGAAGTACAGCTCGATCTTCAACTACCCGACTCTGACCTGGGCCGACGTCGGTGTCATCGGCTGGCTGGTGGACGGCGCGGCGATCGTCAACCAGGTGCCGCTGTGCCGCTGCTCCTACGGCCCGTACGCCCGCGCCATGATCCGGGTCTGCAAGGAGGAGTCGTTCCACCAGCGCCAGGGCTACGAGATCCTGCACGTGCTGGCACACGGCACCCCGGCCCAGCAGGCGATGGCGCAGGACGCGGTGGACCGCTGGTGGTATCCGTCGCTGGCCATGTTCGGCCCGCCGGACGGTGACTCCACCCACTCCGCCCAGTCGATGGCCTGGAAGATCAAGCGCTTCTCCAACGACGAGTTGCGGCAGCGCTTCGTGGACATGTGCGTCGGCCAGGCGGAGGCGCTCGGGCTCACCATTCCCGATCCGGACCTGCGCTGGAACGAGGAGCGCCAGGCGTACGACTTCACCCAGCCCGACTACGCCGAGCTGATGCGAGTGATCAAGGGCAACGGGCCGTGCAACCGGGAGCGGATGGCACACCGGCGCCAGGCGCACGCCGACGGCGCGTGGGTCCGCGAGGCCGCCGAGGCGTACGCGGCAAAGCGGCGGGAGAAGGTGGCAGCGTGAGCGCGAGGAGTGAGCCGATCTTGCGAGCCCCGCAGTCGCGAACCGAGGTGACGCTGTGAGCGCGAGGGAATCCGCACCGCTCTGGGAGGTCTTCGTCCGGGCCCGGCGGGGTCTGTCGCACACGCACGTGGGCAGCCTGCACGCGCCCGACGCCGAGCTGGCCCTGCGGAACGCCCGGGACCTCTACACCCGTCGCCAGGAGGGGGTGTCGATCTGGGTGGTGCCGGCCGGGGCGATCACCGCTTCCAGCCCGGACGAGAAGGACGCCTTCTTCGACCCGGCGGCCGACAAGGTCTACCGCCACCCCACCTTCTACGAGGTGCCGGACGGGGTGGCGCACCTGTGAACGGTCCGTTCGCCTTCACCCTGGCGCTCGGCGACGACGCGTTGATCGCGGCGCAGCGGCTCGCCGAGTGGACCACCCGTGCCCCCGAGATGGAGGAGGACATCGCGCTGGCCAACATCGCCCTCGACCAGCTCGGCGCGGCGCGGCTGCTGCTGACGTACGCGGGCGAGTTGGAGGGCGCGGGCCGGGACGAGGACGCGCTGGCGTACCTGCGTGACGATCGGGAGTTCCGCAACTGTCTGCTGGTCGAGCTGCCGAACGGCGACTTCGCGGTGACCATGGCGAAGCTGCTCGTGCTGTCGGCGTACCAGCTCCCGCTCTACACCGCGCTGGCCGGTTGCGCCGACGAGCGGCTGGCCGCGATCGGCGGCAAGGCGCGCAAGGAGTCCGCCTACCACCTGGATCACGCCGCGCTCTGGGTGAAGCGGCTGGGTGACGGCACCGCCGAGTCGCACCGGCGGATGCAGGACGGGATCGACCAGGTCTGGCCGTACGCGAACGAGCTGTTCGCCCCCGCGCCGGACGCCCCGGTCGACCCGGCCACCCTGCGGGGCGAGTTCGACCGCACGGTCACCGACGTGCTCGCCGAGGCGACCCTCACCGCGCCGGATTCAGTCTGGGCACCGACCGGCGGACGGGACGGCGTGCACACCGAACACCTGTCGTACCTGCTCGCCGAAGCGCAGGTGGTGCACCGCGCCCACCCCGGGGCGCGCTGGTGAACGCGGTCGGACCGGCACGATGACCGATCCGCGCGTGGCCGTCGCGTCGGTGGTGGACCCCGAGATCCGGGTGGTCACCATCGACGACCTCGGCATCCTGCGTGCGGTGGAGCAGGACGCGGGCACCGGCCGCGTCGTGGTGACCATCACTCCCACGTACACCGGCTGCCCGGCGATGGACGTGATCCGGGCCGACATCCGACGCGCGCTGGCCGCCGCCGGACACCCGGACGCCGAGGTGCGTACGGTGCACAGTCCGGCCTGGAGCACCGACTGGATCAGCGACGCCGGTCGGGCCAAGCTGGCCGCCGCGGGCATCGCCCCACCGCACGCGACATCCCGCGACGGCGTGGTCCCGTTGACCCTCGCCGTGCGGTGCCCGCGCTGTGGGTCGCCGGAGACCGAGCAGCTCAGCCGCTTCGGCTCCACCGCGTGCAAAGCGTTGTGGCGCTGTCGCGCCTGTTCCGAACCCTTCGACCATGTGAAGGCGCTGTGACTGTCACCATCACCCGTCCGGTCCGCCGTCGCCCGGTGTTCCACCCGTTGCCCGTCGTCGCGGTCGACCGGCTCACCTCCGACGCCGTCGCGATCACCTTCGACGTGCCCGAGGAGTTGCGCGAGACCTTCGCCTTCCAGGCAGGGCAGCACCTCACCGTACGGCTCCCCGCCGACGTGGGCGGGAGCGCCGGCCCGGTCGTGCGCCGGTCGTACTCGATCTGCTCCACGCCGCAGGAGCTGGCCCGGCACGGTCGGCTGCGGATCGGGGTGCGGGAGATCCCCGGCGGCGCGTTCTCGGCGTACGCCTGCGGGGTGCTGCGGCGCGGCGACACCGTCGAGGTGCTGCCGCCGCTGGGACACTTCGGCAGCGCGTTCGCCCCGGGCCGGGTCCGCCGCTACGGCGCGGTGGTCGCCGGCTCCGGCATCACGCCGGTGCTGTCGCTGGTCGCCACCGCCCTGGCCGTCGAGCCGGCCAGCACCTTCACCCTGGTGTACGGCAACCGCACGGCCAACTCGGTGATGTTCGCCGAGGAGTTGGCCGACCTGAAGGACCGCTATCCGACGCGGCTGCACCTGGTGCACGTGCTGTCGCGGGAGGAAACCGAGTCGCCGCTGCTCTCCGGGCGGATCGACGCCGCGCGCCTGGGTCGGCTGCTGGACACCGTGGTACCCGCTGACGCGATCGAGGAGTGGTTCCTCTGCGGTCCGTACGGGCTCGTGGTGGACGCCAAGACGGTGCTCGTCGGGCGGGGCGTCGCCGAGTCCGCGGTGCACACCGAGCTGTTCCACGTCGACGCGCCGCCGGTGCCGGTCCGCCGCCCCGGTGACGAGCCGGGCACCGGCACCGAGGTCACCATCCTGCTCGACGGCCGGTCGTCGCGTTTCACCATGCGTCGCGACGAGCGGGTCCTGGACGCGGCGTTGAAGGTCCGCAGCGAGCTGCCGTACGCCTGCAAGGGCGGCGTCTGCTCGACCTGCCGAGCGAAGGTGGTCTCCGGTCGGGTCGAGATGGCCCGCAACTACGCGCTGGAGCCCGACGAGGTGGCGGCCGGTTACGTGCTGACCTGCCAGTCCAGCCCGGTCACCGACACCGTCACCGTCGACTACGACGCCTAGCTTCCATCCGCCCCACCCGCTCGGCGGATCTGGGAACCGCACCGTCCCTCTCGCGGAGGGCGGTTTCGCACCAGGATCTCGAATGGGTCGGGCTGCGGAGGTGGGCGGGTCGGTCGTCGCCGAACGTCTCGGCTGCCTCCGGGTAGCTCCGATCTTGGTCACAGGGTGGCCGGGGCTCGTGGGGGTACGGGTGAGCCCGGCGTAGGCTCGGTGGCGTGACGACGAGCCGGGAGATCGACGACATCCTGCAGCGCGGCGCGGACGGTGGGCGGATCACGCCCGAGGAGGCGCTGCTGCTCTACACCGAGGCGCCCTTCCACGCGCTGGGCGAGGCCGCGGACGCGGTGCGCCGTCGGCGGTACCCGGACAACGTCGTCACGTACCTGATCGACCGCAACATCAACTACACCAACGTCTGCGTGACGGCGTGCAAGTTCTGCGCCTTCTATCGGGCTCCCAAGCACAAGGAGGGGTGGACCCACCCCACCGAGGAGATCCTGCGTCGCTGCGGCGAGGCGGTCGAACTGGGCGCGACCCAGGTCATGCTCCAGGGCGGTCACCACCCGGAATACGGGGTGGAGTACTACGAGGAGCTGTTCTCCTCGGTCAAGAAGGCGTACCCGCAGCTCGCCATCCACTCGATCGGCCCGAGCGAGATCCTGCACATGGCCAAGGTCTCCGGCGTCAGCCTGGACGAGGCCATCGCCCGCATCAAGGCCGCCGGGCTGGACTCGATCGCCGGTGCCGGCGCCGAGATGCTCCCGGAGCGCCCCCGGAAGGCGATCGCGCCGCTCAAGGAGTCGGGTGAGCGCTGGCTGGAGGTCATGGAGTTGGCGCACCGGCAGGGCGTCGAGTCGACCGCGACGATGATGATGGGCACCGGTGAGACGGCCGCCGAGCGGATCGAGCACCTGCGGATGATCCGCGACGTGCAGGACCGCACCCAGGGTTTCCGGTCCTTCATCCCGTGGACGTACCAGCCGGAGAACAACCACCTCAAGGGCCGGACCCAGGCGACCACGCTGGAGTACCTCCGCCTGGTGGCCGTGGCCCGGCTCTTTTTCGAGACCGTGCCGCACCTGCAGGCGTCCTGGTTGACCACGGGCAAGGACGTGGGCCAGCTCGCGCTGCACATGGGCGTGGACGACCTGGGCTCGATCATGCTGGAGGAGAACGTGATCTCCTCGGCGGGCGCCCGGCACCGGTCCAACCTGCACGAGCTGATCGGGATGATCCGCTCCGCCGACCGGATCCCGGCGCAACGGGACACGCTCTACCGGCGGCTGGCCGTGCACCACACCCCCGCCGACGACCCCACCGACGAGCGGGTGGTGTCGCACTTCTCGTCGATCGCGCTGCCCGGCGGCGGTGCCGGTCGTTCCCTGCCGCTGGTCGAGGCGAACTGAGTCTCCCCAAGGTCACGAGTGGTCCCCGGAAAGGTCACGGTTCGCCAACGGTGCCGACGCTCGGCTGATCACCCGAACGGCTCGCCCCGCCCATCCAACCGGCTCGAAGCGTAGTGCCGGACCGGCGCGGGGTCGCGCTCCCTCGGGCAACAAGAGCCATCAATCCGGACAAACCTTAGATGACCATTAGCTGAGCAGCGTGTGGCGGGTGTGATCCGGGGTGGCGTGGGTGGTTCCTGAGCGCTAACGTCCCCGGCCGTACGCTTCTCACCACTCCACGGGGGAGACCCTTCAATGATCTTCCGTACTCGTCGTGCCGCGAGCCTGGCCACGGCCGCGCTGCTCGCCTTGGGCGCGGTCGCCGCGTTCGGCGCGCCGGCCAACGCCGCCGGCACCGAGACCGATCTGGCGATCACCTCGGCTGGCACCAGGGTCGCCGAGGGCTCCTGGGGCAAGCTCGCCTGGGCCAAGATCGCCAATCAGGGCAAGAACACCCCGAGCAAGGTCTCCCTCAAGGTCGACGCCTCCAAGGTGGACGAGAGCAAGCTCTGGTTCGCGATGTACACCGAGGGCGGGTGCACGTTCGACAGCGACCCCGACCCGAATCTGTTCGTCTGTGAGCTGGACAAGACCGAGATCCCCGGCCCCGGCGAGACCGTCGAGCTGCCGCTCCTCCTGATCAAGACCGGTGAGACGGCCACCGGGCCGTACAAGGCCCCGGTCACCATCACCATCGAGTCGCCGGACGACACCGACGACAGCAACAACAGCGTCACCTTCGACGTCGAGGTGACCCCGGAGAGCGGCGTCGACCTGGGCGTTATCGTGCCGGACGTGAAGACCGGCATCGACTTCGAAACCGAGAAGGAGAGCGACAAACTCCTTCCGGGCGATACCTCGATCGTCTTCGGTGCGGTCCTGAACCAGGGTGACCTGATCGCCCAGGGTGTCAAGCTGACCTTCCAGCTTCCGGTGGGTGTGACCTTCGCCTTCCCGGTCGAGGGGTGGGAGATCAGCGCCGACAACCGCAGCGCCGTCTGCGATGACAAGACGCTTGTGATCGGGACCGACGAGGTGCTCATCATCGATATGCCGATCGTCGTGGACGAGGACGTGAAGGCACCGGTGGCCCTCAAGGACGGCTGGTTGAAGGCGGAGGCCCACGGCGCGTTGCCGCCCGGTGCCCGGTTCAGCAAGCAGGCGACCATCCCGGACTTCGACCGGGCCGAGGTCCGGGAGATCGAGGACACCGAGTTCGCCGACATCGACCCGTCGGACAACAGCGACGACTTCGCCGTGATCGTGGCGGCGGCCGGCAACGGTGGCGGCGGCGGTGGCCTGCCGGTCACCGGTGTGCAGGCGGGCGTGATCGGCGCCGTCGGCGCGGGCGTGGTGCTCGCCGGTGCGGCCATGTTCCTGGTGTCCCGCCGTCGCCGGGTGGTCCTGGTGGCTCCGGGCGACGAAAAGACCAATTCCTGAGGCCAGGTCCTCAATCGGCCCGCGCGGGCCGTTCACATAACGCACGGCAGTAGGGGCGGGATGGGCGACCATCCCGCCCCTACTGTCTCTGCGGTGGGCCGCGGCGACCCTGGCGGTGAGCGGTGAGGGGTCGGGCTGGCAGAGTGGAGGGGTGAGCACCCCGCAGGGCCAGCGCGCCAGCCTGGACAAGCAGCCGCACGAGGTCGCCGCGATGTTCGACGGGGTCGCGGCCCGCTACGACCTGACCAACACCGTCCTCTCCTTCGGGCAGGACCGGTTCTGGCGGCGGGCCACCCGGGCCGCCCTGGACCTGCGTCCCGGCGACCGGGTGCTGGACGTGGGTGCGGGCACCGGGGTCTCGACCGAGGAACTGTCCCGCTCCGGGGCGTACGCGGTCGGCGCGGACCTGTCGCTGGGCATGCTGTACGCGGGCAAGCGGGTCCGTCCACAGGTGCCGTTGCTGGCCGGTGACGCGCTCCGGCTGCCCTTCGCCGACGCGAGTTTCGACGCGGTGACCATCTCCTTCGCGCTGCGCAACGTCAGCGACACCGATGCGGCGCTGCGTGAACTGGCGCGGGTCACCCGGCCGGGCGGCCGGTTGGTGGTGTGCGAGTTCAGCACCCCGGTCAACCCGGCCTTCCGCACCGTGTACCTGTCGTACCTGATGCGGTCGCTGCCGGCGGTGGCGCGCACGGTGTCCAGCAACCCGGACGCCTACGTCTACCTGGCCGAGTCGATCCGGGCCTGGCCGGACCAGCCGGCGTTGGCCGCGCGGGTGGGTGCGGCCGGGTGGGGCAAGGTGGCGTGGCGGAATCTGAGCGGCGGCATCGTGGCGCTGCATCGGGCTATCCGGGATTGACCCGGCTTGTCCATTTCTCGTCACCATTTAGGTGAATTGGGCTATTTAGCAATGTCTGCCGTTTAGGCTGGCTCGCATGACGGATGCGAGGCACCTGGCCACCGATGATGCCGCCGAGCTGGTCGACCAGCTCAGGGATCTGGCCGGTGCGGATCCGGCGGACGTGCGTCAGGTGGTGTCCGAGGTGCTGGCCGCGCTGGACCGGGCTGCCGGTGGCGCGTTGCGCGAGCACCTGCCGGAGACGATCCGCGCGGGTCTTGACGCCGCCAGCCCCACCGCATAGGGCTGCTCCGATGCCCGGGACGGCATGACCGCAGCGTCCGGGAGTTCCGTCAGTGTCCTGTTTCCGTGATGTTAGGACGCCCTAACAAACCGAGCTTACGGCGTCGGTCATAGACTCGTCCCGGCTGGCTTGTGAAGCATTTCACGAGCACTCGGGGAGGAGGCGCGGATGACCGCGGTGGAGAACGACGCCGACGTGATCGTCGTGGGCGCCGGTCCCGGTGGGTCGGCGACCGCGTACCACCTGGCTCAGCACGGCGTACGCGTGTTGCTGCTGGAGAAGACCGAGTTCCCTCGGGAGAAGGTCTGCGGCGACGGGCTGACCCCGCGCGCGGTGCGGCAGTTGATCCGGATGGGTGTGGACACCTCACCCGAGGCCGGTTGGCTGCACAACCGGGGTCTGCGGGTGATCGGCGGCGGCGTCCGGCTCGAACTGGACTGGCCCGACCTGGCCAGCTTCCCGAACTACGGCCTGGTCCGCACCCGGCTCGACTTCGACGACCTGCTCGTCCAGCGGGCCGTGTCCGCCGGGGCGACGCTGCGCACCAACGTCACCGTGACCGGCCCGGTGCTCGACGGCAACGGCCGGGTGATCGGGGTGGAGGCCGAGGACGGCCCGGACAAGGCCCCGGCCACCTTCCACGCGCCGCTGGTGGTCGCCGCCGACGGCGTCTCCGGCCGCTTCCCGCTCGCCCTCGGGCTGGCCAAGCGCGAGGACCGCCCGATCGGCGTGGCGGTCCGCCGCTACTACCGTTCCGAGGCCCGGCACGACGACGACTACCTGGAGTCCTGGCTGGAGCTGCGGGCCAAGGGCACCGGTGCCCTACTGCCCGGGTACGGCTGGATCTTCGGTCTCGGCGACGGCCGGGTCAACGTCGGCCTCGGCATCCTCAACTCCTCGTCGGCCTTCGGCAAGACCAACTACCGGCGGTTGCTCACCGACTGGCTGGCGAACACGCCGCCGGAGTGGGGGATGGCCGACGAGACCAACGCCGAGGGTTCGATCCTCGGCGCGGCGCTGCCGATGGGCTTCAACCGGGTGCCGCACTACACCCGGGGAGTCATGCTCGTCGGTGACTCCGGCGGCATGGTGAACCCGTTCAACGGCGAGGGCATCGCGTACGCCATGGAGTCCGGCGAACTGGCCGCGGAGGTCGCGGTGCAGGCGCTGGCCCGCCCGGTCGGAGCCGAGCGGGAGCGGGCACTGATGGCGTACCCGCAGGAGTTGAAGACCCGGTTCGGCGGCTACTACCGCCTGGGCGGGGTCTTCGTGAAGCTGATCGGCCGGCCCGAGATCATGCGCGTGGCGACCAAGCACGGCATGCCCCACCCGACCCTGATGCGCTTCGTGCTCAAGCTGCTGGCCAACCTCACCGACCCCCGTGGCGGTGACGCGATGGACCGGGTGATCAATGCGATGACCCGGGTCGCGCCCGCCGTGTAGGGGCGCGGACCAGGCAGGTCGACCCCCCGCCGACGGTCGCCGGGTGGGATGTGAATAGTGTGAATTTCGCCAACGAACGAGGGCAGGGAAGGACGAGCAGGAGAAGAAGATGTCGCTCTCGCCTTACGTACCCATCATTGGGCTCTTCGCCCTCGCCGCGGCCTTCGCGCTGTTCTCGATAGGCGCCGCCCGCTTCGCCGGACCCCGGCGATACAACAAGGCCAAGCTCGAAGCCTACGAATGTGGGATCGAGCCCAGCCCGCAGCCGATCGGCGGCAGCCGGTTCCCGGTCAAGTTCTATCTGACGGCGATGCTCTTCATCGTCTTCGACGTGGAAATGATCTTCCTTTACCCGTGGGCCGTCTCCTTCGACCTCCTGCCGGTGTTCGGATTCGTCGCCATGTTGATTTTCATCGGTGCGGTCTTCGTCGCGTACGCCTACGAGTGGCGGCGCGGCGGTCTGGACTGGGACTGAGGGAGGAACGGCAATGGGTATCGAGGAGAAACTTCCCGCCGGCGTCCTGCTCACCTCGGTGGAGAAGCTCGTCAACTGGTCGCGCAAGTCGTCGGTCTGGGGTGCCACCTTCGGCCTGGCCTGCTGCGCGATCGAGATGATGGCCGCCGGTGGTCCGCACTACGACATGGGCCGGTGGGGCATGGAGGTCTTCCGGGCCTCGCCCCGGCAGGCCGACCTGATGATCGTCGCCGGTCGGGTCAGCCAGAAGATGGCTCCGGTGCTGCGCCAGATCTACGACCAGATGGCCGAGCCCCGCTGGGTGCTCTCCATGGGCGTCTGCGCCAGCAGCGGCGGCATGTTCAACAACTACGCCATCGTGCAGGGCGTGGACCACGTCGTGCCGGTCGACATGTACCTGCCGGGCTGCCCGCCCCGGCCGGAGATGCTCATCGACGCGATCCTCAAGCTGCGCGAGAAGATCGGCCACGAGCCGCTGGGCCCGAACGGTCGCAAGATGCTGGCGGCCCGCGAGGCGCGCGGTGACGTGCCGGTGGTGCCGTACGGCTCGATGCCGTCGTCGTACCGCAGCGACAAGGCCCGCCGCGCCGAGTGGACGAAGGCCGTCCGCGAGGGCCGCGAGGAGCAGTTGCGGATCGAGAACTGGATGAAGGCCCAGAACCACCTCCACCCGTACGGGGGGATCAAGTGACTGACGACAAGCGGACCGAGGGCGTCGTACCGGTTCCGGTGACGCCGGCCGGGTCGACCAGCGGTGCGCCCGCCGAGTTCCCGCCGGCCGCGCCCGCCGGTCGGGGCATGTTCGGCAACCAGGGCACCGGTGACGTCTCCGGCTTCGGCGGTCTGGTCCGCCCGCGCCCGCAGCTCGCGGACTCGCCCCGGCCGTTCGGTGGCTACTTCGACGAGGTGTACGACGCGCTGGAGGAGGCGTACCCGGCCTTCGGCGACGCGATCGAGAACGTGGTCGTCGACCGGGGTGAACTGACCCTGCACATCCGCCCGGAGCGGATCGCCGAGGTTTGCCAGGTGATGCGGGACGACGCGGGGCTGCGCTTCGAGCTGCTGTCGTCGCTCTCCGGTGTGGACTACCTCGGTGCCGACGAGCGCCGGCTGCACGTGGTCTACCAGCTCACCTCGATGACCTACCGGCGACAGGTGCGGCTGGAGGCGGCCGTCTCCGCCGAGAACCCGCACCTGCCCAGCGTCACCTCGGTCTACCCGACGGCGGACTGGCAGGAGCGGGAGGCGTACGACATGTTCGGCGTCGTCTTCGACGGCCACCCGGCGCTGACCCGGATCCTCATGCCGGACGACTGGGAGGGCCACCCGCAGCGGAAGGACTACCCCCTCGGCGGCGTGCCCGTGGAGTACAAGGGCGCCGAGATCCCGCCGCCCGACAAGCGGAGGTCGTACCAATGAGCGCGTCCAACTACGCCACCGAACGCGAGACCACCGAGGGTCGGGTCTTCACCGTCACCGGCGGGGACTGGGACGATCTCGTCTCGGGAGTCGACCCGATCAACGAGGGTCGGATCGTCGTCAACATGGGTCCGCAGCACCCGTCCACGCACGGCGTGCTGCGGCTGGTCCTGGAGCTGGAGGGCGAGACGGTCCGGGAGGCCCGCTCGGTCGTCGGCTACCTGCACACCGGTATCGAGAAGAACCTGGAATACCGCAACTGGGTCCAGGGCTCGACGTTCGTGACCCGGATGGACTACCTCTCGCCGATCTTCAACGAGACGGCGTACTCGCTCGCGGTGGAGAAGCTGCTCGGCATCACCGACGACGTGACCGAGCGGGCCAACACCATCCGGGTGCTCATGATGGAGCTGAACCGGATCTCCTCGCACCTGGTCTGGGTCGCCACCACGGCGATGGAGCTTGGCGCGATCAACATGATGCTCTACGGCTTCCGCGAGCGCGAGTACATCCTGGAGATCTTCGAGCTCATCACCGGCCTGCGGATGAACCACGCGTACGTCCGGCCGGGCGGTGTCGCCCAGGACGTGCCGGACGAGGCGATCGTCAAGATCCGCGACTTCCTCAAGCTCCTGCCGAAGCGGCTCAAGGAGTACGAGGACCTGCTCTCCGGCCAGCCGATCTGGCTGGAGCGTACGAAGAACATCGCGGTGCTGGACGTGACCGGCTGTGTCGCACTCGGCGTCACCGGGCCGGTGCTGCGCTCCGCCGGGCTGGCCTGGGACCTGCGTAAGACCATGCCGTACTGCGGCTACGAGGACTACGAGTTCGACGTGCCGACGCACCCCGACGGCGACGTCTGGGGCCGGTACCTGGTCCGGATGGCCGAGATGCGCGAGTCGCTCAAGATCGTCGAGCAGGCGCTGGACCGGCTCAAGCCGGGACCGGTGATGGTCGCCGACAAGAAGATCGCGTGGCCGGCGCAACTGGCCATCGGCGTGGACGGCATGGGTAACTCGCTGGAGCACGTCGCCAAGATCATGGGGCAGTCGATGGAGTCCCTGATCCACCACTTCAAGCTGGTGACGGAGGGCTTCCGGGTGCCGCCGGGCCAGGTCTACGTCGGCATCGAGTCGCCGCGCGGAGAGCTGGGCGTGCATGCGGTCTCCGACGGTGGCACCCGGCCGTACCGGGTGCACTACCGGGAGCCGAGCTTCGTCAACCTCCAGGCCCTGCCGGCGATGGCCGAGGGCGGCCTGATCGCCGACGTGATCGCCGGCGGCGCCTCGCTGGACCCCGTCATGGGAGGTTGTGACCGGTGACCACGACTGTTTTCACGGACCAGACGCGGGCTCGGGCGCGGGAGATCATCGCCCGTTACCCGGCCGACCGGTCCCGTTCGGCCCTGCTGCCCCTGCTGCACCTGGTGCAGTCCGAGGAGGGTTACGTCTCCCCGGCCGGAGTGGCGTTCTGCGCCGAGGTGCTCGGCCTGAACAAGGCCCAGGTCGGCGCCGTGGCCAGCTTCTACACCATGTACAAGCGTCGCCCCACCGGTGACTTCCTGGTCAGCGTCTGCACCAACACCATGTGCAACGTGCTCGGCGGCCAGGAGGTCTACGACGCCCTCACCGAGCACCTGGGCGTCGGGCACGACGAGACCACCGAGGACGGCTCCATCACCCTCGAACACGCCGAGTGTCTGGCCGCCTGTGACTACGGCCCGGTGATGACGGTCAACTACGACTTCTTCGACGGTGTCGACCCGCAGAGCGCGGTGGGCCTGGTCGACGAACTGCGCGCCGGTGGGCGGCCCACGCCCAGCCGGGGCGCCCGCCTCTGCACGCTCAAGGAGATGTCGGTGCAGCTCGCCGGCTTCGCCGACGAGCGCGAGGGCGCGGTCGCCGACGGCGTACCGGGCGAGCCGAGCCTGCGCGGCCTGCGGCTGGCCGAGCAGCACGGCATCTCGGTGCCGGGCTTCGACCCGAACACCCCGATCCGCAGCGGCAAGGCCGGTGACAAGCCGGCCCCGGCCACCCCGGCCAAGGTCGCGCCGACCGGCACCACGGCACCCGACGTACCGGCTCCGGACCGCAAGTCGCCGCAGGTGCGTACCGCCGAGACCCGGCAGCCGGACGCCCGGACGGCCGTGCCGGACGCCCCCGGGACCAAGGCGCCGGTCGACGGGGCGGCGCCCACGTCGAGCGACGCCCGGGCGGCCGAGGCCGCCGGTGCGGCGGCCAACCGGCCCGCCGGAGACGGCAAGCCTGCCGGCGACGACGCCGAGGCTCAGGAGCGCAACCTCAGCGAAGCGGAGTCGTCCGGCGGTGGCCAGGGCTCCGCGAACGACAAGGGGGCTCAGAAGTGACCACGCCTCGGCCGGAGATCCTGGCCAAGCTGACGCCGGTACTCACCAAGCGCTGGCTGTCGCCGGACGCCTGGCGGATCGGCACCTACGAGAAGCTCGACGGGTACGCCGCACTGCGCAAGGCGCTCAAGGCGCACCCGGACGACCTGATCCAGCTCATCAAGGACTCCGGGCTGCGCGGTCGCGGCGGCGCCGGCTTCCCGACCGGGCTCAAGTGGGGCTTCATCCCGCAGGGCGACGGCAAGCCGCACTACCTCGTGGTCAACGCCGACGAGGGCGAGCCGGGCACCTGCAAGGACCTGCCGCTGATGACGCACGACCCGCACTCGCTGGTCGAGGGCGTGATCATCGCGTCGTACGCGATCCGGGCCAGCCGGGCCTACATCTACATCCGGGGCGAGGCCGTGCACGCGGCGCGCCGCCTGCGCAACGCGGTGAACGAGGCGTACGCCAAGGGCTACCTCGGGCGCGACATCCTCGGTTCCGGCTTCGACCTGGACCTGGTGGTGCACTCGGGCGCCGGGGCGTACATCTGCGGCGAGGAGACGGCGCTGCTGGACTCGCTGGAGGGCTTCCGGGGTCAGCCCCGGCTGCGCCCGCCGTTCCCGGCGACCCACGGCCTGTACGCCAGCCCCACCGTGGTCAACAACGTCGGCACCATCTCCAGCGTGCCGTACATCGTGCTCGGTGGCGCCGAGTGGTGGAAGACCATGGGCACGGAGAAGTCCTCCGGACCGATGATCTACTCGCTCTCCGGCCGGATCGCCAACCCCGGTCAGTTCGAGTGCTCGATGGGCATCACGCTGCGCGAGCTGCTGGAGCTGGCCGGTGGGATGCAGCCCGGGCACAACCTGAAGTTCTGGACGCCGGGCGGTTCGTCCACCCCGCTGCTCACCGCCGAGCACCTGGACGTGCCGCTGGACTTCGAGGGGGTGGCCGGCGCCGGATCGATTCTCGGCACCACGGCCACGCAGATCTTCTCCGACCAGGACTGCCCGGTCTACGCGACCTACCGCTGGCTGGAGTTCTATCACCACGAGTCGTGCGGCAAGTGCACCCCGTGCCGGGAGGGCAACTACTGGATGGTCCGGGTCTACCGGCGCATCCTGGCCGGCCAGGGCACCCACGACGATCTGGACACCCTGCTGGACACCTGCGACAACATCCTCGGCCGCTCGTTCTGCGGTCTGGGTGACGGTGCCACCAGCTCGGTGACCTCGTCGTTGAAGTACTTCAAGCAGGACTACCTCGACTACATCGAGGGACGGACCGCGCCGAAGTTGTCCGACAAGCAGTTGGTGGGAGCCCACTGATGCGAGTGCGAGGAGTGAGCGGAGCGAGCCCCGCAGCCGCGAGCGAAAGGCAAGCACAGTGACGGACGTAGCCAAGTCGACCGAGACGGTCACGCTGACCATCGACGGCGTCGAGGTCACCGCCCCGAAGGGGGCGCTGCTGATCCGCGTCGCCGAGCAGATCGGCACGGAGATCCCCCGCTTCTGCGACCACCCGCTGCTGGCGCCGGCCGGTGCCTGCCGCCAGTGCCTCGTCGAGGTGGAGGGGCAGCGCAAGCCGGTCGCCTCGTGCACCCAGACGGTGGCCGAGGGCATGGTCGTCCGTACCCAGCTCAGCTCCCCGGTCGCCAAGAAGGCGCAGGAGGGGATCATGGAGCTGCTCCTGGTCAACCACCCCCTCGACTGCCCGATGTGCGACAAGGGCGGCGAGTGCCCGCTGCAGAACCAGGCGATGTCGACCGGGCGTACCGACTCGCGGTTCCACGAGCACAAGCGGGAGTACCCGAAGCCGCTGCCGATCAGCACCCAGGTGCTGCTCGACCGCGAGCGGTGCGTGCTCTGCCAGCGCTGCACCCGGTTCTCCGAGGAGATCGCCGGTGACAAGTTCATCGACCTGATGAACCGGTCGTCCGCCGAGGAGATCAACATCTACCGGGACGAGGAGTACGGCGGTGGAGCGGAAGCGGACAGTGCTGACTCCGCTGGCGCTCCGGCCGGCGCCGGCGATGTGCCGTTCAACTCGTACTTCTCCGGCAACACGGTGCAGATCTGCCCGGTCGGCGCGCTGACCGGCACCCAGTACCGCTTCCGGGCCCGCCCGTTCGACCTGGTCTCCAGCCCGAGCGTCTGCGAGCACTGCTCGGCCGGCTGCGCCCAGCGCACCGACTGGCGGCGCGGCAAGGTGATGCGTCGGCTGGCCGGCGACGACCCGCAGGTCAACGAGGAGTGGAACTGCGACAAGGGCCGGTGGGGCTTCCAGTACGCCCGCGCCACCGACCGGCTGACCACTCCGCTGGTCCGCGACGAGCGGACCGGCGAGCTGCGCGAGGCGTCCTGGAGCGAGGCGCTCAGCGTCGCCGCCGAGGGGCTGCGTGCGGCCCGGGACGGCGGTCAGGGTTCGGCGGTGCTCACCGGCGGCCGGCTGACCGTCGAGGACGCCTACGCGTACGCGAAGTTCGCCCGGATCGCGCTGCACACGAACGACATCGACTTCCGGGCCCGCCCGGCCTCCCGTGAGGAGGCCGAGTTCCTGGCCAGCAACGTCGCCGGCAGCACCGACGTCACGTACACCGACGTCGAGAACGCTCCCGCGGTGGTGCTGGTCGGCCTGGAGCCGGAGGAGGAGTGCCCGATCCTCTTCCTGCGGATGCGCAAGGCGTACCTCAAGAACAGGCTCAAGGTGTACGCGATCGCGCCGTTCGCCACCCGTGGCCTGGAGAAGCTCGGTGCCAAGCTGGCCCGGGTGGTGCCGGGTGAGGAGGCCGGGGTGCTCGCCGAGCACGCCACGGTCACCGAGGCGCTGAGCGCCCCGGGTGCGATCCTGGTCGTCGGCGAGCGACTCGCCTCGGTGCCCGGCGGACTCTCCGCCGCCGCCGAGGTGGCCGCGCGTACCGGTGCGAAGCTGGCCTGGGTGCCGCGTCGCGCCGGTGACCGGGGCGCCGTCGACACCGGCTGCCTGCCCAACCTGCTGCCCGGTGGCCGGCTGGTCACCGAGCCGACCGCGCGGGCCGAACTGGGCGAGGCGTGGGACATCCCGGCCGGGGTGATCCCGAGCCAGGCCGGGCGGGACACCGACGGCATCCTCGCCGCCGCCGCCGCGGGCCAGCTCGGCGCGCTGGTGGTGGCCGGCGTCGACCCGGCCGACCTGGCCGACCCGCGCCTGGCCGAGCAGGCCCTCGACGCGGTGCCGTTCCTGGTCAGCCTGGAGCTGCGGGCCAGCGCGGTGACCCGCCGGGCGAACGTCGTCCTGCCGGTCGCCCCGGTGGTCGAGAAGGCCGGCAGCTTCCTGGACTGGGAGGGCCGCCTGCGCCCGTTCGACGCGGTACTGACCACCGCGGCGATGACCGACGGTCGGGTGCTCGACGCGCTCGCCGCCCAGCTCGACGTGCGGCTGGGCACCGGGGACGTGCTCTCCGTGCGGCGCGAGCTGGGTAGCCTGCCGGCGACCCGGGTGGAGCGTCCGGCCGCCCCGAGCGTCGAGCCGGGCACGGTCCGGGACCTCGCGCCCGGCGAGGCGATCCTGGCGACCTGGCACCAACTGCTCGACCTGGGCAGCCTCATCGACGGTGACGAGCACCTGGGCGGCACCGCCCGCCCGCCGGTGGTCCGGCTGGGCAAGAGCAGCGCGGAGGCGCTCGGCATCGCCGACGGCGACCCGGTGACGGTGGGTACCGACCGGGGTGCGCTGACCCTCCCGGCGGCCATCACCGAGATGCCGGACGGCGTGGTCTGGCTGCCCACCAACTCGCCCGGCGCGACGGTACGGCGCAGCCTGGGCGCGACCTCCGGTTCGGTGGTCCGGGTCTCCGTACCCGGTACGGCCGAGCCGGTCGCCGCCGACGCGGCCGGCCGTTCGGGCCCGCTGCTCAACTCCGTCGGGGGTAACCAGTGAGTGCGAGGAGTGAACGAGCGGAGCGAGTGAGCCCCGCAGTCGGGAACGAAAGGTGGGCCCAGTGAGTCACTCGCTCCTCGCCCAGGCGCCGTCGCTGACCGACTTCGGTCACGACCCGTGGTGGCTGGTGCTCGGCAAGATCGTCTTTGCCTTCCTCGTCGCCCTGCTCGGCACGCTGCTGGGCGTTTGGTTCGAGCGGCGAGTGGTGGGGCGGATGGCGGTCCGGCCCGGCCCGAACCAGCTCGGCCCGTTCGGTCTGTTGCAGACGCTCGCCGACGGCCTGAAGATGGCCTTCAAGGAGGACATCCTCCCCAAGTCGGCGGACAAGGTCATCTACTTCTTCGCGCCGGCCATCTCGGTGATCTGCGCGGTCACCGCGCTGTCGGTGATCCCCTTCGGCCCGATGGTCAGCATCTTCGGCCACCAGACGCCGTTGCAGGTCACCGACGTGCCGGTGGCGGTGCTGGTGGTGCTCGCACTCTCCTCGCTGGCGGTCTACGGCATCGTGCTCGCGGGCTGGGCCTCCGGCTCGACCTACCCGCTGCTCGGTGGTCTGCGCTCCACCGCCCAGCTCATCTCGTACGAGGTGTCGCTGGGGCTGTCCATCGTGGCGGTCTTCATGCTCGCCGGCACGATGTCCACCTCGGAGATCGTGGCCGCGCAGGGTACCGGCACGCAGGTGAACCTCTTCGGCTTCGACGTCTCGGCGCCCGGCTGGTACGCGCTGCTGCTGTTCCCGAGCTTCATCGTCTTCTTCATCTCCATCGTCGGCGAGACGAACCGGCCGCCGTTCGACCTGCCGGAGGCGGAGTCGGAGCTGGTGGCCGGCTTCATGACCGAGTACAGCTCGCTGAAGTTCGCGCTGATCATGCTCAGCGAGTACGTGGCGATGGTGACCATGTCGGCCTTCACCGTCACCCTCTTCCTGGGCGGCTGGTACGCGCCGTGGCCGATCAGCCTCTGGTCGGGGGCCAACTCCGGCTGGTGGCCGCTGCTCTGGTTCTTCGGCAAGGTCATCCTGTTGGTGTTCGTCTTCGTCTGGCTGCGGGGCACGCTGCCCCGGCTGCGTTACGACCAGCTCATGCGACTCGGCTGGAAGGTGCTGATCCCGATCAGCCTGGTCTGGATCGTGGTCCTGGGCTGGTACCGCACCATCGGCGACTGGGACACCACGGGTCGCCTGTGGGCCATCGGCATCCCGGCCGGGATCGTGCTGCTGGCCGCGATGTTCTGGCCGAGCCGTAAGCCGCAGCCGAAGGCGACCGTCGCCGAGCAGGTCGAGAACCGGCCGCAGGGCAGCTTCCCGCTGCCGCCAATGGATCTGCAGGTACCCCCGAGCCCGCGTACCCGGCGCATGGTCGCCGAGCGGGAGCCGGCCAACGTTCCCGCCGGCCAGGACTCTGAGGAGGTGTGACGTGGGCGCGATCACCGGAACGTTCAAGGGCTTCGGGGTCACCTTCTCGCACATGTTCAAGAAGGTCGTCACCACCGACTACCCCTTCACCCCGCCGAAGCCGGCGCCGCGCTACCACGGCCGGCACATCCTCAACCGGCACCCGGACGGCCTGGAGAAGTGCATCGGCTGTGAGCTGTGTGCCTGGGCCTGCCCGGCGGACGCGATCTTCGTCGAGGGTGGCGACAACACCGACGAGCAGCGCTTCTCGCCGGGTGAGCGGTACGCCAGCAACTACCAGATCAACTACGCCCGCTGCATCTTCTGCGGGCTGTGCATCGAGGCGTGCCCGACCCGCTCGTTGACCATGAGCAACGAGTACGAGCTGGCCCGGGACAACCGGCAGGACCTGATCTTCACCAAGGAGCAGCTTCTCGCGCCGCTGCTGCCGGGGATGGAGCAGCCGCCGCACCCGATGCGTCTGGGCGACAGCGAGAAGGACTACTACGTCGGCAGCCTGACCAACCCGGGCACCTCGGCCGGTGCCGAGCGCTCGCCGATGGGACCGGGGCGGTACCAGGTGGACGAGCACCCGGGCGTCACCTTCCCCGGTGCCGAGCAGGCCGCCCAGCGCGCCGCGGCGGACAAGGGAGAGACGGCATGACCACCTCGACGGTGCTCGCCGCGGGTGCGGTCTCCGGCGGCGAGGCGGTGGCCTTCTGGATCCTCGCCCCGCTGGCTCTGGCCGGCGCGATCGGCATGGTGGCGGCGCGCAACGCGGTGCACTCGGCGCTCTGGCTGGTGCTCACCATGCTCAGCCTGGGCGTGTTCTACGTGCTCCAGGCCGGACCGTTTATCGGCATGGTGCAGATCATCGTCTACACCGGCGCGATCATGATGCTCTTCCTGTTCGTGCTGATGCTGGTCGGCCGGGACGCCTCGGACTCACTGATCGAAGTGCTGCGGGGTCAGCGGATCGCCGCGATCGGGCTGGGCGTCGGCTTCGCCGCCCTGCTCGGCAGCGGGGTCTACCGGGCCACCCAGGGCACCGAGGCGGTGGGCCTGGAGGCCGCCAACGCGGGCGGCAACGTGCAGGGCATCGCCCGGTTGCTCTTCACCGACTACATCTTCGCCTTCGAGCTGACCGCCGCGCTGCTGATCACCGCCACCATCGGCGGCATGATCCTGGCGCACATCGAGCGGCGCAAGGAGGACAGGCGCGACCAGGTGGCCACCATGAAGGCCCGCTTCGCGCCGGGCAACTACCCCGGTCCGAAGCCCGGCCCGGGTGTCTTCGCCACCTCCTCGTCGGTGGCCACCCCGGCCCGTCTGCCGGACGGCCGGCTGAGCGACCGGAGCACGCCGGACATCCTTCCGGTGCGTGAGCTGGCCGCCGAGGAGACCACCCTGAAGGGCACTGAGAAGTGAGTGACTTCTTCTCCGTCGAACCGAACTACTACCTCGTCCTCGCCGCGGTGCTGTTCACCATCGGCGCGGCCGGGGTGCTGGTCCGGCGCAACGCGATCGTGCTGTTCATGTGCGTCGAGCTGATGCTCAACGCGGCCAACCTGGCGCTGGTCACCTTCAGCCGGATGAACGGTGACCTGAACGGCCAGATCATGGCGTTCTTCGTGATGGTGGTGGCGGCGGCCGAGGTCGTGGTCGGGTTGGCCATCATCATGGCGATCTTCCGCACCCGGCGCTCCGCCAGCGTCGACGACGCCAACCTGTTGAAGTACTAGAGGGGCCCACCGGTGGACGAAATTGTGACGTACGCCCAGGCTGCTCCGGCCGAGACCGTCTCGTACGCGACGGCCGACGGGCTGCTGAGCAGCGTCTGGCTGCTGGTGGCGATCCCGCTGGTCAGCGCGATGGTCCTGCTGCTGCTCGGCCGGCGCGCCGACCGGTGGGGGCACTGGCTCGGCGTGGCCGCCGTGGGTGCCGCCTTCCTGCTCGGTCTGACCTACTTCTTCAACCTGCGCGGGTTGGAGAACAAGTCCGTCGAACTGAGCCTCTGGGACTTCATCGCGGTCGGCAACCTGAACGTCGACTTCGGCCTGCTGTTCGATCCGCTGGCCGGGGTCTTCGTCCTGCTGATCACCGGCGTGGGCTTCCTGATCCACCTGTACGCGGTCGAGTACATGGCGCACGACCCGGGTCGGCGGCGGTTCTTCGCCTACTTCAACCTGTTCGTCGCGGCCATGCTGCTGCTGGTCCTCGGCAACAACTACGTGATGCTCTACTTCGGCTGGGAGGGCGTCGGTCTGGCGTCGTACCTGCTGATCTCCTTCTGGAACACCAAGCCGGCCGCGGCCACCGCCGGCAAGAAGGCGTTCCTGATGAACCGGGTCGGCGACGCCGGACTGGCCATCGCCATCTTCATCATGTTCGCCACCCTGGGCACCACCCAGTACGACGAGGTGTTCAACGGGGTCGGCGCGCTGGCCGGGAGCACCGTGCTGGTGCTCGGCGTACTCCTGCTGCTCGGCGCGGCCGGCAAGTCCGGTCAGTTCCCGCTCCAGGCGTGGTTGCCGGACGCGATGGAGGGCCCGACCCCGGTGTCGGCGCTCATCCACGCCGCGACGATGGTCACCGCCGGTGTCTACCTGATCGCCCGGTCCAACATCATCTTCTCGGCCAACGCCACGCTGCAACTGGTGGTGGTCAGCGTCGGTGCGCTGACGCTGCTGATCGGCGCGATCATCGGCTGCGCCAAGGACGACATCAAGCGGGTGCTGGCCTGGTCGACGGTGAGCCAGATCGGCTACATGTTCCTCGGTGTCGGCCTGGGTGGCGCGGCGTACGCGCTGGCCATCGTGCACCTGCTGGCGCACGGCTTCTTCAAGGCCAACATGTTCCTCGGCGCCGGTTCGGTCATGCACGGCATGTCCGACCAGGTGGACATCCGCCGCTTCGGCGGCCTGTCGAAGTACATGAAGATCACCTGGATCACCTTCGGCGCGGGCTGGCTGGCGATCATCGGCATGTTCCCGTTCTCCGGCTACTTCTCCAAGGAGCCGATCATCGCCGCCGCCTTCGAGCGGGACGACTGGACGGCCTGGCTGTTCGGCGGGGCGGCGGTGCTCGGTGCCGCGCTGACCGCGTTCTACATGACGCGGCTGTTCGTGCTGACCTTCCACGGCCCCAAGCGCTGGACCACGGACATCGAGCACCCGCACGAGTCCCCGCCGCTGATGACCATCCCGCTGATCCTGCTCGGTATCGGCTCGATCGGTGCGGGTTGGCTGCTGGCCACCTCCGTACCGGACTGGCTGACCGCCACCGCCGGTCTCGGCGCGGCCGAGGCGCACCACGACGCGGTGCTGCCGCACTGGGCGATCGTGGTGCTGTCGCTGGGCGTGACCGTGCTCGGTGCCGGGCTGGCCTGGTTCCTGTTCCGCAACGGCACGGCCAACGAGCCGCAGCCGGCCGGTGTGCTGGTCACCGCCGCCCGCAAGAACCTCTACACCGACGCGGTGAACGAGGCGGTCTTCGAGAAGCCCGGCATCTTCCTCACCCGGGCGCTCGTCTACCTGGACAACCGGGGCATCGACGGTCTGGTCAACGGGCTGGCGGCCGGTGTCGGCGGCGGTTCGGGTCGACTGCGGCGGCTACAGACCGGCTTCGTCCGGTCGTACGCCACCTCGATCCTCACCGGCGCGCTGCTGGTCGTGGCCGCCTTCCTGGCCGTACAGGCGGGGTGGTTCGCGTGATCGACCCCATCCGGGCGACAGCTTCTCAGGCGGCCGTCGCCGGCGGACCGCGCATCGACGACGGAGGTAAGGCCGCATAATGTCCGACTTCCCGTTCCTCTCGGTGCTCACCGTGGCGCCGCTGGTCGGCGCAGTGGTGGTCGCCCTCCTGCCGCGCAGCCGGCCGACGCTGGCCAAGCAGGTCGCACTCGGCTGGTCGCTGCTGGTGCTGGCGCTCTCCGTGGTCATGTGGGTGACCTGGCAGGTCGACGGCGACCGGTTCCAGTTCCGCGAGTCGTACCCGTGGATCCCGAACTGGGGCGTGAACTTCACGTTCGCGGCCGACGGCATCGCGCTGGTCATGCTGATGCTGATCGCGGTGCTGGTGCCGCTGGTGATCCTGGCCTCCTGGCACGACGCCGAGTCCTCGAAGCGCTCGGTGCCGGTCTACTTCGCGCTGCTGCTGGTCCTCGAATGCACGATGCTCGGCGTCTTCGCCGCCGCCGACGTCTTCCTGTTCTACGTGTTCTTCGAGGTCATGCTGGTGCCGATGTACTTCCTGATCGGCAGCTACGGCGGCCACCAGCGGCAGTACGCGGCGGTCAAGTTCTTCCTCTACTCCCTGGTCGGCGGTCTGTTCATGCTGGCCGCGGTGATCGGCCTCTGGGTGGTCGGCGGCAAGACCTTCGACTGGGTGGCGCTGTCGCAGGTGGACATCTCCACCGGTGCCGAGCGCTGGCTGTTCCTCGGCTTCTTCGTCGCGTTCGCGATCAAGGCGCCGTTCTTCCCGTTCCACACCTGGCTGCCCGACGCCGGTGGCGCGGCCCCGGCCGGGGCCGCCGCGCTGCTCGTCGGCGTGCTGGACAAGGTCGGCACGTTCGGCATCATCCGGTACTGTCTGCCGCTGTTCCCGGACGCCGCCCAGTGGTTCGCGCCGTGGGCGCTGGGCCTCGCGGTGATCGGCATCATCTACGCCGCCCTGCTGGCGGTGGGGCAGAACGACCTCAAGCGGCTGGTGTCGTACACGTCGATCGCGCACTTCGGCTTCATCGGCGTGGGTCTGTTCGCCTTCACCACCCAGGCCGGTACCGGTGCCGTGCTGTACATGGTGAACCACGGCCTCGCCACCGGCCTGCTCTTCCTGGTGGTCGGCATGCTGGTCGCGCGCCGGGGCTCGGCGCTGGTCAGCGACTTCGGTGGCGCCGGCAAGCTGGTGCCGGTGCTGGCCGGGGTGCTGTTCTTCGCCGGTCTCGCCTCGCTGGCGCTGCCCGGCACCGCGCCGTTCGTCTCCGAGTTCCTGGTGCTGATCGGCACCTTCACGGTGAACAAGCCGGTCGCGGTGATCGCCACGCTGGGCATCATCCTGGCGGCGGCGTACGTGCTGTGGATGGTGCAGCGGACCACGCAGGGCACGCTCAATCCCGCGCTGACCGAGATCGACGCGATGAAGCGCGACCTCAACCTGCGTGAGAAGGTCGTCGTCGCTCCGCTGATCGCGCTGATCGTGGTGCTCGGCTTCTATCCGAAGCCGGTCACCGACGTGATCAACCCGGCGGTGCAGGCGACCATGGAGGACGTCGGTCGGACCGACCCGGCCCCGACGGCAGGCAACGTCCAGGAGGCCAGCCGGTGAGCGCGAGGAGTGAGCTCGCGAGCCCCGCAGTCGCGAACGAAAGGTTGACTCGGTGAACGAGTTCGTACTGCCGCCGATCGACTACGCGGCACTCGCGCCGATCCTGATCATGATGGGCGCGGCAGTGCTGGGGGTGCTGGTCGAGGCGTTCGTGCCGCGCCGGTTGCGGCACCCCGTCCAGCTTCCGCTGGCCCTGCTGGCGGTGCTCGCCGCGCTGACCATGGTGGTGTTCAACGCCGACAAGCGGGTGATCACCATCGGGGTGATCGCGATCGACGGGCCGACGCTGTTCCTCCAGGGCGCGATCCTGGCCCTGGCCGGCGTGGCGCTGCTGCTGATGGGCGAGCGGTCGGTGGAGCGGGGCGGCGCGTTCGTCGCCCAGGCCGCGATCACCGCCGACTCGCCGGAGGACCGGCGGCAGGCGGCCAACTCCGGTGGTGCCGGTGAGGTCTACCCGCTGACCACGTTCGCCATCGGCGGCATGCTGATCTTTGTGGCGGCGAACGACCTGCTGACCATGTTCATCGCGCTCGAGGTCTTCTCGCTGCCGCTCTACCTGCTCTGCGCGCTGGCCCGTCGGCGACGCATCCTGAGCCAGGAAGCGGCGATGAAGTACTTCCTGCTGGGCGCGTACGCCTCGGCGTTCTTCCTGTTCGGTGTGGCGCTGCTGTACGGCTTCAGCGCCGGTCTGGGCGACCGTCAGGCGGGCGTCGACTTCGCCACCCTCAACGCCGCCGTGGCCAACTCGACGGCCAGCCCGGTGCTGCTCTTCGCCGGTATGGCGCTGGTCGCCATCGGCCTGCTGTTCAAGGCCGCCGCCGCGCCGTTCCACGTCTGGACGCCCGACGTCTACCAGGGTGCCCCGACTCCGGTGACCGGTTTCATGGCGGCCTGCACGAAGGTCGCCGCGTTCGGTGCCCTGCTGCGGGTGTTCCACGTCGCCTTCGAGGGCGCACGCTGGGACTTCACTCCGGTGCTCGGCACGGTGGCGGTGCTCACCATGCTGGTCGGCGCGGTGCTCGCGGTCACCCAGACCGACATCAAGCGCCTGCTGGCGTACTCCTCCATCGCCAACGCCGGTTATCTGCTGGTCGGCGTGCTGGCTCCGGGCCGGGAGGGGCTGTCCGGCACGATGTTCTATCTGGTGGCGTACGGCTTCACCGTGCTGGCCGCGTTCGCCGTGGTGACCCTGGTCCGGGACGCCGACGGCGAGGCCACGCACCTGTCCCGTTGGGCCGGGCTGGGCCGCCGCTCGCCGGGGTACGCCTCGGTCTTCACCTTCATCCTGCTCGCCTTCGCGGGTATCCCGCTCACCAGCGGCTTCACCAGCAAGTTCGCCGTCTTCGCCCCGGCGCTCGACGGCGGTCAGGTGTGGCTGGTGATCGCCGGTGTGCTGACCAGCATGGTGCTCGCCTTCCCGTACCTGCGGGTCGTGGTGATGATGTGGCTCTCCGAGCCGGGTGACGCGACCCCGACCGTCACGGTGCCGGGGGCGATGACCTCGGCGGCGCTGGTGATCGGCGTACTCGCGACCCTGGTCCTCGGCGTCGCGCCGGGTGCGCTGCTCGACCTGACCACCGGCGCCGCGGACTTCATCCGGTAGCGGCGTCACCTTCCGTTTCGGGGGCCGGTCCACGGGTGTGGGCCGGCCCCCGCCGCGCCTCCCCGGTCCGCTGCAGGTAGAGCCCGTGTGGCATGGTGGAGGAGTGGTGATTAGGGGTGGCGAGCGTTCAGGTGTCACCGGCTCCGGTGGCCGCCGGAGCCGGCACGCGGGCCAGTTCGGCCCGCTCGGTCTGCATCTCGCCGACCCACACACCGAGGCGTCCGTGCTGGGCCTGCTGGAGACGATCGAGGTCGAGCTGCGGGCCAGTGTGGCCAGCGCCGATCCGTTCGTGACCGAGGCCGCCCGACACCTGGTGGAAGCGGGCGGAAAGCGTTTCCGGCCGCTTCTGGTGGCGCTGGGCGCACAGTTCGGCGAGCCCGCCCGGCCGGAGGTCGTCTCGGCCGCCGTGGTGGTGGAGTTGACCCACCTGGCCACGCTCTACCACGACGACGTGATGGACGAGGCCGCGGTGCGCCGGGGTGCGCCGAGCGCCAACTCCCGCTGGACGAACTCGGTCGCCATCCTGGTCGGTGACTACCTCTTCGCGCGGGCCGCGGACGTCGCCGCCGAGCTGGGTCCCGAGGCGGTACGCCTCCAGGCGCGTACCTTCGCCCGCCTGGTGCACGGCCAGATCGCCGAGACGGTGGGCCCCCGGGCCGACGCCGACCCGGTGCAGCACTACCTGGACGTGATCGCCGAGAAGACCGGTTCGCTGATCGCCACCAGCGCCCACTTCGGCGCGCTGTTCAGCGGCACCGGCCCGGAGCACGTGTCGGCGCTGGCCGGGTACGGCGAGACGATCGGTGTCGCGTTCCAGCTCTCCGACGACCTGTTGGACATCGCCAGCGAGTCGGAGGAGTCCGGCAAGACGCCCGGCACCGACCTGCGGGAGGGTGTGCCGACCCTGCCGGTGCTCTACGCCCTCGCCTCGGACGATTCGGACGCCGCCTCGGTCCGGCTGCGGGAGATCCTGGCGACCGGCCCGCTGACCGACGACGCCCTGCACACCGAGGCGCTCGGACTGCTCCGGGAGAGCCCCGCGCTCAAGCGGGCCCGGGAGACGGTCCGCAGCTACGCCGAGGACGCGCGGGCCCGGCTCGCGCCGCTGCCGGACGTGCCGGCGCGTCGCGCCCTCGAATCGCTCTGCGACCACATCGCCGACCGCACGAGCTGACCAGCACTCCCTGTTGTCCTCCGGGCGTGCGGTCAGGATGACGCGGGCCGGGCGGACAGCATCCGGGTGGCGGTGAGCATGAGTACGGCCGCGGTGAGCATGGCGGCGGCTGCGGTGAGCCACATCGCCGGGTAACCGGCGGCGGCGGCGAGCGGCCCGAGGGCCAGTGGGCCGACGCAGCCGCCCGCGTACACCCCGGTCTGGGTGATGGAGGTGGCGGCGGCCGGTGCCTGGGGGTGCAGCCGGACCACGGCGAAGTTCATCAGTCCCGGCCAGGACCAGCCCAGGCCGAAGCCGAGCAGGACACCGACCACCAGTGCCCCGGAGCCGGCCACCGCGAGCAGGCCCAGCCCCAGCGCGCCGACCGCCAGCAGGCCGGCGATCACGGTGACGTGTCCGCCGGTCCGCCGGTCGGCCAGCCAGCCGATGCCGATCCGCGCGGCGACGCAGACCGCGCTGCCGAGGGTCAGCATGAGTCCGGCGAGGGCGGGACCGTGTCCCCGGTCCACGGAGGCGTCCACCAGGAAGGTGCCCAGCGCGTTCGCCGCGCCGGCCGCGAGCGTCGCGGCCACGCCGATCACGACCAGCCCGACGGTCGCACTCCCGGCCGGCCGGTCCGACCGCTGGACTGGTTGCGGCCCGTGTGACGGTACGAGCGGCAGGGTGGCCAGCGCGGCACCGGCGGCCGCCACGAACGCCCAGCGCCAGCCGACGGTGAGCGCGAGCGTGGGGACCGCCGCGCCGGCCAGCAGGGTGGAGACCGGGATGGCCGCCTGCTTGACCCCGAACGACAGACCCTGTCGCCGGGTGGGTACGTGCCGGGCCAGCAGCAGGTTGCTGGAGAGTTGGCCCAGCGCGTTCGCGGTACCGGCGACGGCCAGCAGGACGAGCAGCATCGGGTACGAGCGGGCCAGCACCGCCACGGCGAGCAGTGAGCCGGCGGAGATCAGGATGCCGACCCGGGCGACCACGCCACCGCCCCAGCGTTCCACGAGTGCGCCGGAGGGAACCGAGGCGAGTGCGCCGACGCCGAAGTAGACGGCCACGGCGATGCCCAGCCCGGCCGGGTTGAAGCCCAACTCCTCGCGCATCTGCACGGCGAGGCCGCCGACCAGGAAGACCGGCAGGACACAGGCGATGGTGACGGCCACGGCGGTGGTGGCGGCCCGGACGGGGCGGGTGGCGGTCTCCGGGGCGCGGGACGGGGCGGTGTGGGTCATGGTGGGGCCAACCTACGCCTGCCGCATTCTGGCAACGGAAAGTGCGGTCAGTGTCACATCGGGTATCCGACGAACGGTGATCCTCCACCCGATCAGGCGTTTCGCGGCGGGCTCCTTTTTCATATGGTGTAAGTCCCCGGTGGCGGAGGTGGTTGTGCGTGACCCCCTGGCGGAACCTTCGGATCTGATCCGAAGCGTCTCCCGCGCACTTCGAGTGCTCGAGTCGGTCGGCCGTGCCCCGCGTGGGCTGACGGTGAAGCAGATCGCCCGGCGATGCGAGCTGACCGTGGCCACGACGTACCACCTGGTCCGCACACTGGCGTACGAGGGTTACGTGATCCGCCGGGAGGACGGCACGTACATCGTGGGGCTGGAGGTGGCCGACCGCTACCGCGAGCTGGTCGCCGCGTTCCGGGGCTCGCCCGCCGTGGGGGAGAACCTGCGTCGCGCGGCCATCGAGACCGGGTGGAGCCACTATCTCGGCCGCTTCGTGGGCGGCCAGGTCGCCATCACCGCCGTCGCGGAGGGGAACCGTTCGCCGTACCTGGAGGATCTCGTTCCCGGGTTCGACGAGGGGGCGCACGCGACCGCGCTGGGCAAGGCGCTGCTCGCCACGCTCACCGCCGAACAGCGGCACCGCTACCTGCGGGAGTACGGCATGCGGCCGTTCACCAGCGCGACCCTGACCACACCGGAGGCGTTCGAGGCCGACCTGGCGGCCGGCGAGCGGCGCGGGATGCAGCTCGAACTGGGCCAGTTCCGGCAGGGGGTGGCCTGCGCGGCCGTCCTGGTCACCCCCGACAAGGACATGGAACGACGGACGGTGCTGGCCTGCGCGCTGCCGGCCAGCGAGATGATGACCTCCGCCCGGGTGGTCCGCACGAAGCTGATCGCCACCGCCCGCGCGATCGCCGACTGCCTGGCCGCCGAGAACTGACCGGAGCCGACCGAGCCGCCGAGGGCTGACCCGCGAGGGTTGCCCGGCGCGAGACGGCCCCCTTCCTGGTGGGAAGAGGGCCGTCGGGAAGCGGCCGGCACGGAGCCGGGGCGGGGTCAGCTACCGACCGGTCCGCCGTCCAGCCGCCAGGTCACCACCACGCCCGGTTTGGCGTAGTCGCCGTCCGGCCAGGTGGAGGCCGGGTTGTCGACGGAGGCGCCGGTGACCTCGCCCGGGTGCTGGACGGCGACGAAGAGCGAGCGGTTGTCGCCGGTGATGAACGGCCCGCAGGTCTCCGCACCGCGCGGCACGGTGAGGAACTGCTTGAGGTGGCCCCGCTCCGGCCCGTCGGTCGGGGTGGCGAAGAGGCCGTCGTTGCTGCCCAGGGCGTTGCCGTCGGTGGAGATCCAGAGGTTGCCGGTGACGTCGAAGGCCACGTTGTCCGGGCAGGAGATCGGCGACACCTTGGTCTTGTCGTACCCGGAGAAGTAGGTCGACGGGTCCGCCGGGTCGCCGCAGACGATCGGCAGCGACCAGGTGAAGGTCTCGGCGGTGTTGTCGCCCCGGTGCTCGACCAGCTCCAGGATCTGCCCGTGCCTGTTGTTGCTGCGCGGGTTGGCCTCGTCCGGCCCGGGGTTGCTGCCGACACCCCGGTTGGTGTTGTTGGTCAACGCCACGTAGACCTTGCCGGTGAGCAGGCTCGGCTCGACGTCCTCCGGGCGGTCCATCTTGGTGGCGCCGACCTTGTCACCGGCGAAGCGGGTGAAGGTGAGCACCTCGGCGGCGGTCATCCCGTCCACGAAGGAACGGTTGCCGCTGACCAGCTTGATCCAACGGCCCCTGCCGTCGAAGGCGCCGTCCGAGGGCAGCCGGCCGGACCCGTCGATCTCGTCGGCGCTGGTCTGGTCGAGCCGGGCGACATAGAGCGTGCCGGACTCCAGCAGCGTCAGGTTGTGCTTGCGGGCGACCCAGGAGTCGCCCCTGATGAACTTGCGGTCCGAGACGAACTTGTACAGGTAGTCGAAGCGCTCGTCGTCGCCCATGTACGCGACCACGTGTCCGCTGCGGGCCACGATCACGTTCGCGCCCTCGTGCTTGAATCGGCCCAGCGCGGTGTGCTTGCGGGGGCGGCTGGCCGGGTCGTACGGGTCGATCTCCACGATCCAGCCGTGTCGGTTCGCCTCGTTCGGGTGCTTGGCCAGGTCGAACCGGTCGGCGGCGCGGTCCCATTTGCGGTTGCCGCTGGGGTAGCGGGTGGTGGTGTTGATGCCGTACCGGGCCAGTCGGGGCTTGTCGGCCGCCGGGGCGGCGTCACCGCCGACGAAGTACTGGTTGAAGTTCTCCTCACCGGAGAGCACGGTGCCCCACGGGGTCACCCCTCCGGCGCAGTTGTTCAACGTGCCGACCACCGTACGTCCCCTGGGGTCGGCGGCGGTCTTCACGAAGGCCGACCCGGCGGCCGGGCCGGTCAGCTCGAAGGTGCTGCTCAACGCGTCGACCCGCCGGTTGTACGGGCGGCGGCCCGAGGTGACCGCGCGCCACTGCCCGGTGCCGGCGACCCGCTCGATCTCCACCACCGACATGCCGTGCGCGGCCATCGACACCTTCACCTGCTCGGCGGTGAGCGCGTCGAGGCTGGTGAAGCCGGGGAACATCAGGTCCTCGTTGGTGTACTCGTGGTTGACCACGAGCAGGGCCCGCCGTCCGCCCTTGTCCAGCGGCAGCACACCGACGAAGTCGTTGTTGTAGCCGAACTGGCGGGCCTGCGCGGCGGCCGTCTGCCGGCGCAGGTCGAAGGCGGGCGCGCCGGGCAGCACCGGGTCACCCCAGCGGATCACCACCGCGTGGTCGTAGCCGTTCGGCACCACGAAGCTGTCCAGCGTGTTCGGCGGGATCGGCGAGAAGGTCAGCGCTCCGCTGCCGACGCCCCGGCCGCCCGGGGCGAAGGTGGTGGCCTCGGGCACCACCGGGGAGCCGGGTGCCGCAGCGGCGGCAGCGCCGCCGGCCAGTGCCCCGGCGCCACCGCCGAAGCCGAGCACCAGCGCACCGACCGCCCCGGCGCGGACCAGGCCCCGGCGGGAGACCTCGGCGTCGACCAGGTCGCCGAGGTAGGCGTTGTCGGAGGTGTTGGGCACCGGGTGGTCGCAGGCGTTGCCGCAGCGGTAGAGACAGGTCATGGCGTCGCGGCTGCCGTGGCGGGGAGTGCCCAGCAGCGGGAGCAGCCGGGGACGGTCGCTCATGGGAGGAGCCTCCTGAGGGTCACGCGCCGGTGCAGCTCACCGACGGGTACCCGCCGGACGCTAGGAGGGCGTGGTGAGCGGTGGTCGGCCTCGATGTGAACCGGCGATGAACTCCCCGTCGGGAATCCCAGGTCGCGCACACGGTGAACTGTTCGGCGTGACCGCACGTATCCCTGGTCGTAACGCCGCGCCCGCTCGGTCGAGAGCGAGGAGAGGACCATCAGCGACCACGACGCCCACCTGCTGCGCGCCCTGCACGACGAGCATGCCGAGGCGCTGTACGCGCACGCGTTGCGGCTGGTCAACGGCGACCGGCAGCGCGCCGAGGACCTGGTGCAGGAGACGCTGCTGCGGGCCTGGCGGCATCCGGAGTCGCTCGACCCCCGGCGCGGTTCGGTCCGCGCCTGGCTGTTCACCACCGCGCGCAACCTCGCCATCGACGCCTGGCGGCGCCGGTCGACCCGGGTCGGCGAGGTCTACACCGACGAACTGCCCGAGCCCAGCGAGGTCGTGGACGAGACGGAACGCGCCGTCGAGGCGTGGACCGTGGCGGAGGCGCTGAACCGGCTCAGCCCGTCCCACCGGGACGTCCTCGTCGAGTGCTTCTACCAGGGCCGTTCGGTGTCCGAGGCGGCCTCCCGGCTCGGCGTGCCGCCGGGCACCGTGAAGTCCCGTACCCACTACGCGCTGCGCTCACTACGGTTGGTGCTGGCGGAGATGGGGGTGACCGGATGAGCCGTTGCGACCACGCCTTCGACGATGGCGCGTACGTCCTGGGCGCCCTCTCACCCGCCGACCGGGCCGCGTACGAACGTCACCTCGTCGGCTGCCACGACTGCCAGCAGTCGGTCTCGGAGATCGCCGTGCTGCCCGGCCTGCTCGGTCGGCTGGACCCGTCGAGCCTGGAGCAGTTCCTCCCGCCGCCGGAGAACCCCCGGGTGCCCGAGCTGCTCAACGCCGCGCGGGACCGTCGGCGCCGGGAGCGGCAGGCCAACCGGCTTCGGTACGCGGTGACCGGTCTCGCGGCGGCGGCCTTCGCCCTGCTGGTCGGCTTCGGTGTGGCGACGATGCTGCCGACCGAGCAACCGGGCTCGCCGCCGCTGGCACAGGTGCGCCTGGTCGCGATGGAGCCGGTGAGCGGCACGGTGCCGGTGCACGCCGAGATCGGCCTGCGGCACACCGACTGGGGCACCGAGGTCACCATGCACTGCGGGTACGACGAGCACACCGGATACGGCAAGGCGCACGCCTTCCGGCTGGTGGCGTACGGGCCGGACGGTGCGGAGGAGCAGATCGGCTCGTGGCGTGCCGCGCCCGGCGACGATCTGCGGATCACCGGCGCGACCCGGTTCACCAACGCCGAACTGGTCCGGCTGGAACTCATCCGCGCCGACGGCACCCCCGTGCTGGCCTACGACGTCCGCTGAACCGCCGGTCGGCGTGCCGCGGACCGGTCGGCGTGGGAGTGGACCGGTCAGCGTGGGGCGGGCACGGCCGCCGCCGCCCCGATCTCGCTCTCCTGGCGGGAACGGCGGGTGCGTCGGGCGTGCCGGACCGCGTCGGCGGTGAAGACGATCAGCGCGAGCCAGACCAGCCCGAAGCCGACCAGGCGCGCGGGTGGCATCGGCTCGTGGAAGATCAGCACACCGCAGGCCAGTTGGAGGATCGGCGCCACGTACTGGAGCATGCCCAGCGCGGTCAGCGGCAGCCGGTTCGCGGCACCCGCGAAGAGGAGCAGCGGGATGGCGGTCAACGCGCCGGCCAGCACCAGCAGCAGCGCGTGCCCGACCGAGACCCGGCCGAAGGTGGCGTCGCCGGTGGTCGCGAGCCAGCCGAGGAACACCAGCGCCGGCACGGCCAGCACGGCGGACTCGACGAAGAGGCCCTCCGCCGGGGGCAGCCCCAGCCGCTTCTTCACCAGGCTGTATCCGCCGAACGTGAAGGCCAGCGTCAGGGCGAGGTACGGCAGCCGGCCGTAGTCGACGGTGAGCACCGCCACCGCCAGCGCACCGACCCCGAGCGCGGCCCACTGCGCCGGGCGCAGCCGCTCCCGCAGCACCAGCACACCGAGCAGGACCACCACCAGCGGGTTGATGAAGTAACCGAGGGCGGTCTCCACCACCCGGTCGGAGTTCACGCCGTAGATGTAGGTGAACCAATTC
The DNA here is from genome assembly GCF_044461025.1 of Micromonospora sp. NPDC049900. Lineage (NCBI taxonomy): Bacteria > Bacillati > Actinomycetota > Actinomycetes > Micromonosporales > Micromonosporaceae > Micromonospora > Micromonospora sp. NPDC049900. The sequence continues at coordinate 233,728 of NZ_JBITKM010000003.1, forward strand.
ACCGCGATCAGGGTGGCGGCGGCACCGACCCCGGCCAGGGCGCGCGGCCGACGCAGCAGGGCCCGCAGGAACCCGATGTTGCGCATCACGGCGAGCAGTAGGGCGACGAACACCACCGACCAGATGACCCGGTGGGCCAGGATCTCCAGCGGACCGGTCGGGCGTAGCAGCTTGAAGTACAGCGGGAAGAACCCCCACAGCAGGTACGCGACCAGGCCGTAGAGGTATCCGAGGCGGAGCGGTGTCACGTGTTCACCGTAAGGGGCGGATCGCCCTGTGGATCCTTGCTGGTGAGCGGCGTCACCGTCGACTCACGCCGGTCGAACTCCATCCACCGGTCGGCGCGTACGACGGTGAAGCCGAGCTTCGCGTACACCCCGTGCGCGTCGTTGGTGGCGAGCAGGATCCGGCGTACGCCGATCTCGGCGAGATGGTCGCGGACGGCACCGGCCAACCAGGTGCCCAACCCGTGGCCGCGTTCGGCCCGGTCCACGTAGACGTCGCAGAGGTAGGCGAAGGTGGCCCGATCCGTGATCACCCGCGCGACGGCGACCTGTCGGCGGTCCGTCGGGCGGTACACGCCGAACCCGAGCGAACCGGCGAACGCCGCACCCACCGTCGCGCGGTCCCGCCCGAGCGCCCAGTACGCGTCGGTGGAGAGCCAGGTGTGCACCAGGTCCAGGTCGAGCAGGTCGGGCGAGGTGCTGATCGTGTAGCCGTCGTGGCGGGTCCGGGTGAACACCCTCGGGACCCTAGTCGGCCCGGCAGTTCGGTGCGGCCCACTTACCCGCCGTGGGTCGGGCGGTCACCGTCGGTGTCGAGGGTGACCGCCCGGCGGACGGTCGGTCGGGGCGGTCGACGAGGTCGAGTCGCCCCCGGGTCAGTCGCGGTCGAGGATGGCGCCGAGGATCCAGGTGACGATGCCGACGAAGAGGGCACCCAGCACCGCGGCGGGCCAGAAGCCGTCCACGTCGAAGGGCAGCCCCACCTGGTCGGCGATCCAGCCGGTGAGCAGGAACAGCAGACCGTTGACCACAAGTGCGATCAGACCGAGGGTGAGCAGGTAGAAGCCGCACCCGACGGTCTTGATGATCGGCTGGAGCACCCCGTTCACCACGCCGAAGATGACCGCGACGAGGACCAGCGTCAACACCGTCTCACCGAACGAGTCGGTGCTCAGGGAGATGCCGGGGATGACCACAGTGGCCAGCCAGAAGGCCACCGCCGTGGCGCCGACCCGGATCAGTAGACCTTTCAGAAAATCCATGGCGGGCATGGTGTCACGGCCGGCGTACCGGCGAAACCCACGTGATCAACTGCGCCCATGTCGGACGGCTGCCCCGATGAGCTGCGCTTCGATCGGCGTGACGGTCAACAGCGCCCAACGCAGGGCTCGCCGGTTGACCACCGCCACCATGTCGGGCCGAGCGCGCGCCAACCACTGCGCGGCGTCGCCGAGGCCCAACGCGCCACCCGCGACCGCCGAACCGGCCCGACTCAGCGGCGACAGCACCGCCAGGTCGGCGCGGGCCAGCGCGTCCGCGTCGGCCGAGGTCAGCTCGTCGCGGACCAGCATGATGGTCTGCCAGGGCGCGCCCGGACGCGGGCCCGGTGGCGGTGGCGGCGCGTCCCGCACCACGAGCACCGGGGACAGCGGGGTCGCGGGCGGACCCTCCGTCGGACCGTCCGGTGGCACCAGCGGGATCACCCGACCGGGTACGCCGACGCCGCGCACGAAGGGCTCCCAGGCGTGTGGCCGGGTGGTCTGGACCACCACCCGGGCGCCGAGCGCCATCGCCCGCACGGCCACCAACTGGGCGGTGGGCACCCCGCCGACGAGCATCACCCGGGTGCTCTCCGGCCGGAACAACCGGACCGTGACGGGTCCACCGTGCCGGTTGGTGCCGAGCATCAACCCGGCCGAACCGTACGACAGGGTCGGCTCCCCGTCGTCCGCGGCGGACGGTGTCGAGGGGCCCCGGCGACGGCTCAGCGGTCGCACCGCACCCGACCGAAGCGGCAGCGCCAGCGGAAGCGTGCCGGCGAAGCCGCACAGGTGGGTGCCGTCGTTGCGGACGAGCACCCCACCGGCGGCCCGCACGATCTGCTCCAGCGCGCGGCCGGCGGTGGACAGCTCGGCGGGCGTCGCCGCGCTCAGGCGGACCGTCAGCTCGCTCCGGCCCGGAGTCTCGGTGTCGGCCAGCAGCGACACCGTGGTGGCGGTCACCGGCAGTGCGGAGAGTCGGGGCACCAACCGGCGCAACGGCTCGGTCGACCAGCGTCGGAGCGTGAAGGTGCACTGCACCAGTCCACCGCACCGGACACCCTGCCAGGTCTCCCGCAACGGGCGTCCGTCGTGGTGCGCGAGGTCGGCGAGTATGCGCAGGGTCGCCTGCGGGCCGAGCGGACGAACGGTCAGTGGCCGCAGCCGCCGCACCATCCGGCGTACGGTACCGGCGAGCGCCCGTTGCAACGCCTCCTCGGGCCAGCCCGGCACGCGCACCACCCGGACGGCCAGCACCACGCGTTCCCCGCCGGCCAGTCGCCCGTCGGTGAGCTGCCGATACGAGGTGGACACCGGCCCGCCACCGGCCGCGACCGCCGGTGCCGCCGTGATGGTGAGCAGGAACTGCACGCGTACCGGTGGCAGGTCGGCCGTGCGGGTCGGCAGCAGCGCGGCGGGCGGGGGCAGCGCGCGGACGCCCGCACCGAGCAGGTCGGTGGCGTCGCCGACGTCCAACAGGGCCACCAGGCCACCCGGGTCGTCGACGGCGGCGGCCGGGGATCCGGCCAGCTCGACGGGGCGGACGACCGCGTCCGGGTCGACCAGGTCGAGCAGTGTCGTCGCGTGGTGGACCCGGCGACGGCGGATCAGATACCCGGACCCCAGCCGCAGCCACTCGTGCAACCACCGTCGACGTACCCGGACCCAGGCACCGGCCAGCAGCGCTCCGGCCGGCAGGGCGGCGGTCGCCGTCGGCAGCGCGCCCAGACCCGATGCGGCGACGAGCATCGCCACGGCCACCTGCGTGGTGACGATCTGGCCCACGCTCGGCCGGTACGCGCTCGGTCTCCACTGTGGTCGGTCCCGCCCGTCGCCGGTCAAGGGGTGGGCATCGGCGGCGCGGTGGGCGAGGGCGCCGGTGTCCGGCGCTGCGGCCCGTCGGTCGATCACACCCCGCGACGTCATCGAGGCCCATCGTAGTAGCCCGCCCGGCTGCCGCGTTGTCCACAGGGGAGCATGGCGGGGTAGCAGAAATGCGATGGTGTCGCTACTCTCAGCGACGAGTTCTCGTTGGTCCGTCCCGCGTCGCGCTCGCCCTCCGGCGGCGCGGGTGGTGTCGTCCATGGGCCAGCCACGATCGAGAGACGAGGTGACGTCGGGGTGTCCTCCCAGACCCAGGCAGAGGCCGCGGTGATGCAACAGACCGCGGCGAAGTTCGAGCAGACGGACCAGTCGTTGCAGTCGATGCTCAGTGGACTGCTGGCCCAGCTGGCGATTCTCCAGCAGGCCTGGCGCGGGGCGGGCGGCCGGTCGTTCGAGCAGGTGAAGCAGCAGTGGGCGCAGGATCAGGCGAACCTGCAGCGGGCCCTCCGGGAGACCGCAGGCGCGATCCGCACCGCAGGTGCGAAGTACGACGCATCGGACACCGAGGCGGCCGGCCGGGTGTCCGCCACCAACCGCGGCGGCATCCAGCTGCCGCTCTGAGGCCCGTTCATCAGGGCGACGGTCGAGCCGGGGCGGAGCCCGGGCGGCGATCCGGCACCACGCCGGCCGGCCGGTCCCTGTGCGACGGGCCTCGGGCCACGACCCAGGGGGAAGACTTCGGATGGAGAACGGTGTGCTGGTCGTCAACTTCGCCGCGCTGCAACAGGCAAGCGCGGACATCCAGCGGGCCCTGAACACGCTCGAATCGCAGCTCGGCCAACTGGAGCAGGATGCCGCTCCGCTGGTGTCGAGCTGGTCCGGCGAGGCGCAGCAGGCGTACGAGCAGCGGCAGGCCCGGTGGCGCAACGCCTCACAGGACCTCCAGATGATGCTGCGCGACATCAAGGTGGCGGTGGACGAGTCCGCGACCGACTATCTCGACACCGAGAAGCGCAACGCCGGCCTGTTCCAGTGACCGGAGGTGGGGTCGACCGCCGGGTGCGGTCGTCGGTCGGCCCCACCGTGACCGGCGATCGTTGAACGACTGCTCCGGTCAGCGTGGCTCGGCCGGACGCCACCGTCGCCGGACACCCTGCGGCACGAGGACGGCGGCCAGCACGACGACGGTCACCGCCAGCAGCCCGGCGGCGGTGAACAGGGCCGCCCGCTCCCGCACCGCAGCCCGCCGGGACTCCTGTGCCGCACGTGCCGGGTCCGGCCGCTCCGCGTCCAGCCCGCCCGCCGGTCGCGCGCGCGGCGTCGTGCCGACCTCCTCGGTGACCGCCCGGTACGGATTGAGCACCCCCACGCCGTACCCCCTGCCGGGAGCCGGGTCGGCGGTCGCGAGGATCCGGCGGGTCACCTCCGTAGCACTCAGGTCGGGGCGGTACTGGCGCACCAGCGCGGCGGTCGCGGCCACGAAGGGCGCGGCGTAACTGGTCCCCTCGGCCCGCTGGTGGCCGCGTCCGGGCGCGGCGATCAGCACGTCGGTGCCGGGGGCCACCAGGTCGACGTAGGGGCCGGTCTGGGAGAACCCGGCCCGTGTCCCGTCGGCACCGATCGCGCCGACCCCGATCACCGGCTCGTAGGCGGCGGGGTAGGGGCGCGGATCGCCCTCGCCGTGCAGGTTGCCGGCGGCGGCCACCACGACCACGTCCCGGGCCGCCGCGTAGGCGACCGCGGCACGGACCGGCGGCCGGTCGGCGTAGAGCACCACGGACAGGTTGATCACGTCGGCACCGTTGTCGACCGCCCAGCGGATCGCCGTGGCGAACTCCTCCGCAGCGACCGTGCGTCCCGCACCCTGACCGTCCACGACCTGCTGTTCGCTGACCCGGACCGGCAGGATCTTGGCGTTCGGCGCCAGACCGTGGAAGGCGACGCCGTCATGCGGTGCGGCGGCGATGACGCTTGCCACGCCGGTGCCGTGCCCGACGCAGTCCCGGGTGCCGTCGCCGCCGGGGTCGAGCAGGTCGAGACCGTCGAGCACCCGACCGGCGAGCTGCGGATGACGGCGGTCCACGCCCGAGTCGACCACCGCGACGGTCACCCCGGACCCGTCGGCCAGCGCTGACAGCCGTGCCGGGGCGTACCGGTCCTGCGGCCAGGGTGCCGCGGCGACCGGACGGGCCGGTGTCGGCGGCGCGGCGCAGCCCGGCGCGACCGCAGCCGCCGGGAGTTCGGCCGGTACGGGCCGCGTCGCCACGGCGGGCGTCGATGTCACCGGCCCGGCCAGCAGGGCGGCGGCCACGCCGGCCAGGAGCGGGCGCGGGACGTACCAAGACATCGGCCGCCTCCGTATCGTGTCGACACCGGAACGGGATGTTAGCGCCACCCGGCGAACCGGGCGGACCGGCGGCGGCCTGGCATTGTGATCTTGTGGACACCTTGTAGGTTGTAAGCGATACCTATGGCTGTGCCCGGGAGGAGGGGTGGCCGTGACCGACTGGGCGCCGGCCACCGAGGCCGAGGCGGCGATGCGGGACGCGCTGCGCGGCAACGACCAGCAGTCGTACTTCCGCATCCTGTCCCGGGTCGAGCTGCTGTTGCCGATCTCCGCCCAGCCCGTCCCGGGCCAGGTGCCAGCGGGTTGGGGCACCTGGACGACCGGTGGCCGCACCCACGTGTTGGCGTTCACCTCCGCCGAGGCGATGCGGTCCTGCCTCGGTGACCACGCCGGGCCCAGCCGACGCTCCGGGTACGCCGAGCTGGCCGCCGGCTGGCCCAACCACGAGTGGTGGCTGGCCGTCAATCCCGGCCTGCCGATCGAGGGCTACCTGCCCGCCTGGTACGTCTCCCAGTTGTCCCGGGGCGACGTCCGGCTGCCCGGGCGCACGGTCGGTGCACGGGCCCGGTTGGAACGGGTGGAGGCGCTGAACCGCTCGCGCGACGCCCGCGCCCAGAACACTCCGCCCGCCCCGGCGGTCACCCCACGGTCGTCCGGAATCGGCCCGGTACGCCCGGCCCCGCCCTCGCCGCAACCGGTGGCCCCGGCGGCCTTCCAGTTGCCCGAGTCGCCGGTGGCGGCGCCCGGCACGGTGGCCGGTCCGCACCAGCGGCCCGGTGGAGCCCCGCCGGGTCGATCCGACCTCGGGCGGAGCGCCCCCGCCCCGGACCGCGCCGCCGGTCAGGAAACCCTCGGCAGTCGACTGAGCGCGGTCGGTGGTGGACGGGTGGAAGAACCGGTCGGTCCGCCACCGGGTCGACCGGTGCCGGCGCAAGGCGAGGAGCCGACGGTGGCCGGTCCCGGCTGGCCGGGCACCCCGGGCCGAGCCGGCCCGCCGACCAACGGCCGTACCGCCGACACCGGCCAGGCGCCCCGCAAGTCCTTCTTCGAGCCGGCGAACTCCCGTACCAGCCAGCGCGCCGACCGGCTGACCGACCGGGCGACCCCGCCGTCCCGGCTGGCGGCCCGTGGTGCGCAGCCGTTCCCCCGACGCGGCACGGCCGGTGATCCGTCCGCCGAGGGGCAGACCCGCGCCTTCGACTTCGGCGGTGCCGAGTCGGGCGTCCGCCCCGAGCCCGGTGGCGAGCCGACCCAACAGGTGCCGTCGCCCGGTGGTGCGCCGCAGGAGCCGACCCGCCCACTGCGGGTGCCCCCGCCGAACGGCTGGACGGCACCGGGTGGTCACGCCGACAGCGGTGACCCCACCGAGGCCCTGCCCCCGCGTGCCCCCGCCGAGCCCACGGAGGAACTGTCGGCTGCGGAACCGGTCTCCGGCCCGCCCGCGCCCCGCCGTGGCTTCACCCCGATCGTGATCGAGGGCACCATCATCGAGGCCCGCGACCTCAGCTCGATCGACGACGTCCCGCCCCGGCCGTACGAGCCCGCCACTGCCCCGAGCGCCGAGCCGACACTGCGCGTTCCGCCGGTCGAGGCCGAGCCGACGGTACGGGTCCCGACGCCGACGGCGGAGCCGACCGCGCAGGTTCCGTTGGTGGAGGCCGAGCCGACCACATGGGTGCCCACGGTCGGGGCCGAGCCGACCGTTCGGGTGCCGTCCGACGAACCCACCGCCCGGGTTCCGTCGACCGAGCCGGAGACGACGGCGTGGGTGCCGACGGTGGAACCCGAGACGACGGCGTGGGTGCCGACAGTCGGGGCCGAGCCCACCGTCGAGGTGCCGTCTGCGGGGGCGGAGCCGACGGTGCGGGTTCCGATGCCGACGGCGGAGCCGACCGCGCAGGTTCCGTTGGTGGAGGCCGAGCCGACCACGTGGGTGCCCACGGTCGAGGCCGAGCCGACCGCGCCGGTCCCGTCGACCGAGCCGGAGACGACGGCGTGGGTGCCGACGGTGGAGCCCGAGACGACGGCGTGGGTGCCCACGGTGGCGGATCCGACCGGATGGATCCCCACGATGGCATCCGAGCCGACCGCCGACGTGCCGTCGGTCCAGGCCGAGCCGACCGCTGAGGTTCCGCCAATCGGGTCCGAGGCGACGGCCGAGGTGCCGTCGGTCGGGGCCGAGCCGACTGCTGACGTCCCGTTGGTCGGGCCCGAGCAGCAGACCGTCCTGCTCCGGGGGACGACGCCGGAGTCGGCGATCGCCACCGAGGTGATCACGCCGCCGGTGTCGCCCACGTCCCCGCAAGCCGGGGCGGACGTGTCTGGCGACGGGGCCGAGCCGACGGTGCAGACCATCCCGGCCGCCGTACCGGACACGGCATCCGCTGCCGCGCCACCGGCCGCCGGTGCCGACTTCACGCCGGCCAACGACGTCGAGGTGAACCTGCTGGAGGCGGCGGAGGCCGGCAGCACCGACACGTTCCTGTCCACGCTGCTGCTGGCCCGGGTCCTCATGCCGGTGGCGGCCGACTCCGTCGCGGGCACCCGACCGGGCGAACCCGGCTTCGTCTGGCCCACCGTGCAACTGGACGGCCAGACCTTCGTGGTGGCGTACACCTCGCCACAGCGGCTGGCCGATCACACCGATCCGGCCGCCGCCGAGACGCTCCAGGTCCGCTTCGTGCAACTGATCCGCTGCTGGCCGGACACGTCATGGTCGTTCGCGGTCAATCCCGGTACGCCGGTCGGGGCCAAGCTGCCCGGTGAACAGATCGTCGGGCTGGCCACCTGGGCCGCCGAGCTGGGGCTCGGTGACGAGCCGGAGCGGGAGACCGAGTCGGCGACCGAGCCGTCGATGTCGTCACGCAGCCCACGGGAGGCCGCACCGGTCGTCGACCCGGTGCGGCCGATCGTGATGCAGAAGGCGATCGCCCCCAGCCAGCTCGGCTACTACCTGGAACGCGGCTACGACCGGGTCTCCGGCTTCGTACACCGGGCCGGTGAGCTGGCCCATCTCGACACCCCGGCGAAACTGTACGAGGCGCTCGGCCTCAACCATCCCGAGTCGCCCTTCGCGGCCGACGCCGAGCAGATCTACGTGCTCAGGTGGCCGGCGTACCGGCCGAGCCTCTACCGGATCCCGTACGGCGGGCAGAGTGAGGCCGCCATGCGGGCGATGGAGGGCTGGGTGATCGAGCGTCCGCCGTTCCGGGGTAACGGGTTCGCCCCCGGCGAGAGTTCCGACGTGGTGGCCGAGTTCAAGGTGGACAGTGTCCGGCTGCCGCACGGCACCCAACTGTTGCGGATCGGCGCGGACGGCACCGAACGGCTGGTCGCCGTGCTCGACACCGACACGCTCGCCTGGCGGCAGGTGGGTGAGCGGTGATGCGCGACGGCTACGTGGCCCGCTGGCGGGGCCGGGAGTACCAGGCCAGCCCGGACGGCAGCGACATCCGGCTCTACCGGCCGGAGGCCGCCGACGGCTTCGAGGAGGTCCGCGCCGGCCGCCACGTCCGCGTCGTCCCGGCTGCCGAGGTCGAGGAGTTGGCGTACGTCCGGACGACCTGCACCTGGCAGGGACAGCCGTTCATCGTGCTGGCCGTGCACGACGGATGGCTGCGGGTCGAGTACACCGGTGGCCGGTGGCCGGTCGCCCAGGCGATGCGGTTGGAAGCCTTCGACTTCGGGGTCTACCAGGGCTGGGCGCCGGTCGGCGAGGTCACCGACGTCCGCGAACAGCGGATCTGAGCACCGGTCAGGACTTCGTCCAGCGCAGCACCTCGCCCAGCACCAGCTCCGGTGTCTCCAGGTGCGGGAAGTGCCCCACGTCGTCCAGCAGCCGCCACTCGTACGCCGCGCTGACGTAGCGGCCCGACCCCTGCGCGGTGCGCGGCAACGAGGCCACGTCGAGCGCGCCGTGCAGTTGCAGGGTGGGCGTGACCAGGGGGCGCTGCATGAGCTTGACGAACCGGTACCCGTGCAGCCGCAGCACCGACCGGAACGCCCAGCGGTAACCCTCCAGGGCGCAGAACGCGGCCTGCGGGATGCGCATCGCCTCCCGGTAGCGATGGGCGTACCCGGCGAACTCCGGGCCGTTCACCCACCGGGGGCCACCCCAGCGGCGCAGGATCTCCTCCACCGCCCGGGCGTCGTCCCGGGTGAGGACGTGCTCGTAGCGCGGAATCTGGAACCGCAGCGCGGGCGTGGAGGCGGCGAACTGGCCACGCGGGTCGGCGAAGATCCCGGCGCGCAGCCGCAGCGGGTGCGGTGCGCCGAGCACCACCAGCCGACGGACCAGGTTGGGGTGGAACGAGGCCACCGTCCAACCGATCATCCCGCCGGCACCGGCGCCGACCACGGTCGCCGACCGTTCACCCAGTGCGCGGATCAGCCCGGCCACGTCGGCGGCGAGGGTGTAGCCGTCGTACCCCCGGGGTGGTTTGTCGCTGGCGCCGTAGCCGCGCAGGTCGACGGCGACGGCGCGGAAACCGGCGTCGGCGACCGCCGGCAGCATCTGCTGCCAGGCCCACCAGTGCTCGGGAAAGCCGTGCAGGAAGAGCACCATCGGACCGGTGCCCGCCTCCACGACGTGGAACCGGCTGCCGTTGGCGCCGACGAACCGGTGCGTCCACGGCCCCTCGGTGAGGACGCAGGATTCGTCGACGGCGTCGCCACGCTGCTCGGTCATGACCGACAGCCTATGACCCCGCCGCCGGTGCCCCGGCCGGGCCGACCGGGGCACTGGCCCGGCAGGGGCGACGCCCCGGGCAGATGGCCTGCCCGGGGCGTCGTCGCGTCAGGTCGGTGGCTCAGGAGAACCGGACCTTGGTGTAGATGCCGTCCTGCTCCAGCACCCGGATCTTGGTGCCGGTGGCCGGGAGCTTGACGCCGTGGTTGGGCAGCTCCGGGAACCAGTACTGCTTGGTGTCGTCGAACAGCGGCTGCGCCGCCTGGCCCCGGATGTACTGGGGCTGGCTGTTGAGGTGCAGCGTGAACGAGTCGGCCTTCTTGAGGCTGAACGGCGCGTCGTAGACCTGGATCCGGGCCCGCCAGGGCTGACCGGTCAGGTTGTAGATCGGCCGGGGCCGGGAGTCGATGATCAGGTTCCGGCCCTCGCCCGGGTGCGCGAACGTGTCGTTGTCCGACCACCGGGTGTTCCAGTACGAGATCAGCAGACCCTCCTGGTACGCGTAGTGGTCCACGAAGTCCGGCTTGGTGTTGGCGTACCCGAAGAAGTACGGGCCGGTCTTGAGGTACTTGTCGTACGAGATGTACTGCCGGGTCCCGGCGATGTAGTAGTTCGGGAAGCTCCGGGTGTACGTCTCCTCGACCACCTCGAACCCGCCGGCCAGCGTCCAGCCGGTGGCACCGTCCTCGGCACCGTCGACGAAGACCGTCTGCCCGTCGGCGGTCAGGGTGATCGCGTCACCGAAGAACCCACCCTCGGCGACCGCGCCGTCCGTCTGGTAGCGCAGCCGGAATCCGACGGTGTTGCCGGCCACCGAGTCCAGCGGGACCTGAACGTCGACCCACTCGTCGTCGGTGCTGCCGTCCAGCGCGTACCGGCCGGGGGAGATCTCCTTGAACGGCCGACCGTCGGCGGTGCCGGGCTGCGGCGTCCAGGTCTGACCACCGTCGGTCGAGGTCTCGAAGAACAGGTAGTCGTAGTCCGCCTCGATGCTGTAGCGGCCCTTCAGCGAGACGCTTGCCGACGACGCCCCACTCAGGTCGAACGTCCTGGTCAGGGTGCTGTTCAGGTCGTCGGCGTTGCCGGAGAAGAACTGCTTGTCGCCCTCGAACGGCGCGCCGTTCTCGAACGTGTACTCCCGTTCGGGCAGCACCACCACGGCGGCCTGGGCCTCCTTGGTGTTGTATTCCTGCGGGCCGAGCACCAGCGTGCGCTTCTGCCCGGCCACGATCACCTCGTAGTCGAGCCAGCCGAGCTGGAGCTTGTTCCACGCACCGAGGTCACCGCCGCGCTCGCCGATGCCACCGTCGTTCTTGGCGCCGAGGCGGCTCTGGGCCATCAGGGTCCAGTGCTCGTTGTTGTTGTCGCCACCGCTGATGACGTTGTAGTCGTCCGGGAGGCCCAGGTCGTGCGCGTACTCGTGGTAGAAGACGCTGCGACCGCCGTTCTCCGGCTGGATCGTGTAGTCGCCGATCCAGATCCCGGTGTCGCCGATCTGGGTGCCGCCGGCCGGGAAGTTCGGCGGGCCGGTGCGCCCCTGGTCGGAGGCGTACGCGTACCAGCGGTGGCTCCAGATCGCGTCCTCGCCGTAGATCGGGTCACCGTCGGCCATGTCGCCACCGGCGTGCACGATCTGGAAGTGGTCGATGTAGCCGTCCGGCTCGTTGAAGTCGCCGTCACCGTCGTGGTCGTACCGGTCCCACTGGTCCATCGCCCGCACGTCGGCGGCGATCTCCTCGTCGGTCCGCCCGGCCGCCTTCTGGTCGGCGACCCACTGGTTGGCGGCGTCGCGCACCAGCGCCCAGACGTTGTTGCAGACGATCCCGTCGCACGGGTAGCCACTGGACCGACCGTACCGGGCCTGGTTGAAGTTGACCTTCACCCAGTCGGTGACCACACCGTCCACGCTGTAGCGCCCGGAGGACTGGGCCTCGTAGTACTGCTTCACCGACTCGTCGCCGGGGCCGGTGCCGAAGTAGAGCTTCCTGAAGTGGTCGGCGTCGTAGTCCGGCTGCCAGACGGTGGAGTTGTCCACCCGGCGGTCCGGCTGCGGGATCTCGTTGTGCATCGGCCCGTCGAACCGCGTCGGGCCGGGGGTGTCGGGGTCGGTGTCCTGGTCGGGGTAGTCCGGGTGCCGCTCGTTGCCGAACTCGGCGAGGATCACGAAGATCCGGTCGGTCTTCTCCCGCGACAGTTCGACGTACTGCTTCTCGGTCGGGCCCTTGCCGCCCTTGGTGGTCTTGGCGTTGCGGCCGGCCTTGCCACCCTTGGTGGCCCGCTCGCCGACCTTGACCACCGTGCTGCCGTTGATCCGCTCCGCCTCGGCCCGCCCCGAGAGAACCTCGCTCAGGCCCTGCTCACGCAGGGCGCGACGCTTGTCCTCCAGCGGGTTCGGCAGGTCGTGTTCGGCGTGGGCGGGCTCCGCGATCGACTGGGCGGCCGGGGCCGTGGCAGGCGCCGCGGCGGCGGAAGCGCCGACGGTAAGCCCTGTCGCGGTCAGCGAGAGCCCGAGTAGACCCACTGCGACTTTCCGCACGTGGTACCTCCGGATTGAGGGAACCGGCCCGTCGGGGGTTGTGGACCGGCGAAATAGGCCCCTACGGATGGGGCCACTGGTGAACATAGGCACTCGTGGGGCTCAAGGGGAAGGGGTGTGCGTCGATTTTGTGGCAGCGGGTTGTTGGCAGGCGTTGTCACTGTCACAGCCCTCGGCGACGGCGACCCGACGTCCGCGCAGGTCCGGACAGACATCGACGGGTGGCGGTCCGCGTCGGACCGCCACCCGTCGAGTGGTACGCCTATCCGTCAGTCCTCGTCGGACCTACCCCCGCCCATGCCGGAGGCGATCAGGTCCATCACCGACGAGTCCTGCAACGTGGTCACGTCACCGAGCGAGCGGTTCTCCGCCACGTCCCGCAGCAACCGGCGCATGATCTTGCCGGAGCGGGTCTTCGGCAGCTCCGGCACCAACATGATCTGACGCGGCTTGGCGATCGGGCCGAGCGTCTTCGCCACGTGGTTGCGCAACTCGGCGATGAGCTGCTCGCCGGCCTCACCGGCGATGTCGGTGCTGCCGCGCGGGATCGCGAACGCCACGATCGCCTGCCCGGTGGTCGGGTCGGTGGCGCCGACCACCGCCGCCTCCGCCACCGACGGGTGCGACACCAGCGCCGACTCCACCTCCGTGGTGGAGATGTTGTGCCCGGAGACCAGCATGACGTCGTCCACCCGGCCGAGCAGCCAGAGGTGCCCGTCGTCGTCCTTCTTCGCCCCGTCACCGGCGAAGTAGACCCACGGGTCGTCGGCGTTGCCGCTCACCCCCGCACCGAACCGGGACCAGTACGTCTCGATGAACCGGTTGTCGTCGCCCCAGATGGTGCGCAGCATCGACGGCCACGGCTCCCGCAGCACCAGGTAGCCGCCACCGCCGTCGGGCACCGACTGACCCTGGTCGTCCACCACGTCGGCGCTGACCCCCGGCAGCGGCGTCATCGCCGAACCCGGCTTCGCGGCGGTCACCCCGGGCAGCGGCGAGATCATCATGCTGCCGGTCTCGGTCTGCCACCAGGTGTCCACGATCGGCAGTTCGCCCCGCCCGACGTGCTGCCTGTACCACATCCAGGCCTCGGGGTTGATCGGTTCGCCGACGCTGCCGAGCAGGCGGAGCGTGGAGAGGCTGTACTCCGCGGGGATCTCGTCGCCCCACTTCATCATGGTGCGGATCAACGTCGGTGCCGTGTAGAGGATCGTCACGCCGTACTTGTCGACGATCTCCCAGAAGCGGCCCTTGTGCGGGGTGTCCGGGGTGCCCTCGTACATGACCTGGCTGACGCCGTTGGAGAGCGGCCCGTACACGATGTAGGAGTGGCCGGTCACCCAGCCGATGTCCGCCGTGCACCAGTAGACGTCGCTCTCCGGCTTCAGGTCGAAGACCGCGTGCGAGGTGTACGAGGTCTGGGTCAGGTACCCGCCGGTGGTGTGCAGGATGCCCTTCGGACGGGCCGTGGTGCCGCTGGTGTAGAGGATGAACAGCGGGTGCTCGGCGTCGAACGGCTGCGCGGCGTGCTCGGTCGACGCCTGCTCCACCGTCTCGTGCCACCAGTGGTCCCGCTCCGACCAGCCGACCTGCTCGCCGGTACGCCGTACCACCAGCACGTGCTCCACCGACGGGCAGTTCGCCACCGCGTCGTCCACGGTCGGCTTGAGCGCCGACGGCTTGCCCCGGCGGTAACCGCCGTCGGCGGTGATCACGACCTTGGCGGTGGCGTCCTGGATCCGGTTGGTCAGCGACTCGGCGGAGAAGCCACCGAAGACCACGCTGTGCGTCGCGCCGATCCGGGCGCAGGCCAGCATCGCGACCGCCGCCTCCGGGATCATCGGCAGATAGATCGCCACCCGGTCACCCGCGACCACCCCGAGGTCGGTGAGGGCGTTCGCCGCCTGGCACGTCATCCGGTGCAGGTCGGCGTAGGTGATGGTCCGGGTGTCGCCCGGTTCGCCCTCCCAGTGGATCGCCACCTTGTCACCCCGGCCCGCCTCCACGTGCCGGTCCAGACAGTTGTACGCCACGTTGAGCTGCCCGCCGACGAACCACTTGGCGAACGGCGGGTTCGACCAGTCCAGCACCTGGTCCCACGGCTTCGCCCAGGTCAGCCGCCCGGCCTGGCGCTCCCAGAAGGCCAGCCGGTCGTTCTCGGCCTCGACGTACGCGTCCGCGGTGACGTTGGCGGCGGCGGCGAGTTCGGCCGGCGGCGGGAACTGGCGCGTCTCGTTCAGCAGATTGGCCAATGCCTCGCTCATGCGGTGACTCCTCGTCGCTCGGGGGTGACCTGCCTCTCTTCCGGGCAGGTTAGCCGGGGCGGGCGCGCCAGGCGACCGATCTCGTCCGCCCTCGTCGCCCAACGGCTCCTCCCACGCGCCGAGATGTAAGGAAGGGCACCTTATTAACGCCTCGTGCATAGGAAGGGCCCCTTCCTAACACCTGCGGCACGGCGTCGACGCACCTGCGGCACGGCGTGCACGCCGACTCGTGCGCGGCGCGGACAGCCGGGTCGATAGCGTGACGGGGTGACCGCCGACCCGCTCGCACCGCTGCTCGACCTCGCCGACGTCGCCGACGTCGCCGCGCGCGCCCGCGCCCGCTTCGACCAGGCACTCGGCCACCGCGCGCTGCGCCGCCACGGCGGTCAGGTCGCGGCCGAGGTCGGCCTGCGGTCCGCGGTGGCCAGCGCCGGCCTGGAAGGCCGCCCCCACGACCGCGAGGCGGTTCGCGCCGGCACCGTCACCGAACCGGTCCTCCAGGGCGCCCTGCGCGTCGCCGGAGCGCTCCCCGGGCTGACCGACCTCTGGCCCCGAGCGC
Source organism: Micromonospora sp. NPDC049900 (assembly GCF_044461025.1). Classification (NCBI taxonomy): domain Bacteria; kingdom Bacillati; phylum Actinomycetota; class Actinomycetes; order Micromonosporales; family Micromonosporaceae; genus Micromonospora; species Micromonospora sp. NPDC049900. The sequence goes on from NZ_JBITKM010000003.1 coordinate 249,209, forward strand.
CCCGACAGGCCCTCGCGAAGCTGCACGTACTCGCCGCCCGCGACATCGTCGACCAGCCCGACCTGGGCCGCCCGGTCGACGACCCGGTGGTGGCCGCCCGCCTCGACGCCCTGGCCGGGCTGGTGGCCGGCGGCACCAGGGTCACTCCGCTGGTACTGGCCGCCGTGGTGCACGGGGAACTGCTCAACCTGCGCCCGTTCGCCGGCCCGTCCGGCGTGGTCGCCCGGGGCGCGGCCCGTCTGGTGCTGCTGGCCAGCGGCGTCGACCCGCGCGGCCTGCTGCCGGTCGACGTCGGGCACCGGGAACGCGAACCGGAGTACGTCGGAGCAGCCGGCGCCTTCGCCACCGGGACGCCGGACGGGCTCCGGTCGTGGCTGCGTCACTACATGTCCGCCGTCGAGGTGGGCGCCGATCAGCTCACCGCCGTCGGCGACGAGGTCCTGGCCGCCGCGTGAGGAGTGCCCGCCGAACGCCCCGACGACCGGCGCCGGCCAGGTCACCTGCTCCATGAGGATCGACCGTCCCGCCGACGCGGGTGCAGGGAAGCTCAGGCGGGACCGGCGATGACCGAGCCTGATCCGGCGGCGACCACCGGGCGGAGCTGCGGCGAGGATCAGGCCGAGCTGCCGGCGCGGGTCCGGCGATGCCGGCCGTACCAGGCGATGCCGATCGCCACCCCGACACCCACGCCGAGCGCAGCCGCGGCCACCGGGACGCCCGGCCGCTCCCGCAGCCGCCGACCCAGCGGGATCGGGTGTCGGAACTCCAGCACCGGCCAGGCGTTCTCCACCGCGAGCTTGCGGAGCTGCCGGTCCGGGTTGACCACGCTGGGATGACCCACGCACTCCAACAACGGCCGATCCGTGTACGAGTCGGAGTAGGCGTACGAGTCGGCCAGGTCGTACCCGCGCGCCTCGGCCAACTCGCTGACCGCCTCGACCTTGCTCGGACCGGCCGCGTAGAACTCGACCTCGCCGCTGTACCGCCCGTCCACCACACCCATCCGGGTGGCGATCACGTCGGTGACCCCGAGCAGCGCGCCGATCGGGCGGACCATCTCCTCGCCGGAGGCGGAGACCAGCACCACGTCCCGCCCGGCCGCCTGATGCTCCTCGATGAGGGCGGCGGCCTCCGCGTACACGTAGGGGTTGATCAGCTCGTGCAGTGTCTCCGCGACGAGCTGGCGGACCTGCTCCACCGACCACCCCTTGCACAGAGTGGCGAGATAGTCCCTGGTTCTGGCCATGGTCTGCTCGTCGGTGCCGCCCAGCCGGAACATCAGCTGCGCGTACGCCGACTTGACCACGTCACGCCGGGTGATCAGGCCGTCCCGGTAGAACGGCCGACCGAACGCCAGGGCGCTCGACTTGGCGATGACGGTCTTGTCCAGATCGAAGAAAGCGGCACTTCGGCCCACGGCGCGAAAGTCTAGCCCGATGGTCTATGGTCGTCGGATGCCCGGGGGTCAAGGACCGTGCGGACCTGCGGGTCGGCCTCCCCGCCGCCTCCGAAGGGTGACTGCAGTCACACTCTGCGAAAAGGAATCTGCGGGGAGTGGAGGCTACACCACTCGACGTACACAGGTCCGCTCAGGCAGACTTGTTCGTAGGCCGAGTATTCACATCTCGTACCACCGGCAGACTCTCGGCGGTTGCACCCCCCGTGACCGCTGAGCGGGTTCGGCTCGACCCCCCCGGAGCCGAACCTCCGACGACCCCCGTCTCCCCCCGACGGGGGTCGTCCCTTTCCCGTGGGAACGCTCCGCCCCAGTTCACAGGTCGTCCCCGATCTCGTCATCGGCCTCGTCCGGCGTGGTTTCTCCCGTCGGAGGCAGCAGAGAGGCAGCAGGGCCGTCGAAGGCCGCCAGGACCCGGGCAGCGTAGTCGTCCGGCGTGTGGGTGTAGCGGTTGAGCGTGGTCGACGCCTGCTCGTGGCCCATGACGCGCTGCACGAGGTTGATCGGCACGCCGTCGGTGACCAGCCAGGTGGCGTAGGCGTGCCGCAGATCGTGGAACCGCATCCCGCCAGCAGCTTTGGCCGCGACGCAGGCGACGGCTTCCCGCTCGGTGGTGAATTCGGCCGACCACTCGACGCCTTCCCGATCGGGCCAGACGGCCCGGTACCGATGCGGACCGGCGTCGACGACCTGACCGAGCAGGCCGGCGCGGACCAGCGAGGGCAGCCAGACCCGACGGCGGAAGTTCGACCGGCGCAACGGTCGGCCGACCCGGTCCCGGAAGACCAGCGTGCGCGGGTCCGGGTTGTCGGCGGCGGCGTGCAACTGACGCAGCGCGTCGACGAGGAAACCGGGCAGCGGCACGGTCCGCACTCCGGCGCGACTCTTCGGGTACGGACGTAGCACGATCCCTCCGTGCGTCTCCTCGGCGACCTGGACGACGCGCAGCGATGCCCGGTCGAGGTCTACTGACGACCAGGTGAGCCCGGCGCACTCGCCCCAGCGGAGCCCGGCCCCGGCGGCGGTGCAGACGATGGCCCGGTGACGGGGCGGGACGGCCGGCAGCAGCTTGCCGAAGAAGTTCTCCCGGCTGATCGTGATCGGCTTGACGTCCCGCGTTCGGTCCCGGGGCAGCTTGACGCCCTCGGCGGGGTTGACCGCGATCAGCCGCGCCTGCACAGCGGTTCGCAGGATCATCGACAGCAGTTGGTAGCACTTGCCCACGGTGGCGGGAGCGAGGTCGCGGCCGAGCCCGGTCACCCACTCCTGCACCGACATGAAGTCGACCTTCCCGAGCGGCCAGTCACCCCACTTGGGCAGGACATGAGCCCGAAGCAGGGACACGGTCCGTTCCGTGGTGCGCGCTTCGACCGAGCGGGTGGCGAGCCACTGCTGAGCGAAGTCACCGACGCGGGTACGGCCGGCGTGCGGGTTGACGTAGGTGCCCCGGTTGAGGCTGCCTTCCATCTCCACCAGGTAGGCGCTGGCCTCCCGCTTCGTGCGGAAACTCTTCGACTTCTGCTGACCTGCGGGGTCACGCCAGCAGGCGCGGAAGGTCCCGGCCGGAGTCTTGCGGACAAAGCCCATCAACGCCCCCGACCGTGCTCGGTGCCGGTGGCGGCGGGTTGCTCGGTGACGCCGTCGAGCCAGGCATGGAACCGGGTACGGGGGATCAGCCAGCGGCCCCCGAGGCGGGTCGCCGGGATGGTGCCGGCGCGGACGAGGGCGTACGTGCTGCCGAGCGATAGACCCAGCAGCTTGGCGACCTCCCGAACGGTGTAGGTAACCGGCGCGACGACGACCGCCCCGGAACGAGGGACGAGCCGAACGACCGGAGCCGGGCGGGCGGTGGTGCTCATGACGAGTGACCTCCTCAGGTCTGTCGGGTCAGGCGACAGCCAGCACAGTGCCGGCCGGGGTGGTGCCGAGTTCGTGGGCGAGTTCCTCGCGGCCGGCGGCTTGTCGCTCTCTGGCCATGGCGGCGGCAGTGTTGGCGAGGAGCGCGTCACCGGTGGTGTGCCAGCCGACCCCGGCGAAGGTGAGGGTGCCGACGATCAGGGTGGTGTCGTCGTCGACGAGCGGGCCGCCGACGGCCGGGTGTCCGTGTTCCTCGCGCTGCCGGTGGGCACGGCGGGTATCGCGCAGGAGTTGGAAGGTGACGGAGTACCGCCGGGCCTTGGTGAGGAAGTGGCCGCCGAAGCCGAGCATGTGCGCCCACCGGCGCAGTCGGGCGTACGGGTTGGCGGTGGCCGGTTTCGTCGATTCGGTGTCAAGGGCGGATTGACGTCGGGCGACGCAGACCGGGCAGGCGGCGTAGCGGGTGTGGGTGCCGCAGTCGGGGCACTCCCAGCGCGGGACGAAGCCGGGTCGGGGCCGGTGGTCGCGGGGCCGCTGGGACAGCGGTACGGGGGTGCCGGTAGGTCGGCCGAGTCGCCAGCAGGCGTCGATGAGGCGGGCGGTGTGGTCGCCGTCGGGGTCGGCGTGGTCCCCGATGGTGTCGGCGGTGAGGCGGGTGGAGCGGTGCCCGGTTACCTCGGTGCTCTTGGTGGCGTACTTAGCAAGGTAGCCGGCGACCATGCTGTCGGTGACCTCACCGTGGCCGGTGAGGGTGATGGGCCGGATGTCGAGCTGCTCGCCCCAGGCGATCGGCCAGCCGGCGGGGTGGTCGGGGTGCTCGGGGGTGGTGAAGGCGACCTGGGCGGCGGCGTGCCGGAGCGCGTCGACGAGGTCGTCAACGGTGAACGCGTCCGGCGGTGGGACGACGGCGGCCGGGTCGCCGGGGTCGACACCGTCCAGGCGAACGAGGGCGTGGAAGTGGACCGCGCCGCGTGCTTGGAACTCTGCCGCTTTGCCGTGCGACAGCCGAACCGGTGGGACCGTGCGGATGTTGCCTGAGGCGGTGGTGACCTGCACGCGCGGGATGCCGCGGCGACGGGCGAGCTTGGCCAGGTGCCGTTCCGCGGCTTGTTTGGTGCGGTGCCACAGCTCGCCGGAGAACAGGTTCCAGACGACCTGGTGGTCATGGTCGTAGCAGTCCAGGCACAGCGGCTGACCGAGCGCGGCGTCACCGGGCTCGTGTCGTGCCCAGCAGACGGCGGGGCGGCCGTGTGGGCAGTGGCCGGCGGTGGGGTCGTCGGCGCGGCGAGCGTGGCAGGGGTCGGGGCGGCAGTCGCAGCGCTTGCGGTCCCGACAGGTGTGCTTGCGGACCGCGCGGACGTGGACCGGCCCGAAGGATGGAGCGGTGAAGGTGGGGAACACGGCCGGGTGTTGGGTGACGGTGTCGGGGACACCCTTGCCGCCGACGAGACCGGCGTGTAGGAGCTGGTACGCGTCGCGTTGGTAGGTGCGGGCGCAGGAGGGGCAGACGGTGGCCCGCCGGTTGCCGCAGGCGGTGTAGATGACCGCGTCGGGCATACCGTCGGTGTGCCGCTGCTCGACGACGCGCCCGGTGCCAGGCTCGACCGTGAGGAGCTGGCCGGCGAGCCGGATCGGTCGGGTACAGCCACCGGCGGCGCGGACATGTTCGATCCAGCCGAAGTAGTCCGGTCGGGTGGCGCGGGCGAAGGCAGCCCCGGCGGCGGTGTAGTCGTAGACGATGGTGTCGGCGTTCGAGCCCACCCCCCGGGCCGAAGCGCGGGGAGTGAGGTCCAGCGTCGAGGCCATCAGACCGCGATCCCGTTCGGGGTGCGGGTGGTGATGGTGCGTTCGGTGACGATGACCCGGCAGGCGCCGCACTGGCGCTTGGCCGGCTCGTGCCGACGGCACGGGATCAGGACGGTCTGTCCACCGCAGCGGACGGTGACCGGAGCCCGGCAGGGTCCGCCGGGAATGACGTCGACGATGGTGCGCCGGATGTCGTACGGGTGCCCCTCTGGGTGGACGGGGCAGGTGTGGACGACCTGTTCGATGTCGACGAGGTAGATGGTCATCGGGCACCACCGCTCAGGGTGGTCAGGAGTTGCCCGGCGGTGGCCGGGGCGATGTCGAGCCGGTCGGCCAGCTCGGCGGCGGTGATGGGTGACCCGGTGTTCTGCTCGTGCTGTGCTGCGGCGAACCTGGCCATGGGCAGGAGGTGGGTCGGAACCTCGACCGGCTCCGGCTCGGTGGCCGGGATGGTGGGCTGGATGGCCGGACGGGGTTGCGGGTCGGTGGCGATGGCGGCCGGCGGTACCGGTTCGGTGGTGACCTGCTCGGCCACCTCAGCCCGGATCGGTTCGGCCGGTTCGACAACCGGCGTGGTCGGGTTGTCGCCCTTGACGGGCGCGAGGACGAGTTTTACCAGAGCCATGAAGGCCAGTGCCGGTACTGCCGAGAGCAGCCAACCGGAGATGCCCGGCTTGGCGACCGCGAGTTGTGCGGCCAGGGAGAGGCCGGCGGCGGCGATGAGCAGGAACAACGGGTAGCCGATGGGCGCACCGACCCGGCGTCGACGCCGAATGGTCAGCAGGCAGGCGATGGGGACGAGTTCGGAGATGACGGCGTTGGCCCAGCCGAACCACTCGCCCGTTCCCGCCGGGGAGTTGTCGAGGGTCCAGTCCTTGACGTGGGTGAACGAGGCGGCACCGGCGAATCCGGCGACGGTGAGCAGGATGAGGACCAGGACGACACCTTCGATTCGGGTGCCGGTGGTGGGCTGACGGTTCATCGCACACCGCCCATGTAGGCCATGGCGATGCCGATGAGCAGGATGACGGCGAAGGTGATCAGGACACCCATCAGTGGCCTCCGTGGCAGTCGAGGCAGCAGCCGTAGCGGTGCGGGATGTAGTAGGGCCGGACCAGGCCGCAGACGGCGCAGGTACGGCGGGCGCGCAGCGCCTTGCCGATGGCCTCCCGCTGGGCGGGGGTGGCGGTGCGCTTGGGCTTGGCCAGGTCGAGGCGGTAGAGGTAGGCGACGCGCTTCCCGCGCCGCCAGAAGATCTGGGCGACGGGGTCATGCCCGCCGGGACGCAGACCGGCAGCCCGAAGCTGCCGCAGGGTGGCGAGCCCGCTGGGTGCCATCCGATACGGGTAGGTGGGAAAGCCGAAGCGAGTGCCGGTCGGGTCGTAGAAGTTGGTCACGACCGGTCTCCCCAGCGTTGCTGGGCGGCTTGGCGGGAGATGCCGAGGCGTTGGCCGATTTCGGCCCAGGAGTAGCCGAAGGCGCGGAGTCCGACGACGGCGTCGGTGATGGCCTCGTCGATGACGGCGGAGAGGGCGACCAGGTCGCGTAGGGCTTCGACGTCACCGGTGGCGACGCGGCGACCGTGGGCGCGGATGATGCGGCGTGCGAAGGCCGCGAATTCGTCGTTCTCGACGATGTCCCGGCGCTTCTGTCGCGGGACGTTCGGCGTCAAGGTGGGCTTGACGGTGGGCATCAGTTCTCGCCCCCGTCGGTGTGGAGGGAGTCCCAGTCGTCGGCGGCGGACTCAAGGGCCGTGATGACCTGCTCAGCAGTACGGCCGGGGTCGTCGTTCCAGGAATAGGGGGAGGTGTGTTCGTCGATGAGGAAGCCGTCGTCGTCGACGGCGCAGATGGGCTCGTAGTCGTCGAGGTGGGTGGTGAAGACACCCACGGCGGTGCGGAACGCGACCTGGGTGCCGAAGTCGAGGCTGTAGAAGTGGTCGACGCGGTGGCCGGCGACGGCCATGCCGATCGCTCCGACAGCGCAGGCCGGCGGCGTAGGGCAGCCGGCGGGCGCGGTGGTGGGGTAATAGGTGCCCTGGTGCCAGCCGTGCCGGCGCAGGTAGAGGGCAGCCATCCGGAGCAGGTCAGCAGGAGTGACCGTTCCGGTGGTAGGTGGGTTCTGGGTAGCCTTCATGGCAGCCACGTCCTTTCAGGAGGGCTTGGTGGGAGGTCGGCGGAACCGGTCTGCTTTCCAGGGCTTGAGCCGGTTCCGTCGGCCGATTAGCTGGCGCGCAGCCGCAGGTAGCGGCGGAAGCGGGTCGGATCGCCGGGCAGCTGTACGGGTGCCGAGGCGAAGACGAGGAGCCCACGATCGGTGGCCAGCGCCATGAGCGTGGCGAGTTCCTCGGGCGTACCGACCACGTGCCGGTCGACGTACTGGGTGGTCGGTGCCGGGGTACGACGGGTGCGGATGAGCTCTCGCAGGGTCATGCGGCGGTTCCCCAATCGAGTCGAGATCCGGTCGGTGCGGACGGGCGGGTGGGACGACGGGTCCAGGCGGCGTAGTCGGCGATGCCGGCGATCTGGGCGTCGGTCAGGTAGGCGACCTTGATGCGGCGCGGGATGCCGCCTTCGGCGATGAGGTACGCCGCGCCCTGGTTGGTCGGGGCGATGTCGGTGGCGGAGTAGCCCTGCTCGGCCCAGCCGTGACCGAGGACGATGTTCGAGCTGTTGGGAGTGGTGCAGCGGAACGCGGCGCGGTAGCCGAACAGGTCCCGCAGGCTGGTGGGGATGATGTCGAACGACGGTCGCTGGGTGGCGGCGACGACGGGGATTCCGGCGGCTCGACCCCGGGCGACCAGGTCCCGCAGGAGGGCGACGAACTCTTCCTGTTCCTGCTTGCCGCCGATGGTGGCGGAGTAGAAGGCGATCTCGTCGACCAGGACGGTGATGACGGAGAGTCCGTCGAGCGCGGTGACCTTGCGACGTCCGTGGGCGCGCAGCCAGGCGTAACGGTTGTTCATCACCTGCTGTAGGCGTCGGAGGACGTCGAGCGCGGCGGTGATGTCAGGGCCGATAAAGGCGTCGGCGCAGTCTTCCCACTGGCCGAGTTCGACGAGCTTGCCGTCGAGCAGGACAAGACGGGAGTCCGCCGAGAGAGCAGCGTGGGCCGCGATGGTGTTGAGTAGGCCGGACTTACCTCCGCCGGGTTCACCGCCAGCGAGGAGGTTGCGGTAGGCCAGGGTGATGTAGACGGGCTGGCCGAACTCGTCGATGCCGACGAAGATTGGGTCGAACATCGACAGGCCAGGCCCCACCGGAATACCGGCGGTCGGGGCGGATGCCGTAGCCATGGGTGCCTTCCTTGGGCGTTGATGGGCGCGGGAAGCCACACGAAGGAGCCCGCAGGGCTCCCCGCGTCCGGGATGGATTGCAGGGTCAGATCCAGTCGGAGACGTCGTCGGCGTCCGACGACGGCGCAGGGGCCGGCTTGCTGCCGTTGGCCGACGTGGCGGCCGACTTCTTGGGCTGGATGGGCAGGGTGACCGTGGGTGCCTGGACGTCGGGCAGGTCCAGGGCGGTGGGGATGACCGGCGTCGGTCGGTCGGTGGCCGGAGCGTCGGGAGTGATGACGTCGGCCAGCGGGGACGTGACGGTTGCGGTGAGCACCTCACGGCGCTTGACGTCGAACCGCAGGTACGCGGCGTTTCCGTCGGAGGCGCGCTCGACCAGGACGGACGAGGCGTGGCAGGTGACGGCGATCTTGTCGAGGCGGCCTTCCAGGTCCGCCAGGGACAGGCCGGGCCGCAGGTAGACCCAGACCCGTTCGCCGACCGGGGTCGGCTTGGCCCAGAGGATCAGCGGGAGTGACCCCGACTGGTTGGCGATGATGAACTGCGCGAAGCAGACCCGCAGCCGGTGGCGTACGGCAAGGCACCACACCCAGGCGACGACCTGGCGTCGAACGGTGGGAACGGCGGCCGGAACGCCGAGGACGACCGCGACGACGGCCAGGGTGACGATGGTCGGGGTGTGAGTGGCGAGCTGCACCCACGCCGTCAGCAGCACGACGGCAAGGACGATTTCGGGGGTCCACCACCACAGCAGCCGCAGGACCGGCCAGATGCGGACCAGGAGCCAGGCCAGCGCGCCGCACGGGACGCCGATGGCCGCACCGATGAACAGCGCGATGATGGGGTGTACGTAGGAAGCGGCCACCACGGCACCGAGTACGCCGATGATGACCGCAGTGAGGATGAACGCCATTCGGGCGTTCCGGGCCGAGGACCGGTGAACCTTGGCCTCGATTACTGTCACGGTTCCGGTTGACTTCCGGCCGAACGAGCGGCGAGGGCTAGACTTGGACACGACACGTCCTCCCAAGCGATTGGGCTGGATGGGTTGGAGAGCACGGGGTCGGCAGGTGTAGGAGCCAGTACCGGCCCCGGGCTCGAAATCACTCAGGCCGCGTAGCGACCCTTGCGCCTACAAGCAGGCGATGAGCAGCGCGGATACCCACAGGCAAGCCGCGTGCAGAGACTGATCCGCCAGGTACATGCCGCAGATCGGGGCCTGCCGGTCGGCGAAATCCCGGCTACCGGTGAGGATGAGCAACCACCGCACCGGCCAACGCCGGTCGAGGAATGCGTGTGAGACGGCGGAGAAGCCGACTCCAGCGATGAGCCCGACGACGGTGACGGGCAGACCAAGCGCGACGATGGCGACGGTCAACATGACCACCACCACGAGGTGATAGGCCACGACGTGGCCCAACAGGTGACGCCAGCCGTCCCAGCCGGGAGCGGCCTTGTGGGCGGCTTGCTTGTCGGACTGGCCGAAGACGTGGTCGGCCACCTGGTGGCCGGCGTAGAGAGTCGCCGCGACAACGGCGAAGACGATGGCGGAAACGAGCACGACAACCACTCCCAACGATTGTGGGTGAACGGGTTGGAATGGCAGGCGAGGTCGGCAGGTGTAGGAGCCAGTACCGACCCCGCGCCATATCGAGAGGGCAACCACGGGTTGCCAGGGCCGGGAGAATAGGAGCCAGAAACGCTCCCGGACCGAAGATGGATCAGTTCAGCGGACCATCAGGCCGCTTCGTGCATCAGACACCAGAGGCTCACACAGCGCGGTGAGCGAAGAACTACTTAGCCGCCGAGTTACCAGCCTTCGGCTTCAGCGAGATGGCGCGGAACGCGACGCCGTTACGCCCGTTGGTCGCCCACGGGATGGCCTCCAACTGCTCGACAGCGACGAGCTGTCCCACCATCACGCTCGGCTTCTCACCCGCCGTGGTGATGGTGATGATCTCGCCGCCGGTCTCGTCGAGTACGAAGACCTGGGTGGACCACATGAGCCGGCCGGTGTTCTTCTCCGACCGCTGATTGCCGTTCTGGTCGTTCTTCGGCTCGGGGTCCTTCGTCACCTGGACCTGCTTGCTCTGGGTGTCCACGTACAGCTTCACAACAGACCTCCTGTGTCTCGGGCCAGAAATTGAGCTTGTCCCCGGTGGACTCTTGCTCGTGGCCTCTGAGGTCAAGACTCCCGAATCTGCGAGGACGCCCCATCCCGAGGGCTGGACGACTATGGGACGTCTCGACTATCGTCTAGTTGTCCCTAGTCGTCCCTTGAGGAGGGTCGGATGCCGAACGACCGGCTACGCGATGCCATCCTGCGCAACGGCCTGACGCCTGCCGTTGTGGCCGAGCGGATCGGGGTGGACCCGAAGACCGTCGAACGGTGGATCACGCAGGACCGGACGCCGTATCCCCGGCACCGGCACGCGATCGCGGCCATGGTGCGCGAAGACGTGCCGTACCTGTGGCCGGACGCCGTGACCCCGGAGAAGGCGTCGAAGATCGGGCAGAGCGAGATGGTCCAGCTCTACTCCCGGCGGTCCGCCGTGCCGTACGACCTGTGGCGACGAATGATCGAGCGAGCCGAGAAGCGGATCGACGTCCTCGCCTACGCTGGCCTCTTCCTGTTGGAGCAGGACCCGAGGCTTGTCGACATCCTGCGTCAAAAGGGCGTTGACGGTGTCGCGGTGACTATCCTGCTTGGCGACCCGACCAGCGCCGCGATCGAACGGAGAAGCGTCGAGGAGGGTGCGCCCGGCGTGATGGCCGCGAAGATTCGTCAGGTGCAGCAGTCCTACAAGCGGCTCGACGATGCGCCCGGGGTGAAGGTGCTCTACCACGACACGACGCTGTACAACTCGATCTACCGATTCGATGACGAGATGCTGGTGAACATGCACGTACTCGGGTTCCCGGCACCACACGCGCCCGTGATGCACCTACGGCGGCTTAACGGTGGTGACCTGTTCGGCACCTACGCCGACAGCTTCGACCGAGTCTTGTCCGCCTCGAAGCCGCTGCCGCTCGGTGAGGTGGCAGCCTAGAGCCATGGCGAGAACTGAGCACTACCACGATCCGAACGCGCCGGAAGCCAACAGTATCGTCGTGGCCGTCTCCGTCTTCGTCCGCGACGAGCATGCCCGGGTGCTGCTCATCCAGCGCACCGACAACGGCCTGTGGTCACTGCCCGGCGGCGGCCAGGAGATCGGCGAATCGGTCGCCGAGACGGCGACCCGAGAAACCCGCGAAGAGACCGGCATCACCGTCGAGGTGACCGGCATGGTCGGCGTCTACTCCGACCCAGACCACGTCATCGCGTACTCAGACGGAGAGGTCCGGCAGCAGTTCTCGCTCTGCTTCCGAGCCGTACCCGTCGACGGCACTCCGACCCCCAGCGATGAATCAAGCGACGTCCGGTGGGTGGCCCGCGACGAGTTCGAAGCACTCGACATCCATCCGTCGACCCTGCTCCGCATCACCCACGGATACGAGGACCGCGCCGAGCCCTACATCGGCTGAGGGACGCTGCCGACAAGCCGTTGTTGAGTCCGCCGCACAGCGGCGACCATCTCTGGTTCCGCCCGGCCGATGAACCGGGTCACCAGGTGCTCCGGCCCGTACCGCGACCGAATCTCGGCCAGCCGCTCTAACACCTCGAAGTCCTGCCCGTCCGGCCCGGTCGTCATGTCCGAGAAGCAGAGGGCATCCGTCACCGGCGTCTCTTCCCGGGGGAACTCGGCGCCTAGGACGTCACCAAGCCCACGCTCTTCGGCTTCCAGCCAGGCGCACGAGTGGTGAGCCACCAGGGCGGCAATCCGCTCGTTGAACCGCTCGCGCTGTAGCCAGCGGCCACCGTCGAGCGAGTGAAAGCCGGTGTCGACCAGGTCGGGGCTGTAGCCCACGTCATGCAGCCACGCGGACGCTACGAGCACCGCACGATCCTCGACCGGTACGGCAGCGCTGACCCGGTCCGCCTTGGCGGCCACCGCCTGGACGTGACTCCATCGACGAGGTAGCGGAGTCTCCAGCAGGTGCCGCGCAACTTCCCGAGCGGTGTCGACGAGGTCGGCCATGCCGCCAGGGTACGGAGCGCACACGGCCCGCACCATCCCGTGTTCGCTGGTCGACGAGACGAGACAAGACCGGCCGGCTGCCCGGCGGTGTGGTTCAAACTTTCTGTACGTCTTCAAGGCGGCCCTGAACGGGCCGCACGCGCCGCCGCCAGGGCGCGTGCCCGTCGCTGCGCTGGCGCTCCGACTCCGGTCACGCAACACGCCCGGCGGCTGGCGCGGAAGGCGGGTAGCCCGGTGGGCCGCCGCATGACAACAGCAGCGTTGACCGGATTGTGCTGGGCCGGCAGCCGGCCGGGCCGCGCGGCCACGAACCCGCGCGGCGCAGGGAAGCGGACGCCGGCCGCGTCGGCGAGCTGGACGGTCGCAGGGTTGCGGCTACTGCGCCTCCGGCGGGGGCGCTCGGGCTCCAGGATGGCCGGGGCTCCGTCGGCGGGTCGCGGTCCGTGGGTGGTTGCGGTAGGCCATCCCGTCTGCCATCGACCCGGGCAAGCCGAGCAGACCACCGCCCGACCCACCAGCGTCCGTACGAGTCGTCAAGGTCCGCTTGACGTGGCGGGCCGGGCGGCGGCCCGCTCCGCAGACGGGCGGGTCGACGGCAGACGGGATGACACGTGCCTTGGGTGTTTGGCCCAGGGCTGTCGGTCGCGCCTGGAGGAACGCGCCGCCGGGCGTTCGTCAGCCCGGGTACGGGGAGTCCAGAACCAAGGGGAGTGCTGGACTCCCGCGTTCATTGGACTGATTGACTTAGGTGCGAGTCATCGAAAGCTTGACGCTCTTGTCCTTCTCTGGCAGCGTCAGGTGCGCTGAAGGCTGTGGAGTGCGACAACGAGTCGGTGGCTGCCGAGGAAATCCGAAGGACGTTCGGTAACGGCGGCGGAATCGAGTACTCAAACAATGTGTACCCTCTCTACTTCGCCATCTGGATGAATGACTCGGATGCTTCCGCCCCCGCGCTTGCAAAGTTCTTGAACTAGCAGATAAACCTGGAGTGCGCGGTTCACGGTATCTGTCTTCGAATCTCCAGACTCCCTGCTGGCCCTATCAAGCGCATCACTGGCGCGAGGCGTCAGGTTTACGGTAAGGCGCACTAGCTGACCTCCTGTGCCTGCACTCCCGGGTGGGAGATTGTCGGCCTTAGGCGTGTCACGGCGAGGCGCCGGGGGGGAGGACACTGGCGGGCCGTCCTCGTGGGGGTGCGTGCGGGTGCGTTCTTCAGTGCCTGCTGAACGATCCAGTACGCTCGTCCTCACTGGCATTGTAAGTTCATCCCCTCTCATACCCTTTCCTCATTCGGATCATGGCTGGCAACCGCAAAGATCACTTTGTGGACCGCCAGTCTAGGGCGGTATGTTGCGAGGATGCACGGAGCGTAACACTGCGATCACCTCCACGGATTGGATCGTACGGCATGCGCGCGCCGGTAGTATGCATCTTTGCAGTATGGCTTGCCTACCCCGAAACTGCCATCCCGCCGTGGGGTGGGGGATAAACTAGACAGTTCCACTGTCGAAAGTACAGCGCGAGGGCCGGTCGGCACATCCCCTGGACGGACGACGTGCGCATGATCACCGTACGATCGTACGCGTATATCGCGTACCCGAGTGGTGGTCGGGTACGCCTTGCGGTGTACTCTCGGCGAAATTCGTGGGCACACCAGGGCGACCCGAGGGGCGACCAAGGTGGGCGAGCTGAGCGTGACCTCAAGAAAAGGGGTTGAACATGCCGACACCGCCGAGGCAGCCGGAGCAGGTCGAGTTGAACCTGACGGCGGAACCCGGAGAAGGCGCCCCGGGGGACCGGGCTGACCCGGTCTTCCGGCGGGACGTGGTCAATATCAAGATCTGGCTCAGTAAGGTTGCAGGCTTGGGGGTTGAGCTCGCCATCGAAGAGTCGGAGGCTAACGGGCAGACCTCGGCCGTGGTTCAGTACGCGATCATCATGTTGCTGACGTTGGGTGGGGTCGCTCTCTTCTGGGTCATAAGCCACCACTTGGTGCTCAGCGTCATCGTTGGCGCCGTCATGATGGTGGCCGGGATCGTCTTCGTACGCACCCACTCGCGCAAGCGGGCGAACTGAGCTGACTACTAACGGCGCCTCGACCGGCCCCGGGGTTCACCCGGGGCCGTCTAGTTGAGCTGGGGCAGCAGGAAGGCAGCAGACGCGGCGATCTAGACCGACAGCGCAGAGGAGTAGATGACAGACGACGCCTGCGCAGTTGCGGCAGCCAGCAGCGGCCGACACAAATCGTCATGGTTAGTCCGCATCCCCCCGACGGGGGTCGTCCCTTTTGCGGGAGCGCTTTCGCGGCTAGCCGATCACGGCGCGGGCCGGCGTACGGACCGGCTCGAAACAGGCCAGGGCCCGGCCTCGTCGGTCGGTGACGACCCAGGGATGCCCGACGTACGTGTGCTGCCGGTACGACGTGTTCGGTGGCAGGACTCGGTACTGCCTGCGGTTGCCCTGGTGGTCCAGCCAGTGCACGGTCACCGTGCGGTCGGTGGAGTTGACGAACTCGATGCTGGTCTCGGGACCGCCGCCGACCGAGCGCAGCCACCGCTCGTGTCCGCCGGGCAGCGGGGCGAGTCGCTGGGGTTGCGGCTCGGGTGGCCGCGTGGTCGGTGCGGGGCTCGCCGGGCGGCTGGGTGCGGACGTCGGTCGGGCGCTGGGCGTACCCGGGGTGCGGGGTGGATCGGTCCGTGGGGCCGACGTCGACGTCGACCGGGTCGGCGCGGACGGCGTGGCAGGTGGCAGTGGGCGGGTGGAGGAGACCCCGCCGACGGAGGACGAGGCCGACGGCGTGGCCGTGCCGTCCGGGGAGGGGCGCTGCGAGGTGCCGGCCGGGACCGGTGGCTGCGGCGCGACCCAGCCGGAGGGCCGCTCCTCAGCGGCGGTCGGCGGCGCTTCCGGCGTAGGCCAGAGCAGGGTGAGCAGCAGGCCCAGTACGCCGGTGGCGACCCCGGCCAGCAGGAGCCGGTGGCTCACCCGGCCGGTGTCGTGGTGTGCCGGCTCGGCGGGGACGACGACGGGTCGGGACGAGACGGTCTGCGGCGTCCGCGGATCGCCGTCGCGGGTGACCGGTGCGGCCGGCAACGCGAGCCGTGTCGGGTACGCGGGCAGTTCCGGCCGGGTCGGTGGCGCGGGGTGGGAGCGCGGATCGAACAGCCAGGGGCCGACTCGGAGCCTTGGCTCGACGCGGGGTTGCTCGTGATCTGGCGACTGCTTCATGACCTCGATCCAGCGAGGGATGCCGTTCCGCCGACGGCGCAGACCGTCGATTATGCGTGCTCTCCATGACGTCCCGCTATGGCCGATCGAAGGCGATTTGGACGCGATACCCGATCGTCCACTTAGCAGATCGACTTCGATCGCGGGCGTTGTCCACAGGAGACCTGGTTGTCCACAGGGCGGCCGTACGGGGCGGCGTCGGGGGTGGTCCTGACGGAAGGGTTCGGCACAGCGAACCCCTGCCGACCGTTGGAGGCCACGATGCCCGCCCGTACCTCCGTCCCGCCGTACCCGCCTCCGCCGCTGGTCGTGACCGGGGACGGTGACCTGCTCGACGACCTGCTGCGGCTCGCCGCCGCCGGAGGCGTCGAGGTGGAGGTCGCCGCCGACCCGGCGGCGGCCCGGACCCGCTGGCGGTCCGCCCCGCTGGTGGTGGTCGGCACTGATCAGGCGCAGCCCTGCCTGCGGGCCCGGCTGCCGCGACGTGCGCGGCTGGTCCTGGTCGGCCGGGACGGCGACGTCGAGTCGAGCTGGCAGGTCGCGGACCTGCTCGGTGCCGAGCACGTCGCGGTGCTACCGGCGGCCGAGCCGTGGCTGGTCGACCGGTTCGCCGAGAGCGGTGCCGGGGACGCGCCCGGTGGCCGGGTGGTCGCCGTGCTCGGTGGTCGAGGTGGGGCCGGGGCCAGCATCCTGGCCGGTGGGCTCGCGGTCACCGCCGCCCGCACCCGGCTGCGTACCCTGCTGCTCGACGCCGATCCGCTCGGCGGCGGCCTCGACCTGGTGCTGGGCTGGGAGCAGTTGGAGGGTCTCCGCTGGCCGGCGCTGACCGGGGCGGACGGCCGGGTGGACGCTCCCGCCCTGGTGCGGGCGTTGCCGAGTCGAGGCGACCTGGTGGTCCTCTCCTGGGATCGTGGGGACCTGGTCGCGGTGCCGGCCGAGGCGATGGCGGCCACGCTGGACGCGGCCCGACGCGGTCGCGACTTCGTGGTGGTCGACCTGCCCCGGTATCTCGACGACGCGGCGGTGACCGCGCTCCAGGCAGCCGACCGGGTCTTCGTGGTCGTGCCTGCGGAGTTGCGGGCCACCGCTGCGGCGGCGCGGGTGGTGGCGGTGGCCGGTCCGCACTGCCACGACCTGTCGGTCGTCGTGCGTGGCCCGGCTCCCGGCCGTTTACGGGCGACCGAGCTGGCCAAGGCACTCGGATTGCCGCTCGCCGGCAGCCTGCGGCCCGAACCGGGTCTGTGTCGGGGCCTGGAGCGGGGCGAGGCCCCGGCGGCCACCGGGCGCGGCCCGCTGGCCGACCTCTGCCAGCGGATCGTCACCGACCTGACCGGCCGGAGCGCCACGGCGGGTGCGGCGTGAGCGGGGAGAGTCTCGCCGCTCGGGTACGACAGCGGATCGCCGCCGCCACCACACCGGTCACCCCGGCCGCGATCGTCAATGCGGTACGCGCCGAGCCCGATGCCGCCGTACTCGGGGACACCGCCCTGCTGCGGATGGCCGACCAGGTCCGCGACGACCTGGTGGGCGCCGGTCCGCTCGCCCCGTTGCTGGTGGACCCGGAGGTGACGGACGTACTCGTCAACGGCGTACGGGTGTGGGTGGACCGGGGTCAGGGGCTGCACCAGGTCCCGGTGCCGGTGGGCACCGTGGACGACGTACGTCGGCTGGCGCAGCGGCTGGCTGCCGGAGCCGGTCGTCGCCTCGACGACGGTGCGCCGTGCGTCGACGCCCGACTGTCCGACGGCACCCGGATGCACGCTGTCCTGCCGCCGGTGGCGACCGACGGGCCGTACCTGTCGTTGCGTACCTTCCGGCAGCGGCCGTTCACCCTGGACGAGTTGGTCGAGCAGGGTGCGGTGGCCCGGCCGGTCGCACCGGTGCTCGCCGCCGTGGTGGCGGCCCGCCTCGCGTACCTGGTGATCGGCGGGACCGGCTCCGGCAAGACGACCTTGTTGAACACCCTGCTCTCGCTGGTGCCGGGCACCGAGCGGATCGTGCTCGTCGAGGACGCCGCCGAGCTTCGGCCGGTGCACCCGCACGTGGTGGGGTTGCAGGCCCGTACGGCGAACGTGGAGGGCTCCGGCGCGGTCGGTCTGAGTGAGCTGGTCCGGCAGGCGCTGCGGATGCGACCCGATCGGCTGGTCGTCGGCGAGTGCCGGGGCGGTGAGGTGGTGGATCTGCTCGCCGCGCTCAACACGGGTCACGACGGCGGCGCGGGAACGCTGCACGCCAACACCCCGTCGGACGTGCCAGCCCGGCTGGAGGCGTTGGGGTTGCTCGGCGGGCTGCCCCGCCCGGCACTGCACGCCCAGGTGGCGGCTGCCCTACAGGTGGTGTTCCAGATTCGCCGTACGTCCCAGGGGCGGCTGCTGGAGTCGGTCTGCCTGCTTCTGCCGGAGGGGCCGGAACGGCTGGTCACGGCGGTACCCGCCTGGATTCGGGGTCGCGGTCTCGGGTTCGCGGCGCGAGCCCTCGGCACAATGATCAAGAATCGGGACGTCGCGGTGCCGCCGATCCTGTCCGAGCCGTGGCCCGGATCGGCGGGCCCGGCATGAGCGGCGGATACCTGTGGGCGGCGGGATTGCTGCTCGGGCTGGGTGTGGTCGCGATCCGGCCGGTCCGTGCCCGGGTCTTCCCGAGCCGATCGCGCGACGGACGCGCCGACGATCCGTTGATCGACTGGGTGGCCACGCTGCGGTCGGTGGGCGAACCGGCCCAGCTCAGCCGGCAGTCCTGCGTGGCCCCGCCACCAGCCACCCTGCGCCCGACGCCGACGCGTCCTCCGCCGACAGCGTGTCCCCCGACAGCGCATCCGGCCTCGACGCGTTCCGGCCCACCGACTCGCACGACGGCGTCCGCACCGCCCGGGCGCGGTGACGGGCGTCGACCGATCCGCGCCGACCTCCCGACATCATTACCGCCGACCAGGCGACCGGGCGGGACGCCGCTCGTGACGACCGTCGGAGCGGACCACTGTCCGGTCGACGCGGCGACGAACCGGGATGACGGGCCCCCGGACACAGTGGACGCGCCTGCCACGCTCCGGTCGAGCACTGCTGACGAGCGACCGGATCATCAGGCGCGACGCAGCCCGAGCGCCCGACTGGCCGGGATGCCGCAGAGGAAGGCACTCCTGCTGATCGTGGCGCTCGGCGCGACGGTGGGCGGCCTGCTCGGTGGCCCGGTGGCGGCGGTCGCGCTGGCCGGGTACGGGGCCGTGGGCGTACGGGCACTGCTGCGCCGCCGCGCCACGACCCAGGTGGCACAGGCGCAGCGGGAGCGGCTGGACCAGCTCTGTGCCCTCGCCGCCGACCTCCGGGCCGGGCTGCCCGTTCCGGTGGCGGTGGCGGCGCTGCGCTCCGGCGGCCCGGGACGGATCGGTGCCGCCTCAGCGCAGGTGGCGAGCCTCGACCAGGGTACGAGCGTCGCTCAGGGAGGTGCCGGCGGCCGGGTACCGAGGGGAGCCGACGTACTCGCCGATCGACCGGGGCAGTTGGCCGAGGCAGCGGTGCGGCTGGCCGACCGGACGGGCGCTCCGCTGGCCGAGCTGGTCGAGCGGATCGAGGCCGACGCCCGGTCGACGGACCGGGGGCTGGGCGCGGCGGCGGCCCAGGCTGCCGGAGCCCGCGCCACCGCCTGGCTGCTGGCCGCGCTTCCGGTGGGCGGCATCGCTCTCGGCTACGGCATCGGGGTCGACCCGCTGACGGTGCTGCTGCACACCCCGATCGGTGGTGCCTGCGCGGTCGCGGCCGTCGTGCTCCAGGCCATCGGACTGCTCTGGGCAGACCGCCTCGGCGCCACACCTGCCGGAGCCGCCTGATGCCCCGCCCGGTCGCCACCGACCTGGCCGGGGGCACGCACGCCCTGGCCGGCGGCCTGCGTGATCAGGCCTTCGGCGGGCTCGATCTGGCCGCTGTCAGGCGTGTCCCGGCCGTCGACCTGCTCGACCTGGCCGGTAGCACGTTGGCGGCGGCGGTGCTGGTCGGTGTCGTGCTGATCGCCGTGCTCCTGGTCGGCCGCCACCGACCTCGGCGGCGGCTGCGTCGGTTGGCCGGCGCGAGCCCGTCGACTGCCACTCAGCGTCGCAAGGGCGCCAACGGCCTGAGCGAACCGGTGGAAGCTGTGGGCCCGTCGGGCGGGCAGGTCACGGCCGGGCGACCGGATTCCGGTGCCGCATCGGGCCGTCGGGTGGACCGGGTGCGACTTGCCGCCGGGCTCGCGGGGACGGCCGTGGGCGTCCTGCTCGGGGGGTGGCCCGGTCTCGTGGCGGTACTACCCACCGCGCTCCTGCTCGACCGGCTGCTCCGGCGGATCGAGCCACCGGCGGACCGGAATCGGCGCCTGCGGGCCGTCGCCGATCTCCCGCTCGCCGCCGACCTGCTCGCCGCCGCGCTCCGGGCGGGCGCTCCGGTGGAGCGTTCGGTGCTCGCGGTGGCGGACGCGTTGGGTGGTCCGCTCGCCGACCAGCTCGGCCGGGTCGGTCGCACGCTGCAACTCGGTGGCGGGCCGCAGGAAGCCTGGGCGCACCTGGCGACGGTGCCGGGTGCCCAGCGGATCGGTGCCGCGGCGATTCGTTCGGCCAGCAGCGGGGCTGCGCTGGCCGGTGCACTCACCCGGCTCGCGGACGACCTGCGCGCCGACCGGGCCATCGCGATCGAGGCGGCGGCGCGCCGCGCGGGCGTGCTGATCGTGCTGCCCCTCGGCCTCTGCTTCCTCCCCGCCTTCATTCTCGCCGGTCTGGTGCCGGTGATCGTCGCCGTGCTCGGCGACGTGCTGTGAACACATCGAGAAGGGACGAACACGTGCGCAGAATCCTCGCCCGCCTTCGCGGGGACGCCGGGATGAACACCGCCGAGTACGCCGTCGGCACGCTCGCCGCGGTGGCCTTCGGAGGTGTCCTGCTGAAGGTGTTGACCTCGGACAGCGTGCAGTCCGCGTTGACCGCCGTCATCGACCGGGCCCTGAAGTGACCGGGCGCCGGCCGGCCGGTCGTGACCGGGGTTCCTTCACCGCCGAGATGGCGGCCGGTCTGCCGGCGCTGGTGCTGCTCCTGCTCGTCGGGCTGACCGCCGTCAACGCGGTCAGCACCAGGGCGGCCTGCCTGGACGCGGCCCGGGAGGCGGCGCTCGCCGCCTCCCGGGGCGAGCCGGGTGACAGCGCCGCTCACCGGTACGCACCTCCGGGTGCCGAGGTGGCCGTCGTGGTGGACGACGAGACGGTCCGGGTGACCGTGCGTGCCCCGGTGCGTGCCCTCGGCACCGACCTGCCCGCGATCGTCGTCGTGGCCACGGCGGTGGCGGCCGTCGAGCCCGGCATCCCGGAGCCGAGGCCGTGACCTCCGTCCAGCCCCCGGACCACCCCGCCGGGGCCGCGGCTCGGTGTCGGCGGCGAGTCGGCGGGCGTGACCGGGGTGGGGCCACGGTCTGCCTGCTGGCGGTCGGGCTGATCTTCGTGCTCAGTGGGACCTTCGGCGCGGGGGTCGGCGCCGCACGGGTGGCACGTCAGCAGGCGCGGGTCGCGGCCGACTTCGGGGCGCTCGCCGGAGCGGGTCGTGCGCTGCACGACGAGTCGCAGGCGTGTGCCCGTGCCGCCGAACTCGTCGCCGCCAACGGCGCGAGGCTCGTCCGGTGCCAGGTCGACGGGATCGACGTGGTGGTCACCGCAGCGGTGTCGGTGCGTCCGCTGCCCGGGATCTCGCGGGTCGCCACGGCCACCTCCCGGGCCGGCCCGGTGCGCGGGTGAGCAGGTTCGCACGGGCGTGGAACACATCGGGAGCGAGCCGGCCGGGAGCCGGCTCGCCACCGGCGGGCGGCGAGCCGATTCCCTGACGCCGCGCGACGCCGAGGCCGAGCAGCGACGCCGTGCAACGACGTCGACGCCGCCGCCGGAAACGAGGTCGGTGGCCGACGGTCGGCGACGCGAACGCCGACGTCGTCGAGGTCAGCGACCCTGAAGCGCGTCGAGTGCGATCGCCATGGCGATCACCAGGCGGCGGTCGATCTGCGGGTGCTGGATCTCGACGACGTAGCGGTCACGCAGGCCCCACTTCTTCACCACCGAGAAGACCGGCTGACCGTCGGCGACGAAGTCGAAGTGGTACGGCAGCCACGACAGCGACTCGGCGAACCGGCGCAGCACCGCCACCGGCATGCTGCGCTCCTGACCGACGATGTTCGGCAGACCGGACTGCTCGACGTGCCAGGTCGAGCGGAGCAGCGACTGCGCGAAGTCCTTGCGGAACAGTCCGATCGGGGTGCCGGCGTGGTCGGTGACGTCGTACGTGGCGCCGAGGTCGATGCGCTGGCGGGCCTTGAACCCGAGCAGCGGCTGCTGCTTGGAGTCGTCGGCGTAGATGGTCACCTGCTCCTTGAAGGCGAGCCGCTTCTGCTGGGCGAAGGCCAGCAGACCGCCCTCGGAGCCGTCCGGCGCGACGCTGTGCACCTCGTACTGGTTGACCATGAAACGTAACCGCTGACGGATGTGGAACTGGTGCTGTGCCTGCAAGCTATCGAGCTGCATGAGAATCTCCTCGATCGTGGTGCGCCGGAGTGTCGCACAGCTCGGCAAGCGACCCGGCGCTGAGTGTCGGGTCAGCGGACACCGTCGACAGCCGCCCGGTGGGACCAGGTGGTGAGGAGTTGGTGGATGGTACGCAGTCGCTCGTTGATCTGGTCCAGGCGCTCGGCCTGGGCCAGGGTGGCGAGCGCCGTACCGAGGGCGATCTGCTGGTCGATGTCGAGTTTCTCCTGGTCGATGGTGTAGAGCAGCTCGACGGTCTCGGCGATGGTGTCGGCCACGGCTCCTCCTCCAGGTACGGCGGCGACGACGGAATGATGGTCACGGCGCTCGATGGAAGCGCTCCCATCCATCAATGCCCGGATCGACCGGATCTCATGCCTGCCCGCTCATTCCGACAGGTTCGCCAGCACCACGTCCAGCACCCTGATCGCGTCCGGCTTCGACAACGGGTTGTTGCCGTTGCCGCATTTCGGCGACTGGACGCAGGAGGGGCAGCCGTGGTCGCAGCCGCATTCGGCGATCGCGTCCCGGGTGGCGCGCAGCCAGGACGACGCCATGCCGTACGCCCGCTCGGCGAAGCCCGCGCCGCCGGGGTGGCCGTCGTAGACGAAGACGGTCGGGGCCTCGGTGTCCGGGTGCACCGCCGTGGACAACCCGCCGATGTCCCACCGGTCACAGGTGGCGACCAGCGGCAGCAGACCGATCGCGGCGTGTTCGGCGGCGTGCAGCCCGCCCGGCACGTCGGCCGGGTCCACTCCGGCCGCCGCCAGCGAATCGGGGGAGAGGGTGAACCAGACCGCGACGGTACGCAGTTCCCGCGCCGGCAGGTCCAGCGGTCGGGTGTCGATCACCTCGCCGGTGGCGATCCGCCTCCGCTGGTACGACACCACCTGGCTGGTGACGTCCACTTCGCCGAGGAACAGCCCGACCGGTCCGGCGTCGACGTACGAGCGCACCGACACCACCGACAGTGAGGTGACGTCCCGCGCGTGGGTGGACCAGTCCGGCTCCTCGGGGTGCACCAGCGCGCACCCGTCGTCGAGGTCGAGCGTGTCGACCACGTACGACACGCCCTGGTGCAGGTAGACCGCGCCGGAGTGCAGCAGGAAGTGCGCCGAACCGCCGTCGACGGTGCCGAGCAGTCGGCCGGTCGCCGCCTCCACCACGCAGACCGGCGCGCCGCCCTCGCCGCGCAGGTCGACCTGGGGACGTTCCCGGTGCCGCCAGTACCAGCCGGTCGGCCGCTGCCGCAGCGCACCCGCCTCGACCAGCGCCGCGACCGTCTCCTTCGCGCCGTCACCGAACAACGCCAGGTCGGCGTCGGTGAGCGGGGCCTCGGCCGCCGCGCAGGCCAACTGCGGCCCGAGCACGTACGCGTTCGCCGGGTCGAGCACGGTGGCCTCCACCGGTGCCCCGAACACCGCCTCCGGATGGTGCACCAGGTAGGTGTCGAGCGGGTCGTCCCGGGCGATCAGCACGGCGAGCGCCTCCTGGCCGGATCGCCCGGCCCGTCCGGCCTGCTGCCACAGCGACGCCCGGGTACCCGGGTATCCGCAGATCAGCACCGCGTCCAGCCCGATCAGGTCGACGCCAAGCTCCAGGGCGTTGGTCGAGGCGAGCCCGAGCAGGTCACCGTGCAGCAGCGCGCGCTCCAGTTCCCGGCGTTCCTCACGCAGGTAGCCACCCCGGTATGCGGCGACCCGGTCACCCAGCCCGGGGACCGCCTCGTCGAGGCTGCGCCGGGTGCTGGTGGCGACCACCTCGGCACCTCGGCGGGACCGGACGAACGCCAGGGTGCGTACTCCGGCGGCGACGGTGTCGGCGAGCAGGTCGGCGGTCTCCCGCAACGCCGACCGCCGCACCTGGGTGAGATCGGCCGCCTCGGGAGGCCCGCTGAAGGGCGGCCCACCGGAAGACGAACTGCCGGGAGACGAGCTGCCGGACCGCGAGCCACGGGGTGCGGAGTCGCCGGGTGCCGGGCGGGGGGAGGGGATCGCGGCCGGGTCGGGTGGAAGCAACGGTGGCTCCCAGAGCGCGAAGGTCACCCCGGCCCTCGGCGAGGTGTCCTCGGTGATCGCGGTCACCGGCAGGCCGGTCAGTCGACCGGCTGCGGCGGCAGGGTCGCCGGAGGTGGCCGAGGCGAGCACGAACGTCGGGCCGGGGTCGCCGGTGGCGGGGCGGTAGCGGGCGCACTGCCGCCGTAACCGCCGCAGCACGTGGGCCACGTGCGAGCCGAACACGCCCCGGTAGACGTGGCACTCGTCGACCACCACGTACGCCAACCGGCGCAGGAACCCCGACCACTGGGCGTGACCGGGCAGGATGCCGTGGTGCAGCATGTCCGGGTTGGTCAGCACGAACCGGGAGTGCCGACGGATCCACTCCCGTTCGGCACGCGGGGTGTCACCGTCGTAGCAGGACGGTCGTACGCCCTCGATCTCCAGGGTGGCGACGGCGCGTAACTGGTCGGCGGCGAGCGCCTTGGTGGGAGCCAGGTAGAGCACCGTGGCGCGCGGGTCGGCGAGCAGGGTGGCCAGCGCGGGCAGTTGGTACGCCAGCGACTTGCCGGACGCGGTGCCGGTGGCCACCACGACGTGCCGGTGGTCGTACGCGATCTCGGCCGCCTCGGCCTGGTGCCGCCAGGGTGCCGTCACCCCGCGCCGGGCGTACGCGGCACGCAGGTCCTCGGGTGCCCAGGTCGGCCACGGCACCGCGATCCCGGAGCGGGGCGGCACCCGCTCGACGTGGGTGATCGGGTCGGTGGCGTGTCGCTGGCGCAGCCGACGCAGCAGATCGCCCGGCGGCGGTCGTTCCGGGCCGCTGCCGGCGGAGACGGGCGTTGCCGGGGTCACGTTCTGCACTCTCGCACTGGTGTTCGGAAATGGGAAATCGTCGCGTCTGCAGGTCGGAACCGGGTCCGTGAGTCGTCAGGTGCCGTCGGGGGTAATGGTTAGATGCCAGAGAGCTTACGGCTGCGCGAGGGAGGACCGATGGAGCTGTCACTGGCGACCCGCACCGTGGGGGAGCACACGGTGCTCGAGGTCGGCGGTGAGGTGGATGTCTACACCGCCCCCCGGCTGCGCGAGCGGCTGCTGGAGTTGATCGACGCCGGAGCCCGGCACGTGGTGGTCGATCTCGGCCGGGTCGACTTCCTCGACTCCACCGGCCTGGGCGTGCTGGTCGGCGCGCTCAAGCGCCTGCGGACCGCCGACGGCACCTTCTCGCTGGTCTGCGACAAGGAACCGCTGCTCAAGATCTTCCGGATCACCGCGCTGGACCAGGTCTTCCCACTGCATCCCACGGTCGAAGCGGCGACCGGTACCGGCGCGTGATGGCAACGGTCCGGCTCTCCTTCTCTCCGGCGCCGGTGCACGTGCGTACCGCCCGCCTGGTCGGCGTGGCGGTTGCCCGGCGGGCCGGCGTCCGCGAGGACCTGCTCGACGAGGTACGCCTGGCCATCGGTGAGGCGTGCACCCGCGCGGTCGCCCTGCACCGCCAGTACGGCGTGCCGGATCCGGTGCTGGTCGAGATGTCCGACTCCGGGTCGTACGCGGTGCGGGTGGTGGACCGGGCGCCGATCGAGGCGAGCATCGGTCTCGCCGCGCTCGACGCCGACCAGTTGGCCAACGAGTCCCTCGACGAGGACGACCTCACCACCGGCGTCGGGTTCGCCCTGCTCGCCGGTTTCGTCGAGGACCTCCAGGTGCGGCCGGTCGACGAGGGTGTCGGCACCGAGGTGCGGATGGTCTGGCCGGTCGGTCGCTGACCGGTCGGCACCCGCCGACCACCGACACGTCACCACATCGCGCTGAACCGCCTCGGATCGGCGCCGCGGAATGCGGCATTCGTGTCGCGGTGGCATCGAATCATCGGGCTCGTATTCCCTGGCCTGGGAATGCGAGCCCGTTCCCATGGACCCGTTCCTATATCAGATTTCGTTTCATAACACAGCGACGAAGATCATCGGCCGATGGTGCCACCTCGGTGTGACCTCGAACACTGCGGAGGGCTACAGTACCCGGGTTGTCAGCAAGTGATCCACCGGGCAGCCAGCGCAGATGGGCGTCCGTCGCCGGTTTCGCCGGGGTGGGTGGCGCGCACTTGCGAATTCGCATACAGGCACCGGCCGGTGCGTCTCCACCGGCCGGTGCGTTGTTCGGCACAGGAGGACACAGATGTCCGACACCTTGGCCGCCGAGGGCGGCGGGATCTCCCTAACCGGAGCCAATGTCACGTACGTCGTCATCGCCGCGGTGATCGCGTTGGTCGCGCTCGCCTTCGCCGCCGCGTTGACGAAGACCGTGCTGGCCGCGGGCAAGGGCACCACCAACATGCAGGAGATCTCCGGGGCCGTGCAGGAGGGCGCCTCGGCCTACCTGATCCGGCAGTTCCGGACTCTGGCGATCTTCGTGGTGATCGCCGTGGTCCTGCTGTTCCTGCTGCCGGTGCACGACACCGACGGCAGCGAGACCGCGGTGAA
This sequence comes from Micromonospora sp. NPDC049900, assembly GCF_044461025.1. Taxonomy (NCBI): domain Bacteria; kingdom Bacillati; phylum Actinomycetota; class Actinomycetes; order Micromonosporales; family Micromonosporaceae; genus Micromonospora; species Micromonospora sp. NPDC049900. The sequence continues at coordinate 275,929 of NZ_JBITKM010000003.1, forward strand.
GCTCGGGCGTTCCCTCTTCTTCGTGGTCGGCGCGCTGTTCAGCGCCTTCATCGGTGGCGCCGGCATGTGGCTGGCGACCCGGGCCAACCTGCGCGTGGCCGCCGCCGCCCGGGAACGCGAAGGCGGCCGGGAAGCGGCCATGAAGATCGCCTTCCGGACCGGTGGCGTGGTCGGCTTCCTCACCGTCGGCCTCGGCCTCTTCGGTGCCGCGCTGGTCGTGCTGATCTTCCGGGGCGACGCGCCGACCGTGCTGGAGGGCTTCGGCTTCGGTGCCGCCCTGCTGGCCATGTTCATGCGGGTCGGCGGCGGCATCTTCACCAAGGCGGCCGACGTCGGCGCCGACCTGGTCGGCAAGGTCGAGCAGGGCATCCCCGAGGACGACCCGCGCAACGCCGCGACCATCGCCGACAACGTGGGCGACAACGTCGGTGACTGCGCCGGCATGGCCGCCGACCTGTTCGAGTCGTACGCGGTCACCCTGGTCGCCGCGCTGATCCTGGGCCGCGCCGCGTTCGGTACCGACGGCCTGGTGCTTCCGCTGATCATCTCCACGATCGGTGTGCTCGTCGCCATCATCGGCGTCTTCATCACCCGGCTGCGCGCCTCCGACCGCAACGGTCTGACCGCGATCAACCGGGCCTTCTACCTCTCCGCGGTGATCTCGGCGGTGCTGGTCGCGATCGCCACTGTCTTCTACCTCCAGCCGACCTGGGCCGCGCAGCTCGGCGACAACTGGCGGGAGAGCCTCGGCGTCGAGGGCGGCGACCCGCCGTTCGGCCCGCGTGGCGTGGTGATCGGCGCGGTCGTCATCGGCATCGTGCTGGCCGCCGCGATCCAGGCACTGACCGGCTACTTCACCGAGACCGACCGGCGGCCGGTGCAGGACATCGGCAAGAGCTCGCAGACCGGCCCGGCCACCGTCATCCTCGCCGGCATCAGCGTCGGCCTGGAATCGGCGGTCTACTCGGCGCTGCTCATCGCCGCCGGTGTCTTCGGCGCCTTCCTGTTGGGCGGCGGTTCGATCACGCTCTCGCTGTTCGCCGTGGCGCTGGCCGGCACCGGTCTGCTGACCACCGTCGGCGTGATCGTCGCGATGGACACCTTCGGGCCGATCTCCGACAACGCCCAGGGCGTGGCCGAGATGTCCGGTGACATCGACGAGCACGGCGCCCGGACGCTGACCGAGCTGGACGCCGTCGGCAACACCACGAAGGCGATCACCAAGGGCATCGCGATCGCCACCGCCGTGCTGGCCGCGACCGCGCTGTTCGGCTCGTACACCGACACGCTGCGCATCGCGTACGCCGACGCCGGGGTGACCGACGTCAGCGCCGAGATCCTCAACGCGCTGAACGTGGCCAACCCGCAGAACCTGGTCGGTTTGATCATCGGTGCGGCCGTGGTGTTCCTCTTCTCCGGCCTGGCCATCAACGCGGTCTCCCGCTCGGCCGGTGCCGTGGTGATGGAGGTCCGTCGGCAGTTCCGCGAGCTGCCCGGGATCATGGACCGGACCCAGCGGCCGGAGTACGGCAAGGTGGTCGACATCTGCACCCGGGACGCGCAGCGTGAGCTGCTGACGCCGGGTCTGCTGGCGATCCTGGCACCGATCGCGGTCGGGTTCGGCCTCGGGCCCGGCGCGCTGGCGTCGTACCTGGCCGGTGCGATCGGGGCGGGCACGCTGATGGCGGTCTTCCTGGCCAACTCCGGCGGTGCCTGGGACAACAGCAAGAAGATGGTCGAGGACGGCGCGTACGGCGGCAAGGGCTCCGACGCGCACGCCGCGACCGTCATCGGCGACACCGTCGGCGACCCGTTCAAGGACACCGCCGGTCCGGCCATCAACCCGCTGCTCAAGGTGATGAACCTGGTCTCGCTGCTGATCGCGCCGGCCGTGGTGGCCTGGAGCATCGGCGACGACCGCAACGTCGGCCTGCGGGTCGGCATCGCGGTGGTGGCGACCTTGATCATCGTCGCGGCGGTGGTGTTCAGCAAGCGCAAGAGCGTGGCGATGGACGAGGGCAACGACAGCGGCGGCGCCGGCACCGCCGACCCACGTCCGGAGGAGATCAAGGCCTGACGCCCGTCGGCACCCGCGGTCCCCGGTCGGTTCGTCGTCGACCGGGGACCGCTCGCCCGTACGCCCCGTACACCTGACCGGTGCCGACGGCGAGGAGAAGCCGTACCCTGCAACGCATGCGTACCTGCCGGGCGGCGACCGCCGGAAAGCTCACGGTGGTCCTGGCTACGCTGATTCTGCTGGCCGCCTGCGGCTCCAGCGGTCCGAGCCCTCGGGCGTGGGCGGCGTCGGTGTGCACCGCGCTGAGTCCCTGGCGGGCCGAGATCAGCAAGTTGACCAGCAGCACCAACGAGCAGATGACCGCCCAGACCACCCCCGCGCAGGCCAAGGAGAACCTGGTCCGCCTCTTCGCCGGGGCCGAGGAGGCCAGCGAGACCGCGCGGCTCAAGGTCGAGCAGGCCGGCGTGCCCAAGGTCGAGCAGGGCGAGGAGGTCTCCGCCGGCTTCCGGGCCGCGCTCGCCTCGATGCGGGACGCCTACGGCCGGGCCCGCACCACCATCGACGGGCTCGGCATCGGCGAGGCCGGTGCCTTCTACGACGGCGTCCGGTCGACCGTCGAGACCCTCCAGCAGGAGTACGACGCCAGCGCGCTGGACACCAGCCGGCTCAACTCGGAGGAGTTGAAGCGCGCCTTCGACGAGGTACCTGAATGCCGTTGAGCGGTTCCGGAGAGACACCGGCGGCCACACCGCTGCCGGTGACCTTCCCGGTGCCCGACCCGTCCGGTCCGGCGCCACGACGACGTGGTGAGGCGACCGGACGACCGGCGGTGCCCGAGCGGGGCGTCACCGACGAACGGCAACTGGTCTTCTTCGGCGCGGAGACCGGGGAACCCTCCGTCGCCGACCTGGCCGGGCTGCTCGCCGGGCCGGGCGAGGTGCACCGGATGGGCGGGACCGCTCGCCTGTCGGTGCAGGTGGACGCCGCCTGGCGGGTGCACGTGCTCGTCACCGAGCTGGGCCGTCGGGGCGTACGGGCGGCCTGGGAGACGACCGGGGACCGGCGGTATGCGGTGCGGACGGCGTACACCCGGACGATCGTGCCGCTGGCGGTGGCCTGGCTGCGCGGCCCGACCCAGCACCCGCCCCCGGGTTTCCAACTCGACGGCCGTCGGCTCCGGCTCTGGCTGGCCGCCGCCGGGGTGGCCGAAACGCCCGACTTCGTGCTTCATCTCGGCGGCACCGACCCAGGCCGGTGGGCGGCGGTCGGCGCAGCGTTGCACGCGGTCGGACTGACCGGTGACCTGCTGGTGCCGGAGGCGGGCGGACCGGCGTACCGGATCACCGGTCGACGCCGGACGGCGCGGCTCGCGGAGCTGGTCGGCGAGCGTCCCGACGCGGCTCCGCCCGGCACCTGGCCGACCCGCGACTGATCCACCGCCGGCTGTCCGATCGGAGACAGCCGGGCGTCGGGGAACACAGGGAGAATCGGCCGGGTTGCACCTCCACCGAGGGGCTGCCCTGATCACAGTGACCCGTTCCACACCCTACTCAGGGTGTACGGTGACGCCGTCCGGCGCGACCACAGATCGTCCCGGGCGAATTGCCGCCCGCGAAACCCGAAACGCGGACGGCGCGTTACGTTGGACATCCGGACCGCTGGGTATCGGTGGGTCGAGTGCGCCCGGAACCGGGCGCTGGCGCGGCCATGAGCAGGGAAGAGGTCGAAGCAGACGTGCCGAGCAACGCTGGAACCACCCGTCTGGTCATCGTCGAGTCCCCGGCGAAGGCCAAGACGATCTCGGGCTACCTCGGCCCGGGGTACGTCGTGGAGGCCAGCTTCGGGCATGTCCGCGACCTGCCGCGTAACGCCGCCGACGTGCCGGCCCGGTACAAGGGCGAGTCGTGGGCCCGGCTCGGCGTCGACGTCGACAACGGCTTCCACGCCCTCTACGTCGTCTCCGCCGACCGCAAGCAGCAGATCAGCAAGCTGACCAAGCTGGCCAAGGAGGTCGACGAGATCTTCCTGGCGACGGATGAGGACCGCGAGGGCGAGGCGATCGCCTGGCACCTGGTGGAGACGCTCAAGCCGAAGGTGCCGGTCCGGCGGATGGTCTTCCACGAGATCACCAAGCCGGCGATCCAGGCGGCGGTGGCCAACCCCCGGGAGATCGACCGCGACCTGGTCGACGCCCAGGAGGCCCGGCGCATCCTCGACCGCCTCTACGGCTACGAGGTCTCCCCGGTGCTGTGGAAGAAGGTCATGCCGAGGCTCTCGGCAGGCCGGGTGCAGTCCGTGGCGACCCGGATCGTGGTCGAGCGGGAGCGGCAGCGGATGGCCTTCCGCACCGCCGAGTACTGGGACATCCTGGCCACGCTCGCCGTGACGAACGCCGGGGAGGGGCCGCGCACCTTCAACGCCACCCTGGTCGCGCTCAACGGCGACCGGATCGCCACCGGCAAGGACTTCGAGCCCACCACCGGCCGGGTCAAGCCCGGTGCCGGCGTGGTGCACCTCGACGAGAGCGGCGCGCGGGGGCTCGCGGCCCGCCTCGACGGGCGGCCGTTCACCGTCACCCGGGTCGAGGAGAAGCCGTACCGTCGTCGCCCGTACGCGCCCTTCATCACCTCCACGCTCCAGCAGGAGGCGGCCCGCAAGCTGCGGTTCTCGTCGCAGCAGACGATGCGTACCGCGCAGCGGCTCTACGAGAACGGCTACATCACCTACATGCGTACCGACTCGGTGAGCCTGTCGGACACCGCCATCGCGGCGGCCCGCCGACAGATCGTCGAGCTGTACGGCGAGCGCAGCGTGCCGCCGGAGCCGCGCCGTTACACCGGCAAGGTGAAGAACGCGCAGGAGGCGCACGAGGCGATCCGCCCCGCCGGGGACAACTTCCGGACCCCGGGCGAGGTGGCCAAGGAGCTGTCGGCCGAGGAGTTCAAGCTCTACGAGCTGATCTGGCGGCGCACCATCGCCTCGCAGATGACCGACGCGGTCGGCTCCAGCGTCTCGGTCCGGATCCGGGCCACCACCACCGGTGGCGAGGAGGCCGACTTCGGCGCCACCGGCAAGACCATCACCGACCCGGGCTTCCTGCGCGCGTACGTCGAGTCCAGCGACGACGAGAACGCCGAGGCCGAGGACGCCGAGCGCCGGCTGCCCAACCTGGTCAAGGACCAGCCGCTGACCGCCGACCAGTTGGCGGCACAGGGCCACCACACCCAGCCGCCCGCCCGCTACACCGAGGCGTCGCTGGTCAAGGCACTGGAGGAGCTGGGCATCGGCCGCCCCTCCACGTACGCGTCGATCATGCAGACGATCCAGGACCGTGGGTACGTGGTGAAGCGCGGCCAGGCGATGATCCCGTCGTTCCTCGCGTTCGCGGTGATCGGGCTGATGGAGCGGCACTACCCGCGCCTGATCGACTATGACTTCACGGCCAGCATGGAGAACGAGCTGGACGAGATCGCCGGTGGTGACCACGCGGCGGTCGACTTCCTCACCGCGTTCTACTTCGGCACCACCAACGGTGCCGGAGACCAGGACATCGCCCGTTCCGGCGGCCTCAAGAAGCTGGTCACCGAGAACCTCAGCGACATCGACGCGCGCAGCGTCAACTCGATCCCGCTGTTCACTGACGACGAGGGACGCGAGGTCGTGGTGCGGGTCGGCCGGTACGGGCCGTACCTCCAGCGTCGGGTGCCCGGCGAGGAGCAGGCACCGGTCGCCGAGGGCGAGGAGGGCGCGGCCCCGGGCGACCGGGCACCGATCCCCGAGGGCCTCGCGCCGGACGAGCTGACCCCGGAGAAGGTCCACGAGTTGTTCCTCGGCGGCGGGGGCGAGCGCAAGCTCGGCGACGACCCGGCGACCGGCGAGCCGATCGTGCTCAAGTCCGGCCGCTTCGGTCCGTACGTGGCCAGCGGCGAGCGCAAATCCTCGCTGCTGCGCTCGCAGTCGCCGGACTCGCTCACCTTCGACGAGGCGCTCAAGCTGCTCAGCCTGCCCCGGGTGATCGGCGTGGCACCGGACGGTGCCGAGGTGGTCGCCAACAACGGCCGCTACGGACCGTACGTCAAGCGCGGTGACGAGTTCCGTTCGCTGGACTCCGAAGACAAGATGTTCACCGTCACCATGGACGAGGCGTTGGCCCTGCTGGCCGCCCCGAAGAACCGGCAACGACGGGCCGCCGCGCCGCCGCTGCGGGAGATGGGCGCCGACCCGCTGACCGAGAAGCCGTTGGTCATCAAGGACGGTCGGTTCGGCCCGTACGTCACCGACGGGGAGACGAACGCATCGCTGCGACGCGGCCAGACCCCGGAGGCGCTCACTCTGGAGGAAGCCTCCGAGATGCTCGCCGAGAAGCGGGCGAAGGGTCCGGCGCCGAAGAAGAAGGCCGCCGCGAAGAAGGCGCCCGCGAAGAAGGCACCCGCCAAGGCCGGTGCCACCAAGGCCGCCGCCTCGAACTCCACCACCAAGGCCGCTGCCTCGAAGACGGCGTCGAAGGCGGCAGCCTCGAAGGCCGCACCGAGGAAGGCGGCGCCGAAGAAGGCCACCGCCGCCAAGAAAGCACCCGCGGCCGACTGACCGCGGTCCGCTGACGGACCTCGTCCCGTCGCTGATGGAGGCTGGTCGAAGGAGCAGGGCTGACCAGCCGCTTCAGACATCGCTGCCCTACCCATCCCGGCCACCTGGCCTGCCTGCCGCCGCCACTCCAGCTCACCTCGGTGGACAACCACGTGATCTCGGGGTCCGACTCGGTGGTGTGCTGGTGATCCCGGGGACGGTGGGTAGATCTGTTGTCGCTCCGACGACAACAGATCTACCCACCGCCCTTGACCAAGGAGTTTGCGCCCTCAGACGTGCTCCTCCGAGACCAAAACTCCTTGATCAACTCGGCGGGCGTCAGCGTGTGGGTGGTGTGCGTGCGCGTGGAGACGGGCAAGATCCGCGCGACGTCAGCGATGTTGCTGTCTCCGAGGGTGCCTGAGGCGAGTTGTGTGGCTCGTGATGAGCCGCGAGGGAGGGGGTGGACACGGTGGTTTCGGGCGGGATCGCAATCCACCACGTCACGTCCCGTGCAGATCGCACCTCTTCGACATCGTGAAGCGCCAGGATCGCTGGCCCGGCCAGGATCGGTCGACGGGTGAGCTCGCTCAGGTTGTGGGGTGTGGGCCCAGGAGGGTGTCCAGGTAGGGGGTGGTGAAGGTGCGGTGCGGGTCGAGTCGGGCGCGGACCTGCTGGAACTCCTGCCAGCGGGGATAGGCGTCGGCCAACGAGGCGGCCTCGCGCCAGTGCAGCTTGCCCCAGTGAGGGCGTCCGGTCAGGCCGGTCGCCACCTGCTCGAAGGCCCGGAAGTACGGCTCGTACGGCATCCCGACGTACTGGTGTACGGCGATGTACGCCGACTCGCGACCGTACGAGTGGGACAGCCAGATGTCGTCGGCGGCGGTGAAGCGGACCTCGACCGGGAACAGCACCTTGAACGGCAACCCGTCGATGATCCGGCGTAGCGCGCCGAGCGCCTCGGGAAGGGCGTCGCGGGGTAGTGCGTACTCCATCTCCGTGAAGCGGACGCGGCGCGGGGTGCAGAAGACGGTGTCGGAGCGACCGGTGTAGGCCCGCTCGCTGAGCACCCGTGCGCTGACCGCGCTGATCGGCGGGGCGAGGGCCGGTGCGGCGCGGCCGAGGCGGCAGGCGGCGGCGAAGACGCTGTTGGCCATGAAGTCGTCGTCCAGCCAGCTCCGCCAGCGGGGCAGCGGCCGGTCGTCGGCGGTGGTGCGGTCGTTGGTCTTGAGCTGCACCCGGGTGGTGTACGGGAACCAGAAGAACTCGACGTGGTCGTGCCGGTCGATCAGGTCGGGCAGTTCGGCGAGCACGTTGTCCAGGTGTGCGGGGCGTTCGTGGGCCCGCAGCACGAAGGCGTCCACGCAGCGCAGGGTGACCTCGACCAGGACGCCGAGGGCGCCGAGTGAGATCCGGGCCGCGTCGAACACGTCGGGATGCTGCTCGGCGGAGCAGTGCAGGATCTCGCCGGTTCCGGTGACCAGGGTCAACGCCTCGACGAAGGTGGCCAGTCCGCCGTGTCCGGCACCGGTGCCGTGGGTGCCGGTGGAGATCGCCCCGGCCACGGTCTGCGCGTCGACGTCGCCGAGGTTCGGCAGTGCCAGGCGGTGCGCGGCGAGCAGCGAGTTCAGTTCCCGCAGCGTCATCCCGGCCGGTACGGTGACGAGGCGTCGATCGGCGTCCACCTGTACGCCGACGGCCAGTCGGCTCAGGTCCATCCGCCGCCCGTCGGTGACCGCGACGGGCGTGAAGGAGTGTCCACTGCCGACCGGTCGGATCCGTTCGCCGGTGGCGGAGCGTACCTGCTCGGCCACCTCGGCGACGGTTGTCGGGCGCAGGACGGCGGTCGCCACGCTGTGCTGGTTGCCGCCCCAGTTGGACCAGGCGGTGGGGGTGCGTCCGGTTCCGACCATGGCGCGCTCCTCAAGATGAATATGAACCGAGTTCATATCAGGAACGTTCTTCCTGGTAAATACCGCAATCGAGGTCCGCTCGTTGTACCGGTAGTCACGAACTCGTGACGTGCAGATATGTTCATCCGTCGAAGGGGGGTGGCGAGTGTCAACTTCAGCCGCCACGACCGGCCCACTGCGTCGCGTGCCAGTGCAGGGTCGTAGTGTCGCGCGCGTTCAGCGCATGCTGGACGCCTGCGCCGAGCTCGTCGACGAGGTGGGGTACGAAGGGCTGACCACCACCTTGCTCGCCGAGCGGGCCGAGGTGGCGATCGGGTCGGTCTACCAGTTCTTTCCGGACAAGCGGGCGATCGTGCAGGCGCTCACGCTGCGCACGATGGAGTCCTACCTCCAGCGGCTCGACGAACGCTTCGCCTCGGACGACCTGACACACTGGTGGGACGGGGTCGACGCGGGCATCGACGAGTACATCACGATGCACCGTACCGTTCCCGGTTTCCGTACCCTGCACTTCGGCGACGTGGTCGACCTGCATCTGCTCGATGAGCAGCGCGACAACAACGGGGTGATCGCCGACCAGTTGGCCCGGGTGCTCACCGAGCGGTTCGGGCTCGCCGACGTCCCCGACCTGCGTTTCCACCTGGAGATCGCGGTGGAGGCGGCGGACTCGCTGATCAAGCTCGCGTTCCGGCGCAGGCCGGACGGCGACGATCGGGTGCTGGCCGAGGCGAAGGCGTTGATCCGGGAGTACCTGCACCGCCAGATGGAGGCGCGCGGCGACAGCGGCCGTCGGCCGGTCGGGCAGCCCGCGAAGCCGGGCGACGACAAGATCGCCGAATCCACCGAGGCGTCGGCCAAGCAGCCGGCCTGACCTCGCCCGGCCCGGCGACGGAGCCCGTGGGGAACCCGCACGGCCCGCCGGACCGGCAGCTCTGAGCACCATGCCGCGACCGCGGTGGAGAACCTCGCCGTGGTCCCGGCTCGGCGTGTTCAGAGGAAGGCGTGTCCCTCGCCCCGGTAGGTCGGTACGGTGCCCGCCACGTGGTCGCCGTCGACCAGGTGCAGCTCGTTGACCCGTTCGCACAGCTCGCCGGACTTGGCGTGGCGGAACCAGACCCGGTCACCGACGCGCAGGGTGGCGGCCGACGCGCCGGTCAACGGGGTCTGCACCTCACCGGCCCCCTCGGCGCCGAGCAGCTTGAGGCCGGTCGGCAGCCACGGCCGGGGCTGTCGGCTGTCGGCGGCGGAGCCGGAGGCGATCCAACCGCCGCCGAGCACGGTGGCCAGGTCGGGTGCCGGTCGGCGGACCACCGCGCAGGCGAAGAACGCCGCCGGGGTGGGGCGCCAGGCGCGGTACGCGTCGAAGAGCGTCGGCCCGTACAGGCCCGATCCCGCGGTGACCTCGGTGACCGCGGGATCGGCGCTGGTGGCGGCCACGCTGCCGGTCCCGCCGCCGTTGACGAACTCCAGGTCGGCGTGTTCGCGTACCGCGGCCACCGCCGCACCTCGGCGGGCCAGCAACTCGCGGTACGACCCGCGCTGGGCCACCCGGATCGCGGCGGCGAGCACCGCCTGCCCCGGCGGGGCGTCGCCCAGGCCGGCGATCTGTGCCTCGTACGACATCAGGCCGACCAGCCGGAATCCCGCCCGCCGGGAGACGGTGGCGGCGAGCCGCCCGGCCGCCCGGGCGGTGTGCACCGGTGAGCGACGGACCCCGACGTGCACCCGGCCGCCCAGCGGTCGCCACGAGGCGTCCAGGTCGAGGCAGACCCGCAGGTCCGGACGGCTGCCCGGAGCGGTCACCGTGTCGTAGAAGTCGAGTTGGTCGGGGTCGTCGACCATCAGCGTGACGGCTGCCGCCAGCGCCGGATCGGCGGCCAGCTCGGTCAGTGCCGCCCGGTCGGCGGTCGGGTACGCCACCAGCACGTCGGCGGTGACCCCGGTCCGGACCAGCCAGATCGCCTCGGGCAGCGTGAACGCCATCACCGACCGCCAGCCCGGGCGGGCCAGGGCGCGGGCGATCAGGTCCCGGCAGCGCAGTGACTTGCTCGCGATCCGCAGCGGCTTGCCGGCGGCCCGCGAGGTCAACGCGGCGGCGTTGGCGTCGAAGGCCCCGAGATCCACCACCGCGTACGGGGGGTCGAGGTGCGCGGTCGCCCGGTCCAGCCGGTGGCGCAGGTTATCGCTGTCGGTGGCCACGTGTGCACGCTAACTGTGAAACGGTGAATGCGAAATACCCTCGCATCTGACCGGCCGGGGGCGGGTTGGCAACCGCGTCCTAGGCTCGGCGAGCAGGTGATGCGCGACGGGGAGCGGTCCCCGTCGGGACTAGAGTGTTTCACCGGGGGTGCCCAGCGATGGGCCGGCACGTGGAGGTACGGCCATCGAAAGCCAGTTCAACGGCGAGTCGTCCGGCGTGTCGCCGTCCACGGACCAGCCCGCCGGGACATCCGGCCGGGACACGACCGGCTTATCCGGCGGCGGTGCCGCGGGCCAGACCGCCGATCCGAAGAGCCCACCCGGCGGTCCCGCCGCCCAGACCGACCTGTCCGGTTACGGCGCGATCCGCTCGGTGCTGCGCATCCGACCGTTCCGACGGCTCTGGATCGTGCTCGGCGCCGCCTCCTTCGGCGACTGGCTCGGCCTGCTCGCCACGAGTGTCTTCGCCGCCGCGCAGGTGGAGGGCAACACCGCCAAGGGAGCCGCGTTCGGTGGCGTGATCGCCATCCGGCTGCTGCCCGCGCTGGTCCTCGGCCCGTTCGCCGGGGTACTCGCCGACCGGTTCGACCGCCGCTGGACCATGGTGATCTGCGACGTGCTGCGGTTCGTGCTGTTCGCCTCCATCCCGCTGTACGCGCTCACCGGCGCCAGCGGCGCACGGGTGGTGAGCTGGGCGGCGATCGCCACGTTCCTGATCGAGACGGTCACCCTGCTCTGGATCCCGGCCAAGGAGGCCGCGGTCCCCAACCTCATCCCCCGGGCCCGGCTGGAGACCGCCAACCAGCTCACGCTGATCACCACGTACGGTCTGACCCCGATCGCCGCCGCGATCCTGCTCGCCTCGGGCGACGGCATCGTCCGGGGTGTCACCGGCGGCGAGATGCCCACCTGGGCCGAGCCGGCCCAGCTCGCGCTCTGGTTCAACGCCTTCTCCCGCCTCGCCACCGCCCTGGTGGTGGCGTTCGGCATCAAGGAGATCAGCCAGGCGCAGACCACCGAAGGGGAGCGCACCGAGCAGAGCATGCTGCGCCAGTTCGCCGAGGGCTGGCGGTTCATCGCACAGACCCCGCTGGTGCGCGGCCTGGTCCTGGGCATCCTGGGTGCCTTCGCCGGTGGCGGCATCGTGATCGGCACCGCCCGGTTCTTCGCCGCCTCGCTCGGTGCCGGTGACGCCGCGTTCTATCTGCTGTTCGGCGCGATCTTCCTGGGCCTGGGGATCGGCATCGGGCTCGGCCCGATGATCGTCCGGGACATGTCCCGGCGGCGCTGGTTCGGCATGAGCATCGTGCTGGCCAGCGCCTCGGTGATGACGCTTGCCTTCGCCTTCCACCTGTCCATGGCGCTGGTCGGCGCGATCCTGGTCGGCGCCGGGGCCGGCATGGCCTTCCTCTCCGGCACCACGCTGCTCGGTGGCGAGGTCGCCGACGAGGTACGCGGCCGGGTCTTCGCCGTGGTGCAGATCGGTACCCGGCTGGTGCTGATCCTGGCCATCGCACTGGGCAGCCTGCTCGCCGGCGTCGGCGGCTCCCGGACGTTCGAGATCGCCGACCTGGGCGTCTCGGTCTCCTCGACGCGGCTGTTGCTGCTCGTCGCCGGTGCCGCCGGGATCTTCGCCGGGATCAGCGCGTTCGGGCAGATGGACGACAAGAAGGGCGTACCGGTCCTGGCCGACCTGTGGGGGTCGATCCGGGGCCGCCCGCTGATGCCGGCCGAGCCGTTCGTCTCCGCCGGGCTCTTCGTGGTCTTCGAGGGCGGCGAGGGCGCGGGCAAGTCGACCCAGCTCGCCCAGCTCGCCGAGCGGCTGCGCGGCGACGGGCGGGACGTGGTGGTGACCCGGGAACCGGGCGCGACCGCCGTCGGTGCCCGGATCCGGTCGATGGTGCTGGACACCACCGGCGACGAGGCGCCCTCACCGCGCGCCGAGGCCCTGCTCTACGCCGCCGACCGGGCCCACCACGTGGCCACCGTGGTCCGTCCCGCCCTGGTCCGGGGCGCGGTGGTGATCAGTGACCGGTACGTCGACTCGTCCCTGGCGTACCAGGGCGCCGGGCGTACGCTGCCGGTCGACGAGGTCTCCTGGCTCTCCTCCTGGGCCACCGGCGGGCTCAAGCCCGACCTGGTGGTGCTGCTCGACGTCGACCCGCGGACCGGGCTGTCCCGGGTGGCCGCGCGGAGCCAGGCCGCCGACCGGCTGGAGGCCGAGTCGGTGACCTTCCACGAGCGGGTCCGCTACGCCTTCCTCGACCTGGCCGCCGCCGACCCCAAGCGGTACCTGGTGCTCGACGGCTCCCGGCCGGCCGAGGAGATCGCCGAGCGGGTGGCCCGCCGGGTGGAGGAGATGCTCGGTGCACCCGGCGGCGTCGACCACCCGGACCCGGCGAACGGCCCGGACACCTCGGTCCAGGCCGAGTTATCCCCATCGGAGCTGGTGACGACGGAGCGAACGTGATGCCGGACGCCTTCGCCGACCTGGTCGGGCAGGACGAGGCGGTGGAGACGCTGCGCCGGGCGGCGTCGGCCGCCGCCGCGGTGCTGCGCGCCGCCGACGGCCCGGAGGCGATCGAGCCGACGGTGTTCCCGGACGGCCCGGACGAGGGTAACGGTACGACCCCGGGGACCGACCCGGGCGCGGGCATGACCCACGCGTGGATCTTCACCGGACCGCCGGGATCGGGGCGGTCGGTGGCGGCACGCGCCTTCGCCGCCGCGTTGCAGTGCGTTCACGGCACCGGTTGCGGCACCTGCCCGGGATGCCACACCACGCTCGCCGGCACCCACGCCGACGTGCGGCTGGTGGTGCCCGAGGGCCTCTCCATCGGCGTCAACGACATGCGGGCACTGGTGCTCCGCGCGGCCAGCACCCCGTCCGGCGGGCGCTGGCAGGTGGTGATCATCGAGGATGCCGACCGGTTGACCGAGGCGGCCGGCAACGCGCTGCTCAAGGCCGTGGAGGAGCCGCCGCCACGGACCGTCTTCCTGCTCTGCGCGCCGTCCACCCACCCGGACGACATCTCGGTGACCATCCGGTCGCGCTGCCGGGTCGTACCGCTGCGGCAGCCGTCCGCCGAGGCGGTCGCCGAGGTGCTGGTACGCCGCGACGGCATCGCGCCCGACGTGGCCCGGTGGGCGGCGGCGGCCACCCAGGGTCACGTGGGCCGGGCCCGGCGGTTGGCCGGCGATCCGCAGGCCCGGTCGCGTCGGGACGCGGTGCTCGCGGTACCACGTCGACTGACCGGGGTGGGTGCCGCGTTCGACGCGGCGTCCGCACTGATCGAGGCGGCCGAGGCGGAGGCCGCGGCGTCCGTGGCCGAGCTGGACGCGACGGAGCGCGCCGCGCTGGAGACCGCGCTCGGTGCGGGCGGCACCGGTCGGGGCGCGGCGGGCGCCGCCCGGGGCTCCGCCGGCCAGTTGAAGGAGCTGGAACGGCGCCAGAAGTCCCGGGCGACCCGGGCCCAGCGGGACGCGCTGGACCGGGCCCTGGTCGACCTGGCCGCCTTCTATCGGGACGCCCTCGCCGTGGCCTGGGCGGCACCGGTGGCGCCGGTGCACACCGACACCGCCGACCTGGCCGACGCCGGTGCCCGCAAGTGGCAGGCGGAGGGGGCGCTGCGGCGTCTGGAGGCGGTGCTCGCCTGCCGGTCCGCGATCGAGGCCAACGTCAAGCCCCGGATCGCGGTCGAGTCGATGATGCTCGCCCTCTGGAAGGGCTGACCCCGACCCGCCTCCCACCGGATGCCGCTCCCTGACGCACCGGTCGGCTCCGGGATCCGCACAGGCATCGACACGCTCGATTCTGGTGCGGTACGGTCCGGTGTGCCGTGGTGACGGCGGCGGTACGCACAGTGAGGACGACTGGGGAGGAGTCCGCTGATGCCGCGGGGCGAGATCGACGAGGCGTGGATCGAGGAGGCGGTCCGACGCTACCGCCGGATCGAGTCCCTCCAGGCCGAGTTCGACCAGGCCGTGGCGACGGTCGAGGTCACCGTCCGGTCGCCGGACGGACTGGTCGAGGTGGTGGTGACCGCCGGTGGGCGGATCACCGACGTGCGTTTCCTCGGCCCCCTGCACACCCGGCAGCCGCGTGACGTCGCGGGTTCGGTGCGGGCTGCGGTGGTCGCCGCCGCGGACGCCGCCCAGTGGGCCCGGGAGAAGCTGCACAACGAGACGTTCACCGCCTACCGGCCGCTGACGGGGGCGTGAGATGGACACCCTTCGTGCCCTGGCCGCCCGCCTCGACGAGGCGAGCGCCACGCTGACCGCGCTGTCCCACTCGGTCACCGCCGCCGACCCCGCGCAGGTCTCGTTCGGCGCGGACGCGCCGGGGCGGCCCGGCGAGATCGGCCGGGCGCTGCACCGGCAGTGGACCACCGCCACCGGGGACCGGGCCCGCGAGGCGCACGCCGCCGCGGCGCAGTTGACCGCCACGGCGACCGCGCTGCGCCAGGCCGCCGACCGGTATTCCGACACCGACTCCGCCGCCTCCCGCCGGCTGGCCGGGGAGAGGTGATGGACGCGCTGGACCGGCTCGCCGAGCCCGGGATCGACCTGCTGCGCCGGGTCGACACCCTGCTCGCCGCCGGGGCTCCGGAGGGCCACCGGGTCTGGCCGTTGCTGCGTCGGATGCAGGTGCTGCCCGGTGACGCCCTGCGCAGCTTCCTCGACCTGCGGGCGGCGCCGTTGGCGGGTGCCGGGCACACGGTGCGCCGGCACGTCCACGGGTACGACCACGCCTGCGCCACGCTGACCGATCCGCTGCTCTGGTCCGGGCCGGCTGCCGCCGCGTACGGGCAGTCCCGGACGATGTTGCTGCGTCACCTCGACGACGGCCCGGAGAGCCTGGTGGGGCGGTTGGAGGCCACCGCCGGCTACGCCGACGCTCTCGCCGACTGGGTGGAGGGCAGCCGGCTCGCCGTCGCCCGCACCCTGGCCGAGGTGATCGGTTCGGCCGAGGCGGTCTCGGTGGTGGCGGCCACCTCGATCACCCGAGAGTCGCCGCACTCCGGGCCCTCGTCGCCGGGCAGCCCCGCCGCCGCCGAGATCGCGGCCCGGGTGCTGGCCGTGCTCTGCGTCGCCTACGACGGGGCGGAGACGCTGCTGCGGCAGTGGGCCCCGAGCCTGGCCGAGACCCCGATGCGCGCGGTACCGACCCGGTTCCGTCCCGGCACCGCCCCGGGCGGGCCGACCACCCGCGTCGGCTGGTAGCAGCCCCCGGACCAACCGGTGCACGGCCGTCGGCGTCGGCCCGACTCGGCCGTGGACGGGATGCGGTGGCAGCAGCACGGCGCCGCACGCGGATACCCGATCGGGCCCGCGCGGCGGCGCCGTGACTTTCCTGCACCCCCCGCAGGTCTGTCCCCACACTCAACGCTGTCCGGCCCCGTTTGTCCCGTCCGTGACGAAGGATTCAGCCGTCCGGACGCCATCGTCGTACCGGTCGGCGGCCCGGGATCGGTCGAGTCGACAATCATGGATGGTTGCGCGGTGCGGTCACCCGTCACCGCGGCCCGACGCAAATCCGTCGGCGCGTCGTAGGGTGAGGAGCATGGGCATGCTCTGCGCGGTCAGCTTCCAGCGGTACGGGCGTCTCTACTACCTCGACCCGGGTGACTTCCGACCGCAGGTCGGCGACAAGGTGCTGGTGCCCACCGACGACGGGCCCGAGGTGGCGGAATGTGTCTGGGCCGCGCAGTGGGTCAGCGACGACACCGAGGGCTTTCCCCGGATGGCGGGGCTGGCGCAGGAGGAGGACCTGCGCCGGGACGAGACGCTGCGACGCCGCAAGGCGGAGGCGAAGGTCGCGGCCAAGCGGCTGATCCGGGAGCACGGCCTGCCGATGAAGGTGGTGGCGATCGACCACGTGCTCGGCAGCGCCGACGGTGGCGGCGAGCGCAGCACCATCTACTTCACCGCGCCGCACCGGGTGGACTTCCGCTCCCTGGTCCGCGACCTCGGGGCGACCCTGCACTGCCGGGTGGAACTGCGGCAGTTGTCGGCCCGCGACTCGGCCCGGGTGCAGGGCGGCATCGGCTCCTGCGGGCGTGACCTGTGCTGCGCGACCTTCCTGAACGACTTCGAGCCGGTGACCATCCGGATGGCCAAGGACCAGGATCTGCCGCTCAACCCGCTGCGCATCTCCGGCGCCTGCGGCCGGCTGATGTGTTGTCTCAAGTACGAGCACCCGCTGTACTCGAAATTCCAGGAGTCCGCACCGGAGGTCGGCAGTCGCGTCTCCACCCCCAAGGGTGAGGGCCGGGTGGTGGGCCACAGCGTCCCCCGCGACGCCGTCACCGTACGCCTGGACGCCGACGGCTCGCGCTCCCTGTGTTCCCGTGCCGACGTGTGCGGCTCGCGCCAGGCGTACGACAGCCGTGACAAGTCCGGCCCGGAGGGCGTCGCACCCCGGCGATGACCCGGTCCCGGGACGGTGTCATTGACGGGTTTCCCGAGCCCCTGAGCACCGCGGCCCGCCGTACCGCCCTCATCCCGGACCACCGATGAGGGCGGCGCGCGCTCCTGCCGCCCTCATCGGTCCGGTCAACGCAGGACGACCGGAGGTTCGGCCAGGCGGGGACGCAGCGGACGGCCCGGAGCGAGCCAGGACGCCTCGGGGGAGCCGTCGGGGTTGACGCGCCACCGGCGGCCCACCCGGTCGACCGCGATCGGATAAAGGGTGAGCGTGCCGTCCGGGTCGATCCGCATCCGCACGAAGCCCTTGGCGTCCTCGATGCCCTGCCCCGCGAAGAGTTCGTTGACGTTGACCCCGAAGGCGCTCGCCACCAGCAGGTACCCGGCCACCAGTTGACTGGCCACCAGGCCGATCACCGGCAGGTAGACGGTTGCGGCGGCCACCGCGGGCAGCGGCCAGAGCCAGTCGTGGAACGGCAGCGACAGCCACGCCCAGGTGCCGGCGGCCCCCAACCCCACGTGGGCCAGCCCGTGCCCGACACCCAGCAGCCAGTGTCGGACGTGCCGCTTGCCGCTGGAACTGGGCGGCTTGGCGAACAGCGCCGCCGCGAGCACGGTCACCAGCACCATCATCACCAGCGGCACGCTGAACAACCGCTGCTCGGAGGCCTCCGCGCGGAAGTCGGTCACCCCGGCCATGGAGAGCATCAGCAGGGTGTGCAGGATGCCCAGCAGCGTCGAGAAGCCGGGATTGCGCAGCGGCAACCGGCCGAAGATGCCCCAGCCGTACCGGCGGGAGCGGGTCGCGTCGGGATAGCGGGCGGCCAACTCGTATTCGCGGGAGGGGCTGGAACGGCGGGCCAACGTGTCCCGGGGCGGCACCTCGATCCGCTCGGGCAACTTGTGCGTCGGGTACAGGTACGCCCCGCCGCTGCCCGAGGTGACCAGTTGCCGGCCGTCCGGCCCGGTGTAGCGGGCGTAGTGGTGCAGGTCGCCGGAGATCAACAGGCGTACCTGGGCACCGGTGGGCGCGACGATGGTCCGGATGAAATAGTCGATCGAGTCGTACGCGGTGGGCTGGTCGACGGCCTTCACCCAGGCCGGAGCCGGCACCGCCAGGATCACCCGGCTCTGCGGGCCCAGCTTCGCCGCCACCGCGTCGAAGAAGGTGAGCTGCGGGTCGTCGACGTACGAGCCGGACTGGTCGTCGAGCCCGAGCAGCCACCAGTCGGCGGGCAGCTCGGCGGCGAAGTACGAGCGGGACTGGCCGGTCCGCCAGCCGCCGAAGTGGCGGTCCCTGGTCCGGACGAACAGCCGCAGGAACGCGGTCAGCCCGTCGTACCAGTCGTGGTTGCCCGGCACCGCGAAGATCGTCGGCTGCTCGGGCGGTGTGGTCGGCAACGCCGCCTGGTACGGCCCCTTGCACCGGTCCTCGTACGCCTCGTACGCGGCCGACGGGTAGACCTGGTCGCCGCCCATCACCAGGGTCTGCGCCCGGGGCAGCCGGTGCCCGTCCACCTCCAGCTCGCGCTGCGCGAGCAGATACGCCACCGAGTACGTGGCGTTGAACCCGTCGCCCAGGTCGGCCACGTAGTCGAGCCAGAGCCCGCCGTCCGGCCCGACCTGACGGGCGACCTCCGCATCCAGCGCCTTCTGAAGCTCCCGCTTGTCCAGGTACGCCCCGAACAACATCGCCAACAACGTCCGCAGACCGGTGCTGATCAGCAGGAACGGCGCGAGCCACGGCACCGGCTTACGCGGGGTGAAGCCCAACTCCAGCGGATCGGTGCTGCGCGGCCGTCGCGCCGCCCGCCCTCCGGACGCCTCCTCGGCGTACGGCCCCAGCGGTGTCGCCCGACCGCTGGCCGTCACCGGCACCGGGCCGGTCGTCTTCTCGCTGGTGGTCTCGGCACGCGCACCGTCACCGGGCGAAGGGTCGACCGGTTCGTCGTGGGGGATCTGATCGTCGGTCACCCGGCGGAGCGTAGCGCCGCGCGGTGTGCCGTGCCGAGCCCGATCGGACCCGATGTCCGGTCCGCCGAGTCCGGGGAATCCCGCTCCGCCCCGGCGTGGTGCGTGCCGTACACTTGGCGATCGTTGCCGCCTTAGCTCAGTCGGCTAGAGCGACGCACTCGTAATGCGTAGGTCGACGGTTCGATTCCGTCAGGCGGCTCGGATGGAAAGGCCCTTGGCCTCGGGAGGGATCCCGGGAGCCAGGGGCCTTTTCCTATGCGTTCGCGGACAGGCCGGGGTGCGGTGAACTGCGGGCAGGCCGGAAGTGGAGCTTCGGCCTGCCCGCATTCGAAGCGACGTGAAGCAGGTGGCTCGCTGGGCTCCGACCCAGAGGTCACCGCTTCGAATCCGCACAGCACTACGGATTCGACACGCCCTCGTTGAAGCCCTCGTTGAAACCCTCCATGAACGCCGAGAAAGACCCGGTCAGCAGGCATCCCGCACAGCACAGCGCGATCAGCATCGCCGGCAACGCGATCCACAAGACGATCGCCCACCCTCCCAGCCCAGCTTTGTTCGGCTGCTGCTGGGCGTACATCCCCGGCGGCGGCTGAGGCGGGTACTGGTGCGGCGGATAGTGCGGCTGCTGCTGGTACGGGTCGTGAGGATGCATCCGGCCATCGTGACCATGGACAGACTCGCGCGGTACCACCGATCGGTACATCCCGGACCACCGAAGAGGGCACACCGGAAGGCGGGGAGCACAACAACGAGGGAGTCACGAATCCGCGCTGCGTTGGGGAACCGCCCAGGGCGGCCCGAACGGCGAACCCGTGAGTCGGCAAGCCGTCGGCTGCTGCCCGTGGCGGCCGGTCACCAGTGCGGCTCTCCGGCGGCGGCTCCCACCTCGTGTCACAGGTGGCGCCCATACTCGACGGCGAAACCACGATCGCGACGCCAGCCGGAGGTCCCGCCGTGCCGTACGCACCAGTCGTCGTCAGCCTGCCGATCGCCGACCGGCGGGTCTCGCACGACTTCTACCGGGACGCCCTCGGACTGGCCGCGATCGGTGAGCCGGCTGAGGACGGCCTGCCCGAGCCGTTGCAGTTCGAGGTCAACCCAGGGCTGCGCCTGATGCTGGTGCCGACTGGTGGCTTCGGCTGGGTGCTCGGCGGCCGGGAGGTGGCCGACCGCCGGCACAGCGAGTGCGTACTCGGGTTGACCCTGGCCGGTCCGGCCGAGGTCGACAGCCTGGTCTCTCGCGCGCGGGACGCCGGTGCGGAGGTGACGACCGAGCCGGGACCGCAGCCCTGGGGATACGCGGGCACGTTCGCCGACCCGGACGGCCACCTGTGGATGGTCACCGCCGCCGGTGCGGCCGGTCAGGAGGAGTAGAGCTTGCGGGCGTACTCCGGGCCGTAGTGGCGCTCCAGGTCGGCCAGGCTCTCCACCGGGTTCTGTACCTCCTTGACCAGGCGGGCCGTGCCGGGCAGCGGGTCCGTCGGCCAGCTTTCCGGCTGCCACAAGCCGGAGCGGAGGAACGCCTTCGCGCAGTGGAAGAAGATCTGCTCGATCTCCACCACCACCGCGAGCACCGGGCGGTGTCCCTTGACCACCATCTGGTCGAACCAGGGCGCGTCGCGCAGCAGCCGGGCCCGCCCGTTGATCCGCAGGGTGTCGCCCCGGCCCGGGATCAGGAAGATCAGCCCGACGTGCGGGTTCTCCAGGATGTTGCGGTAGCCGTCGGCACGCTTGTTGCCGGGGCGCTCCGGGATGGCGATGGTCCGGTCGTCCAGCACGAGGGTGAAGCCGGCCGGGTCGCCCTTGGGCGAGACGTCGCAGGCACCGTCCGCCCCGGCGGTGGCCACCAGACAGAACGGCGACGCGGCCAGCCACTGACGGTCGCGCTCGTGCAGTGTGGTGCGTTCCTTCTCGGCGGCGCGGGGTGTCGGCGTACCGAGCAACTCCCGCAACTCCGCCACCGAGGTGATCTCTGCCGTCACTGTGTGCCTCCCCGTGGAGTTGAACCCGGTGGCGGCATCCAGGCGGGAAACCGCCACGGTCAGTGTAGGCACGCCTACTGTGATGAGCTGTCCCCCCTGATGGGCGGGGGTGTGGCCGCAGCACGAGCCGGCGACGGCGAAACGACCCGAGCAGTGGAGGCCCGGAGCATGGAGAGCCGACTCAAGGTACTGGGTCATCCGGTGCATCCGATGCTGGTCATGTTCCCGGTGGCCCTGCTGGTCACCACCGTGCTGTTCGACCTGATCGACACGCTCGGCGGACCCCGGTTCCTCGGCGAGGTGGCGTACTGGAACCTCACCGTCGGGTTGGTCGGCGGCCTGTTGGCCGCGGTGGCCGGAGCCTTCGACCTGCTGGCCATCCCCGCCGGGACCCGCGCGAAGCGGGTGGGAATCACCCACGCCGTGGCGAACCTCGCGGTGATCCTGCTCTTCGCCGCCGTCTGGGTGGTACGCCTCAACGCCGAGTCCCGGGCCGCCGGTGGCGCGCTGATCGCCATCGAGGTGGTGGCGCTGGGCATCCTCGGCATCAGCGCCTGGCTGGGCGGGGAACTCGTCGACCGGCTCGGCGTCGGGGTCGACCGGGACGCTCACCTCGACGCACCGAGTTCGCTGCGGTCCTCGTCGGTCGGACAGCCGACGGGTGGTGTGCGATGACCCGGAACTGGCGCGGCGGTCAGCAGGGCTGGGACCCGATGGGCGAGTTGCAGTCGCTGCGCGCCGAGCTGAGTCGGCTGCTCGGTGGCCGCCCGGGGCCGCCCGAGGTCGAGTTGGGCGAGATCCCCGACGGCTGGGAGGTGGTGGTGCGGCTGCCCGGCGTCGCACCCGAGGAGGTGGCGGTCGAGTTGGACGACCGCGATCTGTGCGTACGGGCCCGGACGGAAGCCGAGGTGAACGCCGATCACGGCATCCCCGGCGGGTTCGAGACGCGGGGCTTCGAGTACCGCGTACCGCTGCCGTCGCGGGTGGACCCGGAAGGCATCGACGCGGTGATGGACCACGGCCTGCTGCGGGTACGGCTGCCCCGGGCGACCCGGCCCGCTCCCCGCACCATCACCGTCGGTCGTACCGGGCCGTACCCGAGCGGTGCGGGTGCGTCGCGGGGCGTCGACCCGGCGGCGGACCGGGAACTCCACCAGCCGGACGTCGTCCCCGGCGAGTACGACCGGTAGCCCCCTGCCGTGGCCGCTCCGGACCTGCTCGCCCCGGCCACCGGGCTGGTGCCCGACGTGGCCCGGATCGCCGTACTGCGGGCCAACGCGCTCGGCGACTTCATCTTCGTGCTGCCGGCGTTGGACGCGCTGCGGGCCGCGTACCCGAAGGCGGAGATCGTGCTGCTCGGCGCGCCGTGGCACGCGGAGCTGTGGACCGACCGGCCGGGCCCGGTGGACCGGGTGGAGGTGGTGCCGCCGGCGCCGGGCATCCGCGCGGCGGGCCCCGGCGAACCCGAGTCGAGCATGGTCGACTTCCTGGCCGCCGCCCGCGAGCAGCACTTCGACCTGGCGCTGCAACTGCACGGCGGCGGGGCGAACTCGAACCCCCTGGTCGCCGCGCTCGGTGCCCGGGTCACCGCCGGGCTGCGCGCCGAGGACGCCCCGCCGCTGGACCGGTGGCTGCGGTACGTCTACTACCAGCCGGAGGTGATCCGCTACCTGGAGGCGGTGGCGTTGGTGGGTGCCCCGGCGACCACGATCACCCCGACGCTGGCGGTGACCGAGACGGACCGGGCCGAGGCCCGCAGGGTGCTCGGTGAGCCCGCGCGCCCCCGGGTGGCGCTGCATCCCGGGGCCACCGACACCCGACGCCGGTGGCCCGCCGACCGGTTCGCCCGGGTGGCCCGGATGCTGCACACCGACGGGTACGAGGTGCTGGTCACCGGTACCCCCGCCGAGCAGGAGGTGGTGGACCAGGTGGTGGCGGCGGCCGGGGTCCCGGTCCGCCCACAGGTGGGCACACTCAGCCTGGGCGGGCTCGCCGGCTGCTACGCCGACTGCGAGTTGGTGATCTCCAACGACACCGGCCCGCTGCATCTCGCCGGTGCGGTCGGCACCCCCACGGTCGGCATCTTCTGGGTCGGCAACCTGATCACCACCGCCACCGGGCTGCGTGGACGGCACCGACCGATCACCTCGTGGACGGTGCACTGCCCGGTCTGCGGGGTGGACTGCACCCCCGGCATCTATCCGCACCGCCCCGGCGACGGCGACTGCCCGCACCGGGATTCGTTCGTCACCGACGTACCGGTCGTCGAGGTGCTGGAAGCCGCCCGCGAACTGCTGTTCCGCTGACGGCGCGAGCTGAGATGCAAGGAAGGGCACCCTGCTAACGCCTGGTGTATAGGAAGGGCCCCCTCCTTACATCAGGGCCTCCCACGCCTCGACGTCGCGTTCGGTGACGGTGGTCGGCGACTCCAGGTGGTAGGCCCCGCTGGGCAGGACGCCCGCGCCGCCATGGCGCGCCAGCACGGTGAGTTGGGCGGCGACGTCCTCGCCCTGGTGGCGCTCCGGCACCCGTCGCCAGAAGTCGAAACCGCCGCACTCGACCAGCTTGGCGCGGTCGTACAGGACGCAGCCGCCGATCCAGGAGACCTGGTACGCCCGCCAGCTCCCCGCCGGCACCTCCAGTGCTGTGGTGACGTGCAGCAGGTTCGCCGCCGAGTGGATCTGCGCCCGGTCCCACTCGGGGGTGCCCGGACGGATGCGCTCCGGCACCGGCCGACCGTTCCACTCCCGGTAGTGCCGGTGCGTCTGCGGGCGTACGTCGTCCAGGTACGACAGTCCGTGCACCCCGTTGCCGACGAATCCGCAGCCCAGCTCCTGGATCGCGGTGACCAGTCGGGACAGCGCGCCGGGTTCCAGCCAGACGTCGTCGTCGAGGAAGAGCACGTACCGGGCGGTGGACGCGGCGAGCAGGGCGGCCCGGTGTTCGGCCAACCCGCGTCGGGGCAGTCGACGGGTCAGCAGCACCGGATGCCCGCGATACCGCAGCGCACGGACCATGGTGGCTGCCGCCGGGTGGGCGTACCCGGGGTCGCCGTCGGACTGGTCGCTGACCACCACCCCGAACCCCGGCACCCCCTCCTGGGCGGCGAGCCCGGAGAGGGTGACGGCGAGTTCGGCGGGCCGGTCCCGGGTCGGGACCAGGACGTCGAGCAGACGGTCGGCGCGGAAGTCCGCGTGGTCGCCGGTGTCGAGCGGTCGGTTCACGGCGCCTTGCCGGTGGTCGGTGGGACGCCGGCACGGGACACCGCCACACCGTCCGGACCGGCGACAGCCTCCTGACCGGCCGCCACGGCGTCGCCCGCAGCGACCGTCCGGCCCGTCTCCACCCCGTCGACCGAGCCGACCGAGCCCGTCGAGCCGACGAAGCCGACCGAGCCCGTCGAGTCCGTCGAGCCGACGACGCCGGTCGAGTCGACCGTCCCGCTCTGGCCGTGGGCCCGGATCCGGTCGATGATCGCGGAGGTGGAGCGGTCCGGCACGTACCCGAGCGTGCGGACCTGCCCGCCCAGCCGCTGCACCAGCGGCGCCTCGGGCACCAGGTCGGGCGGGTAGTCGCCGCCCTTGACGTAGACGTCGGGGCGGATCGCCTCGATCAGTCCGGCCGGCGAGTCCTCCTCGAAGACGACCACGTGGTCGACGCAGGAGAGTGCGGCGAGCAGGGCGGTCCGGTCCTCGACCGGGTTGACCGGCCGGTCGGCGCCCTTGAGTCGGCGGACGCTGTCGTCCGAGTTGACCGCCACCACCAGCAGGTCGCCCAGGGCGCTCGCCTGTTCCAGGTACCGCACGTGGCCCCGGTGCAGCACGTCGAAGCAGCCGTTGGTGAACACGATCGAGCGCCCGTTCCGCCGATGCTCGGCGATGATCCCGGTCAGGCCCTCGGCGCCGACCAGCGCCGAGCCGCCGAGGGCCGGGCGGCCCAGCGCGGCCAGCAGGTCGTCGCGGCGGCACACGCAGGTGCCGGTACCGGCGACGGTGCTGGTCGCGGCGAGCTGGGCGAGCTGCGCGGCGGTCGGCAGCGGCGCACCGGCGGCCAACGCGAGCGTCATGGTCGCCAGGTACGCGTCACCGGCGCCCACCGCGTGGCTGGCCGGTACGGGTGTGCTGTGGCTGCGGGCGGGCCGTCCCTCGGCACCGCCCACCACCGCCCCGTCGGTGTCCAGGGTCACCGCGACCACGTCCGCGCCGGTGTGCGCGCGCAGTTCGGCGAGCCGGGACTCGGCCAGGACCGCCCGGTCGACACCGGCTCCGGCGTCGGCGTTCACGGTCACTCCGGTGCCGGTCACGCTGAGCCCGTCGCGGGTCATCGCGACCCGACCCTCACCGGGGGTGGGCTCACCGGTCGGCCCATCGGTACGCCGCAACGCGCCCGGCGCGGTGCCCACGGTCAGCTCCGACGGCCCGTCGCCCGCGTCCACCTCGGGGTGTTCCAGGTGCAGGTCGGTCGGGGTGTCGGCACCGGTCAGCCCGGCGGTGCCGGCGCGGGCGAGCAGTCGGCTCGCCTCGGCGAAGCTCGGTGTCACCACGGTCGGCGCGAGGCCACGCCAGTCGGCGAGGTCGTGCGCGTCCAGCGCGACGGTGGCGTACCGGCTGCGGTGGGCGACCAACCAGGCGCGTACCGGTGCCGGCAGCGCGCCCAGACCGTAGTCGCAGATCACCAGCGTGGGAGCCGCGCCCCCGGCGGCGGCCCGCAGCTCCTCGGTCGCACAGTCGAGGGCGGTGAGCAGGCAGTCCACGCCGACGTCGGTGAGCGGGTCGTCCGGGTCGCCGGAGTCCTCGCGGAGCAGGATCTGATCGCCGGCCAGCATGCGGCGCTTGACCGGGGTGGGACGGCCCGGCTGGCTGACGGTACGGTCCCAGACTCCCGCCCGGTCCAGACAGTCGTGCAGCTCGTCGCCGGCCACGTCGGCACCGACCGGTGCCACCAGCACCGAGCGTCCGCCCAGGGCGGCGACGTTGACCGCGGTGTTGGCCGCGCCGCCCGCCGCCGAGATACGACGCCGCAGGGTGAGGACCGGGGCCGGGGCTTCCCGACACAGTCGGTCGGAGTCGGCGAACCGCCACTCGTCGAGCATGGCGTCGCCGATCACCAGGACCGGGCGCCCGAGCCAGCTCTGCACGACGTCGGCGAGCCGGAGCTGTTCCGCTGCTGCTCGTGCCATGCCGGCGGATCCCCTTGCCGCTCCGGGTCAAACCTGCCCGGCCGCCGGCCGGGTCACGCACCTCGGGGCGTTTCGGGCGTTCGGGGTCGGGAAGGGTTCGGCGTCCAGGACGTACGACGTCGACGTCTCCGCCGCAGACCCCGACCGGTACGACGCGTTGGTGCTGCCCGGTGGGGTGGCCATCCCGGACTTCCTGCGGGCCGATCCGGTCGCGGTGCGGTTCGTGCGGTCGTCTTCGACGCAGGTAAGCCGGTCGGGGTGATCTGCCACGGCCCGTGGACCCTGATCGAGGCGAGGGTCGGCACTGACCCGACCACCGGCTCCACCCGTGGCCGGTCCGTCCGACGCCCCCGCCGGGGTTTCGGACGGACCGGGCATGTTTCCGGTGGTACGGGAAAACGGGCGCAATGACCACGGAGAGCCACCCGGAGCCGGTGCTGAGCAAGGGGCAGCTCCGGCTGCTGATGTTCGGCCTGATGACCGGCATGCTGCTGGCCGCACTCGACCAGACCATCGTCGGAACCGCCCTGCCGACCATCGTCGGCGAGCTGGGCGGGATCAGTCACTACTCCTGGGTGGTGACCGCGTACCTGCTCGCCTCCACCGCCTCGACCCCGCTGTACGGCAAGATGGCGGACCTGTACGGGCGTCGCCCGGTGTTCCTGTTCTCGATCGGTACGTTCCTGCTCGGCTCGCTGCTGGCCGGGCTCTCCCAGGACATGACCCAACTGATCGTCACCCGGGGCGTGCAGGGTCTGGGGGCGGGCGGCCTGATCACGCTCGCCTTCACCATCATCTCGGACGTGGTCTCGCCTCGGGAGCGTGGCCGTTACCAGGGCGTCTTCGGCGCGGTGTTCGGCATCGCGTCGGTGGCCGGGCCGCTGGTCGGCGGCTACTTCGCGGAGACCAACTGGCGCTGGATCTTCTATCTGAACGTGCCGCTGGCGATCCTCGCCATCGTGGTCTGCTCGCGGGTGATCCGGCTGGTGCCCTTCACCCGCCGGAAGCACTCGATCGACTGGCTCGGCGCGTTGCTGCTGGTCGCCGGGGTGAGCAGCCTGCTGCTGGCACTGAGCTGGGGCGGCAACACCTATCCGTGGGGCTCCGCCGCGATCATCGGCCTCTTCGCCGCCGGTGCCGTGCTGGCCGTCGGATTCGTGCTCCAGGAGCGCCGGGTGGCCGAGCCGATCCTGCCGCTGCGACTGTTCCGCAGCGCCACCTTCGCCCTGGCCAACGGCGCCGGGTTCGTGCTCGGTCTGGTGATGTTCGGGTCGATCATCTTCATCCCGCTCTACCTCCAGATCGTCAAGGGCGCCTCGCCGACCCGCAGTGGTCTGCTGATGCTGCCGATGATGGCCGGCATCATCGTGACCTCGGTGCTGACCGGCCGGGCGATGAGCCGGATCGGCCGGTACAAGTGGTTCCCGGTGACCGGCTCGGTGGTGCTGCTGGCCGGGATGCTGCTGTTCACCCGATTGCAGGTGGGCACCTCGCTGTGGGTGGCGTTCGGGTTCATGGCGGTGATCGGTGTGGGGCTGGGCCTGTGCATGCAGTCGCTCGTCCTGGCCGTACAGAACTCCGTCTCACTGCGGGACCTGGGTGCCGGCACCTCGTCGGCGACGTTCTTCCGCTCGCTGGGCGGGTCCTTCGGGGTGGCCATCCTCGGCGCGGTGCTCTCCGCCCGGCTGGCCGCCGAGATGTCCGACCGGCTGCCCGCAGCGGTCGCCCGACTCTCCCCCGAGCAGCAGGCCGCGGTGGGCCCCTCCGGTGGGGCCGGAGTGTCGGTCGAGGACCCGGCGACGATCCTGGCCCTGCCCGCCCCGGTACGCGAGGTTGTCCAGGTGGCCTTCGTCGAGTCTCTGCACCTGGTCTTCCTGACCACCGGGCTGATCGCGATCGTGGCGGTGCTGCTCACCCTGGCCCTGCCGAACGAGCGGCTGCGCGGCGCCGGGCCGGAGGGTGCCACCGGCGGCACCGACGGCCTGGGTGGCGAAGGACCGGCTCCCGGTGGCAAGCCGCTGGACCGCTCCTCGAAGCCCGAGGCCGCCGCCGACATGGAAGCCAAGTCCCAGACGATGCTCTGACGTGGCTCCTGGACGAGAGGTCTTCCGGCCGGTCACTTGAGGATCAGGCGGTTGGTCTGCTCGAAGACGTCCAGGTCGGCGAGGGTCTCCAGCACGCTCGTGGAGAGCGGCTGCGGCAGCGCCTCGCGGTGGAAGAAGCCGGCGTCGGTGGTCTCCTCGGTGACCCGGGCCAGCCGCCCGTCCCACTCCTCGACCCGGAACGCGGTGGTGAAGATCTGGTACGTGTGGCCGTACATGTTGGTGTGGGTGCGGTCGGGTCCGGTGTAGAGGGCGAACGCGCTGACCCGCAGGGCGCGCAGTCCGGTCTCCTCGCGTACCTCCCGCACGGCGCAGTCGGCGATGGACTCGCCCAGCTCCATCGCGCCGGCCGGCATGGCCCACTGCCCGTTGTCGGAGCGGCGGATCAGCAGGATCCGTGCGGCGCTGTCACGGACCACGGCCCGCGCGCCGACGAACATCAGTGTCCGGTCGCCGGCCAGGGCGCGGAGCTGCCCGACGTACGAATCAGCCCAGGAGATGCTCACCCGGACAAAGTACGGGGGTTGTCGCGACGGATGTGCCGGAATCGGCCACGCCGTAACGTTTCTCGGCGCATCATCGCCGTTAGGAGTGGGCGGCTCTCGAAGACCTCACTCCCGGTGGGTGGCCCCGGCGTTCGCACCGCGCCGGGGCCACCCGTTCCTTGCGGGGCGACCCGCACAGTCAGTATTGCGAAGCTTGTTCGCATCTGTCCCGGTGATGGGGAAATAATCCCAGCTCAGACGCTATTCGCTGGTGTCGACCAGGACCTTCCCGACGACCGAGTCCTCCACCGCCCGATGCGCGTCGGCGGTCGCCGACAGGGGAAACCGGTGCAGCGGCAGCCCGGCCTCCTCACCCACCCGGATCCCACCCTGGGCGGCAGCCGCCGCCACGTCCACCACCGCCTGCGCCTTCGCCGCCTTCGGCACGGTGTAGACCAGCACGAACTGCCACCGGGCGTTCGGCACCAGCAGCGGACCGACCGGCAGGGTCACCTCGGCTCCGCCGTCGTCGGCGTACACGCAGACCACCCCGCCGGGCCGCAGCAGACGTACGTCGGTGGCGGCGTTGCGGGCCGGGGAGACCTCGACGATGCCGTGGACCCCGTCGGGCGCGACCTTGCGGACCTCCTCGACCACGTCCTGCTCCCGATAGTCGATCACTATCGAGGCTCCGGCGGCTGCCGCGAGCTGCGCCTTCTCCGCGCTGCTCACCGTGGCGATCACGCAGGCATCCGCCCAGGACGCGAGCTGGATCGCCGCGTTACCGACCGCACCCGCACCGCCCTGCACCAGCACCGTGTGGTCGCTCAACGCGCCCGGTCCGAGGCTGTCCGGCAGGTACTCGCCGGAGGTCAGGCAGCGGTGCGCGGTCAGGAACGGGATGCCCAGGCAGGCGCCCAGCTCGAAGGAGGCGTCGCCGAGGCGTACCGCCTGCCGCACCGGCACCACCGTGTACTCGGCGGCGGTGCCGTACGGCCGCTGCCACGCGGCCTCCCAGACCCACACCCGCTCGCCGACCAGCTCCCGGTCGACGCCCTCGCCGACCGCCTCGACCACCCCGGCGCCGTCCTGGCCGGGTGTCTGCCAGCCCGCCGGCAACGGGCCCCGACTGCGGGCCTTCCAGTCGGTCGGGTTCACCCCGGCGCAGGCGACCCGCACCAGCACCTCGCCCCGTCCCGGCTCCGGCACCGGCCGGTCCACCACCTGGAGCACCGTCGGGTCGCCGGTGCGCTCGTACACGACCGTCCTCATCGCGCCCTCCTCGACTCGGCATGGGCGCCGTTGGCGTTACCCGGCCCGGGCGCGCCCATGCCGCCGCAGGTCAGGCGGCCGGCTTGAGCACCACCTTCGAGTAGCCCTCCTCGCGCCGGTCGAAGCGTTGGTACGCCTCCGGCGCCGCGTCCAGCGGCAGCTCCTGGCTCACCACGAAGCTCGGCTTCGCCCGGCCCGCGACGATCAGATTGCGCAGGTACTCGTTGTACGCCTTGACGTTGGCCTGGCCGGTCCCCATCCGCAGGCCCTTCTCGAAGAACTTGCCCATCTTGAACAGCAGCTCACCACGGCCGGAGTGCGCGTCCGGCGCACCCGGGTCGTGGGCCAGATAGAGCCCGACCACGCCGATCACACCGGTCGCCCGGACCACCTCGACCAGGCTGTTCAGCACCGACGCCGGATGCTCCTCGCCGCCCTTGCCGGACGCCTGGTAGCCGACCGCGTCCACGCCCCGGTCGGTGCCGGTGCCGCCGGTGCGGTCCCGGATCTGCTCCACCGGGTCACCGGCCGAGAAGTCGATCGGGATGGCGCCGATCGACTCGGCCAGCCGCAGCCGGTCCGGCACCCGGTCGACCACGAAGACCTCCGCCGCGCCCCGCAACACCGCCGAGTACGCGGCCATCAGACCCACTGGCCCGCCACCCATCACGGTGATCGTCTCGCCGGGCCGCAGCTCGCTCATGGCCACCCCGTGGTACCCGGTGGGGAAGATGTCGGCGAGCATCGCGAAGTCGTTCTCGTGCTCGGTGCCCGGCGGCAGTTTCAGGCAGTTGAAGTCGGCGAACGGCACCCGGAGGTACTCCGCCTGCCCACCCCGGTACGGCCCCATCGACACGTAGCCGTACGCGCCACCGGCGAAACCGGGATTGACGGTCAGGCAGAAGCCGGTCCTGCCCTCACGGCAGTTGCGGCAGAAACCGCAGGCGACGTTGAACGGCATGGACACCCGGTCACCCGTACGCAGGCTCACCACGCCCGGCCCGGTCTCCACGATCGTGCCCATGTTCTCGTGCCCGAGCACGATGCCCGGCTCGGCGTCCGTGCGGCCCTCGTACATGTGCAGGTCGGAACCGCAGATCGCGGTGGTCGTGATCTGCACGATCACGTCCGTCGGCGCCTCGATCGTCGGATCCGGGACCTCGGTCACCGCGACGTCGTGCGCTCCCTGGTACACCACAGCCCTCATGTCACCGACCGTAGGCGGCCGGCGGCCGATCGGTGGCGGTTCAGCCGAGCCGGTCGACGAACTCCGGGGTCAGCTCACCGATGGAGTCGAGCACCGCCGCCGCCATCCGCTGCGCGTCCGGATCCAGCGGGTACGACCCGTGCGGCACCGCCACCACGATCATTCCGGCGGCGGCGGCCGACCGGATGCCGTTGGAGGAGTCCTCCACCGCGACGCACCGGCTCGGATCCACACCGAGGCGTTCCGCCACGGTCAGGTACACGTCCGGCGCCGGTTTACCGCGGTCCGTCTCCTCGGTGGACAACGTGCTGCCGAACTCGTCGGTCAGGCCGGTGGCCGTCAGCGCCGCCGCGATCAGCCGGGTCGGCGACGAACTCGCCAGTCCCAACGGCCACCGCGCGGCCACCCGGCGCACCACGTCGTCCGCTCCGTCGATCAGCGGTACGCGCGACGCGTACCGCCGGCTCATCTCCTCGACCACCTCGGTGGCGACCTGCGCGGCGGTCCGCCGTACGCCCAGTTCACCGCTGAGGTAGTCGGCCCACTCGCCGGTGCTCATCCCCATCAGCCGACGTTGGGTGTCCGGCTGCCAGGTCCCGCCGTGCGTCGCCACGTACGCCCGGCGGACCTCCTCCCAGACCGGCTCGGAGTCCACGATCACGCCGTCCAGGTCGAAGACCACCGCATCCACCACACGAACCATCCTGCCTCACACGGGGATGCATGAAAGGAAGGGACCCCTGCTAACGCCTCGTGTATAGGAAGGGACCCTTCCTTACATCCGAGCAGCAGCGCACCCGGCGGCGTGGGTCGGTCGGGGCGCTGCGGCCTACCGGGCGGGCAGGCCGATCGGGCTGTCCGGCGGGATGACCCGGTGGGCGGCCATGGCGATCGGGTCGAGCAACTCGCTCAGCCGTTTCGTGAGCGTCGGGCCCAGCGCCTGCCAGGGGCGGGCGGCGGCGGAGTCGGTGGCCTCCTCGACGGCCCGGAAACCGGCCCGACCACGCTCGGTGGGCTGGCCGTCCGACGTCAGCCAACCCCGGGCGGCCAGCCGTTCCCGCGCCTGTGCCCACTCCTGCTCCGACCAGCCCCGGCCGAGCAGGTTCGCCGGCGGCATGTCGACCGCGACCCGCCAGGCCAGCGTCTCCACCGGATCGAGGTCGGCGGCGACCAGGGCCGCCACGTGTCCGTCACCACGATGTTCGCGCAGCGTGGTGGCGGCCTGCCAGAGCCGGGCCAGCGGGTACTCACCGCGCGGCAGCGCGGCGTTGGCCGCACCGAGTACCCGACCGGCGGTCCCGGCCTCGTCGGCGGCGGCCGACAGCAACTCTGCGGTCTCGGCCAGGTGCTGCTCGGGCAGCTCGTAGATCAACTCGGCGAGGGCCTGCACCGCCCCGGTCAGCCGGGAGCGCAGCGCCTCCTCGGGGTCGGCCAACTGCCACACCGCCGGCAGGGCACGCGCCACCATGTGCGGGGCGAAGGTGAAGAAGGCCGCGATCACCGGGGCGGGACCGGTCGGCCCGAGCGGCGCGGCACGACCCGCGAAGTACCCCCGCCAGTACCCGCGCAGCCCGGCCGCCTCGTAGGCGGCGCGGGCGCGCGGATGGAAGTAGGTGACGGCGTGCACCGGCTCGTAGTACGTCCACATCGACCGGGCCGTCCGCCCGGGCTCGTCCGCCGTCGCCACCGTCGTCTCCTACTGGGCGGCGAGGATGTCCACCACGAAACGCAGCGGACCGGCCGGACGGCCGCCCGCGGCGTCGTTGCCGTACGCCTGCTCGGCCGGGATGTCGAGCTGCACCCGGCTGCCGACCTTCACCCCGACCAGGCCCTTGTCCCAGCCCTCGATGACCTGTCCGACGCCGATCGGGAAGGTGGCCGGCTGGCCCCGCTCCCAGGAGGAGTCGAACTGCTCGCCGTTGGCGAAGAGCACACCCACGTAGTTCGTGGTGATCGACTGCCCGGCGGTGACGGCCGGTCCGGTGCCCTCGATCAGCGGAGTGACGGTGAGCTTGGTCAACTCGCCCTCGCCGGCGCTCACGGTCGGCTTGGTACCGAGCGCCGGGTCCGCGCCCTCGGGCAGTTGCGGGGCGGGCGGGGCACCCGGCGCGCCCGGCTCGGCCGGTGCGTCCGCGGGAGCCGACGGCGAGCCGGCGGCCTGCTCGGGAGCGTCGTCTCCGCCGCGCTGGCCGACGATCACGAAGACGGTGACCAGCACCGCGACCACGGCGATCCCGGCGAAACCACCGGCCCATGCCTGCCGCCGCCGCTTGGCCTCGGCCGCCTTCTGGGCCGCCAACTGTTCGGCCAGTCGCCGTCGTGCCTTGGTCTCCTGCTCGCTCACGTCCTCGACTCCCCTGCTGAGAGGTGTGGGTGCGTCCGGCTACAGACGCCGTCGCCGACACACGGTACCTGGTGGCTGACGCAGTTCCGACCGTCGATCGTGACCAGTGGGAATTGTGCGACGACTGGGACGTCGGGGCACGGGTGCGACAGGGCCGGGAACCTCGGCGGTCAGGCGGACTTGCGGGGAGTCGTCTTCTTCGCCGGGGCCTTCGCGGCCTTGGCGGTCTTCTTCTCGGCGGTCTTCCTGGCCGGCTCGGCCTTCTTCGCCGGGGCCTTCTTCGCGCCGCCGGTCGCCGTGCCGCCGGCTTTCGTACCGGTGGCCTTCTTCTCGGCGGTCTTCTTGGCCGGGGCCTTCTTCGTGGCGGTCTTCTGCTGCGCCGAGCGGGCGGAGGTGATCGGGGTGGGTGCACCGGCACCACCGCCGGAGGCCGTGCCGCCCCCCTCACCCCGGGCCGCGCGGGCCCGCTCCACCGAGGCCTTCAGCGCGGCCATCAGGTCGACGGCGGCGGGCGGCGCCTCCTCGACCTCCTCCGGCTGTACGACCTCGCGGCCCTCCACCTTCGCGTCGATGACCTCCTGGAGTGCTGCCCGGTAGTCGTCGGTGAACTCGTCCGGATGGAAGTCACCGGCCATCGAGTCGACGAGCGAGGTGGCCATCGCCAGCTCCGGCGGCCGGATCTTGAGATCCTCGTCCAGGAAGGCGAAAGCCGGCTTACGGATCTCGTCGGGCCAGAGCATGGTGTTCAACAGCAGGACGCCCTCGCGTACCCGCAGGGTGGCCAACTGCTCCCGCTGGCGCAGCGCCACCTTGACGATCGCCACCCGCTCGGAGTCGGTCAGGGCGTCCCGCAACAGCAGGTACGGCTTGGTCGCCGTGCCCTCCGGTTCCAGGAAGTACGCCTTGTTGTAGAGGATCGGGTCGACCTGCTCGGCCGGTACGAACTCCAGCACGTCGATCGCGTGGGAGGTGCTCAACGGCAGTTCGGCGAAATCCTCGTCGGTGAGGATCACCATCTCCCCGCCACCGATGTCGTACCCCTTGGCGATGTCGTCGTAGCCGACCTCCTCGCCGCAGACCTGACAGGTGCGCTTGTACCGGATCCGCCCGCCGTCGGACCGGTGCACCTGGTGGAACCGGATGTCCTTCTCCTCGGTCGCGGAGTACAGCTTCACCGCGATCGAGACAAGGCCGAACGACACGGCCCCCTTCCAGATGGCCCGCATCCTGCACCTTCCTTCCCCGATATCGACCATGCTCGCATCAGACGGAACCGGGCGCGAGGTGTTCGGCCTGCTACTACAGTCGGTTCGTGCCCGGCGCGCCACTGAAGCCGATGCTCGCGGTGACCGGGCAACTGCCTGCCGGCGCCGGGTGGGCGTACGAGTTCAAGTGGGACGGCGTACGCGCCCTGGCCGACATCGTCGCCGGGCGGCAGCGCCTGTACGCGCGCTCCGGGGTGGAGATCACCACCGCCTACCCGGAGCTGATCCCGCTCGGCGAGCAGGTCGACGACGCGCTGCTCGACGGCGAGGTGGTCCGCTTCGACCGGGCCGGTCGACCGTCGTTCACCGCCCTGGCCGAGCGGATGCACGTGCGGGATCCGGCGAAGGCGGCCCGGCTGGCGGCGAGCGGCCCCGTCACGTACATGATCTTCGACTTGTTGCGGTTGCGCGGCACGGACCTCACCGGCTGGTCGTACACCCGGCGTCGGCAGGCCCTCGACGGGCTGGGACTGGGCGCGGCGCGTTGGACGGTCCCGCCGGTCTTCCCGGACGGCCCGGCCACCTACGCCGCCGCCGGTGAGCACGGCCTGGAAGGGGTGATGGCCAAGCGGGCGGACTCGACCTACCGGCCCGGCGTGCGGTCACCGGAGTGGGTGAAGGTCAAGCTGGAGGTGACCGGGGACTTCGTGATCGGCGGCTGGCGGCCCGGTGCCCGCCGGATCGGCGGCCTGCTGGTCGGGGTGCCCGCAGCCGACGGTCGGCTGGTCTATCGGGGGCGGGTCGGCGGCGGGATCGGGGCGGCCCTGGAACGCGAACTGCTGCGGGAGTTGGAGCCGTTGCGCACCACCGCCTCGCCGTTCGGCGGCGACGTGCCCCGGGAGGATGCCCGGGGCGCGATCTGGGTGACCCCGCAGGTGGTGGTGGAGGTCAAGTACGGCCAGCGCACACCGGACGGGCGACTGCGGTTCCCCCGGCTCCTGCGGCTGCGGCCGGACAAGTCGGCGCAGGAGGTGACGGATGGCGGGTGAGCGGCTCCGGGTCGACGTCGCCGGACGCACCCTGGAGGTGTCGAACCTGGACAAGGTCCTCTACCCGAAGGCTGGCTTCACCAAGGGCGAGGTGATCGACTACTACACCCGGATCTCGCCGGTGCTGCTGCCGCACCTGCACGACCGGGCGCTGACCCGGATCCGCTACCCGAACGGGGTGGAGGGCAACTCCTTCTTCGAGAAGAACGCCCCGGCCGCCACACCCTCCTGGGTGCACGTCGAGACACTGCCCGCGCCCGGCTCGACGAAGGGCCGGGAGACCATCGACTACGTGGTCGCCGACGACCTGCCCACCCTGGTGTGGCTGGCCAACCTCGCCGCACTGGAACTGCACACCCCGCAGTGGAAGGTCGGCGGACACCCGGACCTGATGGTGGTCGACCTGGACCCCGGGCCACCGGCGACCCTGCGGCAGTGCTGCCGGGTGGCGCTGCTGCTGCGTGAACGGCTGGCCGCCGACGGGGTGGACAGCTATCCGAAGACCTCCGGCAAGAAGGGCATGCAGCTCTGCTGCCCGATCGCCGGTACGCAGTCCGCCGACGACGTGTCCGGGTACGCCCGACGGATCGCCCAGGAGTTGGAACGCGAGCACCCGAAGCTGATCGTGTCGAAGATGGCGAAGAACCTCCGGCCCGGCAAGGTGTTCATCGACTGGAGTCAGAACAGCGCGGCGAAGACCACGGTGGCCCCGTACTCGCTGCGGGCACAGCCGGTGCCGGCGGTGTCGACGCCGTTGACCTGGGACGAGGTGGAGGCTGGCGCGGCGGGCAGGCGACCGTCGTCGAAGCCGTACACGGCCGCGGAGGTGCTGGAGCGGGTCGAGGAGTACGGCGACCTGCTCGGTCCGCTGCTCGAACCCGGCCGTGCGCTGCCTTCGGCGTAAGTCCCGCGATCCTTATTTCGTCACCGTGCGTCGGCAAGGGATTATCGACGGATGGAGACTGCTCTTCCCGTACGCTCCGTCACCGGCCTCGCCGAACGGGACCGGCCGTTGATCACCTGCCTCGACCACCGGACCGGTGCCCGGCACGACCTGACCGCCGCCGAACTGGGCGAGTGGTCGGCGCGCGCGGCCGGCCTGCTGCGGGACGGGTGCGGACTGACGCCGGGCAGCCGGGTGGCGGTGCTGCTGCCGCCGCACTGGCGTACCGCTGCGGTGTTGCTCGGGGCCTGGTCGGTGGGGATGGCGGTGTCGTTCCGGCCGTGGGCCACCGCCGGGTTGCCGGTGCTGGAGCCCGGCGGCGACCGGCCGTACGACGCGGTGCTGGTCACCCCGGAACGGCTCGACGACTGGCTGGAGGACGTACCGGAGGGGCTGCACCGCTACCTCGTCGGCACCGGGTCGGAGCCGCTGGCCGAGGTGCCGGCCGGTTGGCTCGACTGGTGCGTGGAGGTGCTGCGGCACGGTGCGGCCCCGACCGATCGTCCCGTGTTGCACGCCGGTGACGCGGCCACCCCGGACGGCACCAGTTTCGCCGAGTGGGGCGCGGTCGCGAAGGTGGTCGCCGAGCAGCTCGACCTGCGGGTCGGTGACCGGCTGCTGGTCGACGTCACCGAGCACGACCAGCCGTTGACGTGGCTGCTCGCGCCGCTCTCCGCCGGTGCCTCCGTGGTGCTCTGCGCCGACCTTTACCCGGCGAACCGGGACGCGGTCGTCGCCGCCGAGCAGATCACCCGAGTCCTCTGACCGTCGCCGGCGAGATGTTAGGAAGGGACCCCTGCTATACCGGAGACGGTAGTAGGGGGCCCTTCCTTACACCTCAGTCGACGGTCGGCAGAGGGGGGCCGAGGACGTCGTCGGCGTCGACGATGGTGTACGCGTACCCCTGTTCGGCGAGGAAGCGCTGCCGATGGGCGGCGTACTCGGTGTCGATGGTGTCCCGGGACACGACGGTGTAGAAGTGCGCCTGCCGACCGTCGGCCTTCGG
The DNA here is from genome assembly GCF_044461025.1 of Micromonospora sp. NPDC049900. Classification (NCBI taxonomy): domain Bacteria; kingdom Bacillati; phylum Actinomycetota; class Actinomycetes; order Micromonosporales; family Micromonosporaceae; genus Micromonospora; species Micromonospora sp. NPDC049900. The sequence goes on from NZ_JBITKM010000003.1 coordinate 313,798, forward strand.
GCGTAGCACCCGGCCCAACCGCTGCGCCTCCTCCTGGCGGGAGCCGAAGGTGCCGGACACCTGGATCGCCACCGCCGCCTCGGGCAGGTCGATCGAGAAGTTGCCGACCTTCGAGATCACCAGCGTGCGGATCTCACCGGAGCGGAACGCGTCGAACAGCCGTTCACGTTCCTTGTTGGTGGTCGAGCCCTGCACGATCGGGGCGTCCAGGTATTCGCCGAGCTGGTGCAACTGGTCGATGTACGCGCCGATCACCAGCGTCTGCTCCGCCGCGTGCCGCTCGACCAGGGCGCGCACCACCGGCAGCTTGGTCCGGGCGGTGGCCGCCATCCGGTAGCGCTCCTCGGCCTCCGCCGTCGCGTACGACATCCGTTCGGCGTCGGTCAGGGTGACCCTGACCTCGGTGCAGTGCGCCGGGGCGATCCAGCCCTGCGACTCGATGTCCTTCCACGGCGCGTCGTACCGCTTCGGCCCGATCAGGCTGAACACGTCGCCCTCCCGGCCGTCCTCGCGGACCAGGGTGGCGGTCAGCCCGAGGCGGCGGCGGGCCTGGAGGTCGGCGGTGAACCGGAAGATCGGCGCGGGCAGCAGGTGCACCTCGTCGTAGACGACCAGACCCCAGTCGCGGGCCCCGAACAGGTCCAGGTGGGTGAAGGCGCCGCCGCGCCGCGAGGTGAGCACCTGGTACGTGGCGATGGTGACCGGCCGGATCTCCTTGCGCTCGCCCGAGTACTCGCCGATCTCCTCCTCGGTCAGCGAGGTGCGGGCGATCAGCTCCCGCTTCCACTGCCGACCGGCGACCGTGTTGGTGACCAGGATCAGCGTGGTCGCCTTCGCCTCGGCCATCGCCGCCGCGCCGACCAGCGTCTTGCCGGCACCGCAGGGCAGCACCACCACGCCCGAGCCGCCCGCCCAGAACGCCTCGACGGCCTCCCGCTGGTACGACCGCAGCGTCCACGGCCTGCCACCGTCCTCGCCGCTCTGGGCCAGCTCGATCGGGTGGGCCTCGCCGTCGACGTACCCGGCCAGGTCCTCCGCCGGCCAGCCGAGCTTGAGCAGGGCCTGCTTGAGTCGGCCGCGCTCGGACGGGTGCACCGCGATGGTGTCGTCGTCGAGCTTGTTGCCGAGCATCCCGGCGAGCTTCTTGCTCTTGGCCACCTCGACCAGCACCATCCGGTCGAGGGCGCGCAGGACCAGGCCGTGCGCCGGGTCGTTGGCGAGTTGGAGCCGGCCGTACCGGTCCATGGTCTCGGCCACGTCCACCAGCAGGGCGTGCGGCACCGGGTAGCGGGAGTACTTGATCAGGGCGTCCACCACGCCCTCGGCGTCGTGGCCGGCGGCCCGGGCGTTCCAGAGCCCGAGCGGGGTCAACCGGTACGTGTGCACGTGCTCGGGGGAGCGCTCCAGCTCCGCGAAGGGCGCGATGGCCATTCGGCAGGCCTGCGCGTCGGCGTGGTCGATCTCCAGCAGCAGTGTCTTGTCGGACTGCACGATCAGTGGTCCACCGCTCACGCGGAACCCCCTCCTCGGTACGGCTGACCGGACCGCTCCGGCAGGTGGCTGACCTGCGGGCGGGCGACCATCCAGTGTTGCACGCGCGGGCGGGTGGCAAGAAAACCGTCGACCAGCAGCAACCGAGCGGGTACCTCGGTGCGTCTTGCTCTGGGGGAGACGAGTCGGCGAGGGCCGCCAGGTGCCACGCCGACCGTCACGCCGGTCGGCGTCGGCGCGCGTTCGCGCCGCGACGAGTGGGGCCAGCGAGCGGGGGCCGGGTCCCGTCGTCGCGGACGGCCAGCGGGGGCGAGCGCGTGTCCGAGCCGCACCGGCGACCCCGTCGCCCGTTTCCCGGTCGCCTGCTCCGGGGTATGAACCCGCCGGATCGTCACGTGATGGTGCTGGTCGGTTGCGCTCCGGGGTGTCACCCTGGACGGCAGAGCCGGACCGTACGGGGGAGGGCGCATGACCGTTGACCAGGAAATGATCCTCGACCGCGAGCAGGCGCAGTCCGCAGAGCCGGTCTCCACCGCCACGGTGATCGCGTATTCGATCCTCGGGGTGGCCCTGTTCGGCTGGTTCCTGTTCGGCTGGCTCGTCCTTCAGCAGGGCTTCGTGGACTCGGTCGGCGAGGCGCTCGGCACCGGCTTCGCACTGCTGCTGGTGGTGGCGATCGTCGGATCGGTCCGGCGCAGCCTGCGCTGACCGCCCACCGCCCGAGCAGCGCGTCACCTCGGCAGCGCCGGGTCAGCTCAGCCAGCGCCGCCTCACCTCTCCAGCACGGCGGCGGTGATCCGGTGCAGCGCGAAGGTGTGCAGCATCTCCGTGCGCTCGTCCTCGGCGCGCAGGTAGCCGGCGCCCAGCGAGACGGGTCGGACCAGCCGGGACGCCGTCGCCCCGTGCGCGTCGACGTAGCCCACCCAGACCAGTGCCTTGTCGCGTACCGCCTGTTGCAGCACGGCCAGGGCCTCGCTGTGGCCGGTCGCCGGGGTGGGTCCGTCCGGCGTACCGCCGCGAACCGCTGCCGGTGCCCGCCGGGCGGCGCGGGCCGCCGCGTCACCTCGGCGGATCTGGTCCACCACGCCCAGCAGGCGCGGCAGCGGCAGCCTCGGGGTGGCCAGCGGGTCGAGGGCGCGGGTGGCGACCGAGACCCGGGCGGGTGCCCGCCGGACCTTCGGCCGGGTCAGCACCGCCGAGCCGGTGGCGTCCTCGGCCACCGGGACGTAGCCCGCCTCCCGGAGCAGGGCGAGCATCCGCCCCGCCTGGTAGGGGGTCACCAGCACGGTGGGCGCGAGTCGACGTAGCGCCAACGCCTCCACCCGCCGGTCCGCGAGCACCTCGGCCAGCAGCGCCTCGTCGTCGCTGCGCAGGTACGCCCCGGCGGAGCCGACCCGCAGCCCGCCGTGCTTGCGGGCCACGTCGTCCACCAGGTACGTCAGGCCCTGCGGCACCGACGTACGGGACCGGCGCCGGAACAGGTCGTGCAGGTCGTCGGCGGAGTACCCGGCGTCGAGGGCACGCCGGACGCTGCCGGTGGTGATCCGGTGCACGCTCGCTCCACCGGCCGACTCCGGTTCGGCGACCACCTCCAGTTCGGCGGCGAGCGCCGGCTCGGGCGGACCCGGCACCACCACGGTCAGGTCGGCCTGCACCAGGAAGTGGTCCACCGGGGCGGGCAGCAGCGCGTCCAGTGCCCGCACGGCGGTGCCTGTACCGTCCTCGGCGTCGGACCGGAGCCCGAGCGGGTCGTCCGCGTCGCGGTCCTCGCTCGCGGTCGCCTCGGCCAGCAGCAGCCGCCCGTACGAGCTGAGCGCCCCCAGCCCCGTCACGCCCAGCGTGGCCGCCTCGGTCAGCACCTCCCGGTGCGCCGCCTCCCGCCCCCGGCTGCGGCGTGGTGCCCGCCAGTCGAGCAGCGTCAACACCTCGTCGGCGGTGGGCGCGCTGCCCGGCTCCAGGTCGGCGAGTACGCCGAGCACCGCTCGGCGGGCGGCGGGCGCCCCGGCACGTTCCGCCTCGGCGGAGAGCACGGTGACCGGACGGTCCCGGTCGTCCCGCTGCCCGACCAGCCCGACCTGCCGGGTCATGGTCAGCCAGGCACGGGCCACCTGCTCCCAGCGCTGGGCCAGCGAACCGGCCCGCCACATCTCGTACCCGGCGGTCGGCATCACCTGCTGGTCGGCGCCGTACCGGCCGGCGGAACCGGGCAGCTCCACCTCACCGGTCAGCCCGGCCGCGTACGCCACCTCCAGCAGCAGCGCCGCCGTCGGCTCGTCCAGGCCGGTGGCGCGGGCCAGCCGACGCAGGTCGCGTACGCCCAGGCCACCCGAGCGGAGCACCGGCGCGGGTTCGGCGGCCAACTGTTCCAGCAGCGCCTCGGTGTGACGTACCACCTCCATGGTCTGCCCGGCCCCGGCGGAGTCGGCGGCCTTCGGCTCGCGCGGGGTGCTGGTGACCTGCGGTGGGGTGGTGCGCAACGGCCCGAGCGGCCCGGTGTCGCGCCGCAGCAACAGCCCGACCTCCCGGGGCAACTCCACCATGCCGGCGGTGCCGCCCTTGCCACCGGCGACCCGCACCAGCAGCCGATGGTCGACCAGCCAGCGGACCGGTGAGCCGGTCGCCGCGCCGCCGTTGGTGTCGTCCGGTGGCAGGTCGTCGTCGGCGCCGACGGCCGGGGCCCGCAGCGCGCCGGCCGGCACGCTGCCGACCGGCGGTCCGGCCGCCAGCCGGTCCAGGATCGCCCGCGCCGACGGCGGCGCGGAGAGCAGCGTGCGTCGCAGCTTCGCCGGGTCCGCGCAGAGTGCCGCCGTGCGCGGGTCCAGCTCGGTGGCGGGTCGGCCGAGTCCCGCCGGGTACGGGGAGATCTCGTCGACGCCACCGACCAGGCGCAACGCGTGGTCGGGGCCGTACAGCAGGAACAGGGCGCGCAACCGGTCGACGGCGGCGCGTACGGCGGCCGATGCGGGCGGATGCGGGCCGGTGGTGGCCATCGCGAGGACCCCGTCGACCGAGGTGGTGCCGTCGACCGGGTCACGGGTCAACCGGGCGGCATCCATGATCAGCAGGGTGAACTGGTCCAGCGCGTCCAGCGCCCGCGACACCGAGACCCGGGACTGTGCCCGGATGGCGAGGGCGGCGACGTCGGCGGGCACCGGCACGACGAGGTCGGGCCGCGCCTGGAGCAGCGCGGCGAGCGACTCGTCGGGCAGCGCCCGCAGGTGGTCGGCGAGTGAGGTGCTCATCGTCGTTCCACGCTAGCCCGGCCGGGGCCGCCCGCGCCCATCGGACGTCCCGGCTGGTCTGGGTGGCCGGGTAGCTTCGCAGCATGCGCCAACTGACGGTCGGTTTCGACCTCGACATGACCCTGGTCGACTCGCGTCCCGGCATCGCCGCCACCTACCGGGCGTTGACCGAACGGACCGGCGTACCCGTCGACGCCGAGGTCGCCGTGTCGCGGTTGGGCCCACCGCTGCGGACCGAGATCGCGCACTGGTTCCCGCCGGACCGGGTCGAGGAGGCGGTGCACGCCTTCCGCGAGCTCTACCCCGCGTACGCGATCACGCCGACCGTGCCGCTGCCCGGCGCGGTGGCCGCCCTCCACGCGGTACGACAGCGGGGCGGGCGGGTGCTGGTGGTCACCTCGAAGCTGGGCCGGCTGGCCCGACTGCACCTGGAACATCTGGGCCTGACGGTCGACGAGGTGGCCGGTGACCTGTTCGCCGAGGGCAAGGCGACGGCGTTGCGGGAGCACGGCGCGACCCACTACGTCGGCGACCACGTGGCCGACATGGTGGCGGCACAGGCGGCCGAGGTGCCCGGGATCGCGGTGGCGACGGGCCCCTGTTCGGCCGACGAACTGAGGGCCGCCGGGGCGGCGACCGTGCTGGCGGATCTCAGCGGATTCCCGGCGGCGCTCGACGACATGATCCGGCTAGCCTTGAGGCAGTAGACGGTTCAAGCGAAGCAGGGGTTCTCAGGTGCCTACGGGTCGAGTGAAGTGGTACGACGCGGCCAAGGGATACGGGTTCGTCACCAGCGACGAGGGTGGCGACGTGTTCCTGCCGAAGGGCGCGCTACCGGCGGGTGTCACCGACCTCAAGGGCGGCCAGCGGGTCGACTTCAGCGTGGTGGACAGCCGACGTGGCGCGCAGGCGATGGGAGTGAAGCTGCTCGACGCCCCGCCCTCCGTGGCGGAGCTGCGGCGTCGGCCCGCCGAGGAGCTGCACGGCCTGGTCGAAGACATGATCAAGGTGCTGGAGGCGAAGGTCCAGCCGGACCTGCGCCGGGGCCGCTTCCCGGATCGCAAGACCGCCCAGAAGGTCGCTCAGTTGGTCCACGCGGTCGCCCGCGAGCTGGAGGTCTGAGGCACGAGCCCGGCGTCGGCGGCCCGGCCGAGCAGCGCCTCCACGGCAGCGAACCCCGCGTCCCCCAGGTCGGCGGTGAACTCGTTGACGTAGAGGTCGATGTGCCGGTCCACCACGTCGGGCTCCATCTCCTGCGCGTGCGCCAGCACGTACTCCCGACTTGCCGCCGGGTCGGCCCAGGCCCGCTGGACGGAGTCCCGGACCCATCCGGCGGCCCGCTGCGGGTCGACCACGCCGCGCCGGGCCAGGATCGCGCCGAGCGGGATCGGCAGCCCGGTGTCGGCCTCCCACCACTCCCCGAGGTCGACCAGGGCGGTCAGCCCGTGACGCGGGTAGGTGAAACGCGCCTCGTGGATCACCAACCCGGCGTCGTACCGTCCGGCGGCCACCCCGGGCATGATCTCGTGGAACGGCACCACCTCGATGCGGCGCGGCGTCCGTCCGGTGGCCCAGAGCCGGAACAGCAGGTACGCGGTGGTCCGGTCCCCCGGCACCGCCACCGTCGCCTCACTCAGGTCGGTACGCTCCGGCCCGCCGTCGGGGTCCGCCCGGGTGAGCACCAGCGGCCCGCAGCCGCGCCCCAGCGCACCCCCGCAGGGCAGCAGGTGGTAGTCCCCCAGCAGCCAGGGCAACGCCGCGTAGCTGACCTTCACCAGGTCGAACGCGCCGCGCTCGGCGGCCGTGTTGGTGACGTCGACGTCGGCGTACGTCACCTCGACCGGCGGTGCGCCGGGCACCTGCCCGTGCACCAGCGCATGGAAGACGAACGTGTCGTTGGGGCAGGGCGAGATCGCCAGCGAGAGCGCCACGACCCCACCGTAACCCCGCCTCCGCACCCTGCCACCCGCCGGTGCCACCACCGTCACCCAGCCCACACCCGCCTTCCCCCAGCCCCCACCCGCCTTCCCCCAGCCCCCACCTCACCCCAGTCCCCCATTACCTCGGTCCTGGCCCCGGTCCCGCCTCGGTCCCGCCTCGGTCCCGCCTCGGTCCCGCCTCGGTCCCGCCTCGGTCCCGCCTCGGCCCCGCCTCGGTCCCGCCTCGGCCCCGCCTCGGCCCCGCCTCGGCTCTGGCCCCGGCCGCACTCCGGCAGCGCCGAGGGAGTTCTGTGGGCTACGCACCCGGCGGCACAGCGTTTCGTGGACCTCGACCCCGCCGGACGTCGCTCGGGTGCCGACACCATGTCCACTGAGGCGCCTGTCGAGCTGACTGCATCAACGGATCGGACCTCGCGGCGAGCCCGAACCGGTGCGGAGTCGCCGAGCGATAGCACCGACGGTTCAGCTCGACAGGCGGCCAGGTGGAGTAGGGGACGGCCCGACCTGTCGAGGCCAGGGCACCCGTTGCCACCAGGTACGGGATCCTGCCTACGAAGTTATCCACAGGCGTTGTCCACAGGTTCGCCGGGCGGGTTGAGAGGGCCGTCGGGTTAGGTCAGCATCGATGGTGCGGGGCAGTGACGGCACGGGAGACGACGCCATGGGGGACAGCGGCACGGGGGACAGCGCCATGGGGGACGACGCCATGGGGGACAGCGCTACGGGGGACGACGCCATCGGGGACAGCGTTGGTGCCGCCTCTAGCGAGCGGCTGGTCGACGTGGGAGCGATGTTGCGGACGTTGCGTCGACGGGCCGACCTGAGCCAGCGGGAACTGGCTGCGCGGTCCGGTGTGCCGCAGTCGACGGTGGCGCGGATCGAGTCGGGGCGGGGCACCGACCCGCGATTCCGGACCGTGCAGCGGCTCGTCAGCGCGGCGGGTGGCACGCTGGGCCTCCTCGCGGGCGACGCCCACGCCAGCGGGCGAGCCCGCGCGGCTGAGGCCGCTTGCGCCAATGGGGGAGCCCGCGCGGCGGGGGCTGCCTGCGACATCAAGGGAGCCCGTGCAGCACGGGCCGCTTGCGCCGTCGGAGAAGTTGGCGCTGCCGGGGATGCCTGCGCCGGTGGCGGGGGACGCGCTGTTTCGGCCGCCTGCGTCGTTCAGGGTGCCGGGGGGAACGGTCGTGCCGGCGGGGACGACCGGGGTTCGGCGGCGAGCGATGTGGATCTCGGCGACACCTGGCGGGACGCGGCGGGGCGTCGCTATCCGGCCCATCTCGACGCGCGCCGGGTCCGCACGCTCAAGGACTGGCCGGGGGCCTGGTGGGCGAGCTGGTATTCGTTGCCGCCCGAGCGGTGGCCGTTACGGGTGCCCGAGGTGACCTTCGACCTGAACCGGCGGTACCGGGACGAGCGGCGTGAGCGTGAGCGGTTGCTGGCCGAGGTGCGGATCCGTCGCGTCACCGCCGGCGTGCCTGAGACGTGCTGGCGCCTGGTCGCCGAACTGTCCGACGGTGATCTGGTCGGCGAGTTGCGCGCCCATGAGCGCAGCCTCGACCTGCTGTACGGCGAGGACTCGGGCGACCGGCGCGAGGTGGTGCTCGACGGAGTGCTGGTCGCTCCCGAGTTGCGGAGACTGGGCATCGGCCGGCGACTGGTGGACCGGCTCGTCGAGGAGACACGCGGGATGGGCCTGGACGCGGTCTGCGCCACTGCGGAGTTCGGTGGAGTGCGCTTCCTGTCGGCCTGCGGCTTCCGGATCGAGTCGAGCAGACCCCTCTCGCTGCGCCTCGAACATCAGCGGGAACAGCGGGACTGGCGGGAACACCGGGGACAGGAGGACCGGCGGGCACAGCGGACTCGTGCAGAACGGTGACGGCTGGCGCAGGGGCGCGGGCGGTGGCTGGCGTGCAGGGCGGGGGCGGCGGCTAGCGCAGGGCGGTGGCGGCGGCGGTGAGGGCCATGAGCGCCTCGCGCATCCGCCAGGCCCCGCGATCGCGGGGACCGATCGGGTTGGAGACGGTACGCAGCTCCGCGAAGGGCACGCCGGCGTGGGTGGCGGCGACCGCGACGCCGTACCCCTCCATGGCCTCGGCCACGGCGTCCGGGTGACGCCGGCTCAACTCCTCCGTGCTGGCGGCGGTGCCGGTCACGGTGCTGACGGTCAGCACCGGCCCGACGGTGGCGTCCGGCAGCGCGTCGCGCAGGTCGGCCAGCAGGGCGGGGTCGACGGGGACGGAGGTGCCGCCACCGAGCAGTTCCGCCGGCATGCCGAGGGCGTCGAGGGGGATGAAGCCGTCGGGGGACTCGGCGCCCAGGTCGGCGGCGACGGCCCGGGTGCCGAGCACGGTGCCGCCGACCGGTACGCGCCCGGAGAAGCCACCGGCCACGCCCGCGCTGACCACGCCTCGGTACGGCCGACCGGCGCCCTCGGCGAGCGCGAGGAGACGGGCGGTCGCGGCCCCGGCGACGGCCGGACCCACGCCCACCGGCACCACCGCCACGGTGGGGTCGGCGAGACCGGCCTGGATCGCCTCCGCCTCGGCGGGTACCGCGGTGACCACGAGCAGGCCGGTCACGGGATCGGCCCCGGTGAGCTGCGTCGGGTCTCGTCGTCGCTGCCGCCGGAGACCGCCGACGACGGGCGGTAGATGTGGAAGCCGGGCGGGGCGAGGTCGCGCTCGTCGGTCGTACCACCCTGGTAGGGCGCCGGTGAGGTGGGGGCGGCCTCGGCGGCTTCGGCCTGCTCGGCGGCCTTCCGGTCGCGGGCGGCCTGCTCGGTGGCGGCCTGTTCGTCGGCGGCCCGTTCCTCGCTGGCCAACTCGTCGTCGGTGAGCGGTCGGCCGCGTAGTCGCTCGGCCCGCAGCCGGCGGGCCATCACCATGCCGCGTATGGCGGCGAGCGTGCCGACCATGGCGGCGACCGCGATGCCGATCCGGCCCTCGAAGGGTACGAGCCCCAGCCCGCCACCGGCCACGAAGGCGAGCATCAGGGCGGTCTCGGAGTGCGCGAAGGAACTCGCCCGCAGCCGTTCCGGGATGCGTTCCTGGATCGAGGCGTCCACGGCCAGCTTGGCGATGCCGCTCATCATGGCCGCGACCACGCAGAGCAGGGCGACCATCGGCAGGGAGAAGTTCAGGACGGTGAGTACGCCCACCCCGGCCACGATGATCATGCCGCTGGACTGGAGTGCGGCCGGGCGGTGGATGCGTAGTCGGGTGCCGATGGCGGTGGCCAGGAAGGTGCCGACGGCCAGCGCGCCGCCGACCAGGCCGAGTGCGCCCTCGTCGCCCAGGTCACGGCCGAACACCACGGTGGTCAGGTCGCCCGCCTTGATGCTGAAGGCGAGGAAGAGCAGCAGGAAGCCGTAGACCGCGCGTAACGTGGCCGCGCCGACGAGGGTGGAGATCACCAGCCGGCCGGCGGGCCGGCCTCGGCCGAGTGGTCGGTCGCCGTCGCGGCGGAGCAGCGCGCGCAGCGGGCGGGGGACCCGCTCCGGTGGCTCCGAGTCGGCCTTCGGTGGCAGCCGGAGCGCCACCACCATGCCGACCAGGAAGATGACCGAGGCGACCCGGAGCGGCCACTGCGGCCCGAACCAGAACGCGGCCAGTCCGATCGGGGCGACCAGAGCACCGGCCACCGTGCCGTAGACGCTGGCGCGTGCGCCCACCTGGGACAGCCCGAGCCCTTCGGGCAGGAGTCTGGGTACGGCGGCGGACCGGGCCACGCCGTACGCCCGGGAGAGCGCGAGGACACCGAACGCGGCCGGGTAGAGCCCGAACCCGTGGATGTAGTCGGAGATCAGCCAGGCCAGGAACGCCCGACCCAGCATGGTCGTGGCCAGCGCGTACCGTCGGCCGTGCCGGAAGTGGTCGAGCAGCGGGCCGACCACCGGGGCGAGCATGGCGAACGGCACCATGGTCACCAGCAGGTAGAGCGCGACCTTGCTGCGCGCCTCGCCGAGCGGCACGTTGAAGAAGATCGTTCCGGCCAGGCCGATGGCGATCAGCGTGTCGCCGGCACAGGAGACGGCGTGCAGGTCGAACATGCGGACCATGCCGGTCTCGCCACCGGCGCTCCGGGTCCGGGCCCGGGCGGCACTGCGCGTCACCCAGCGTCCGCTGCTCAGCGAACCGCGCAGCAGCAGCCGGACGGCCCGGATTCCGGTGCCGACGGTCCGCCCGAGGAGGGACCTCTCGGGGCGGGAGGACAGCGGCATGGCACCCATCCTGAACCATCGGGCCGACACTTGGCGCGTCACCGCCGCAGAACACCTCTGGGGAGTGCCTCGCAGTCGGCACCGCGCATGGGTGACAATGGTTGGGTGACCAGGCCCGCCTCCGCCCGCGCCGCTCGTCTCGACCAGGTCTGCGCCGCCGCCGTCGAGGTGGCCCGCGCCGGCATCACCGAGGTGGATCCCGACGACGTCGGTGACCACCTGCAAGTCGTGGCCGAGGGTGACCGACTCGTCACCCACTACTTCGAGTGCCGTCAGGCCGGATATCGCGGTTGGCGGTGGGCGGTGACCGTCACCCGGGTGCCGCGCAGCCGGAACGTGACGATCTGCGAGACGGTGCTGCTGCCCGGGCCGGACGCGCTGCTCGCGCCCGGCTGGCTGCCCTGGCAGGAGCGACTCCAGCCGGGCGACCTGGGCCCCGGTGACCTGCTGCCGACGCCGCCGGACGACGAGCGGCTCCAGCCCGGCTACCTGCTCTCCGACGACTCGGCGGTCGAGGAGACCGCGTGGGAGTTGGGGCTCGGTCGGCCCCGGGTGCTGTCGCGCGAGGGCCGGGCCGAGGCGGCACAGCGCTGGTACGACGGCGACCACGGCCCGACCGCCCCCATCTCGACCGCCGCGCCCGCCGCCGCCCGCTGCGGCACCTGTGGCTTCTATCTGCCGCTCGCCGGCAACCTTCGGCTCTGCTTCGGGGTGTGCGGCAACTTCTACGCGCCGGACGACGGCCGGGTGGTCAGCGCCGATCACGGGTGCGGTGCCCACTCGGAGACCCTGGTCGACGCCGAGACCGCGGTGGACGAGATGCCGACGGTCTACGACGACAGCGCGATGGAGCCGATGTCGGTCAGCCGCGCGCCCGGTTCGGTGGAGGCAGGCGAGCCGGCGGAGCCGTACGGGCACTCCTGACCACAGCAGGCCCGCCTCGGCGGGTCGCTCAACCGGCGGCGCGCCGACGCCGTCGGTGGGCGTCGTGACGCATCATCACCGCGAGACCGGGGAAGCCCCACAGAAAACCGGCCAGACAGATCCAGAGCCAGTTCTCGTGGCCGCTTTCGACCAGCCGATCCCGGAACAGCAGCAGCACCAGCCCGGCGACCGCCCAGGCCGCGATCCCGGCCAGCGCGAAGGGCACCATCGGCGGGTCGACCGGCTCGGGGCGGGGCTGCTGATTCGGCACCTGGTCAGGGTACGTGACGCTTTTCCGCCGCCTCGGGTTCTGCGACGATGCGCGCGACAACCCGATGATCTGCTGTGAGGTTCCTGATGGCAGTAGCGCCGCCCGACAACGGCACCCCACCTGATTCCAGCCGTCCCCGCAACGGCTTCGACCGGTACTTCGAGATCTCGGCCCGTGGCTCGACGATGAGCCGCGAGGTACGCGGTGGCCTGGCGACCTTCTTCACGATGGCGTACATCGTGGTGCTCAACCCGCTCATCCTCGGCAGCGCTGCCGACGGCGACGGCAACACGCTGCCGATCCCGGCGATCGCGGCGGCCACCGCCCTGCTCGCCGGTCTGCTGACCATCCTGATGGGAGTGGTCGGTCGCTTCCCGCTGGCGGTGGCGGCCGGTCTCGGCGTCAACGCGCTGGTGGCGTACGAGATCGCGCCGGAGATGACCTGGGCCGACGCGATGGGCCTGGTGGTGATCGAGGGTGTGATCATCGCGGTGCTGGTGCTGACCGGGCTGCGGACCGCGGTGTTCCGCTCGGTGCCGACCCAGATGAAGACGGCGATCGGCGTCGGCATCGGGCTGTTCCTGACCATCATCGGGCTGGTCGACTCCGGTTTCGTCCGGCGCATCCCCGACGAGGCGAACACCACCGTGCCGGTCGGGCTGGGCATCGGCGGCAAACTGGTCAGTTGGCCGATGCTGGTGTTCGTGGTGGGCCTGCTGCTGACCCTGGTGCTGGTGGTGCGTCGGGTACGCGGAGCCATCCTGATCGGCATCTTCGCCTCGACGCTGCTGGCGATGGTGGTCGAGGCGCTCGGCAACATCGGACCGTCCATGGTCAACGGGGTGCCGAACCCGAAGGGCTGGTCACTGAACGTCCCGACGCTGCCCAGCAACCCGTTCGACGTGCCGGACCTGTCGCTGCTCGGCAAGTTCAACGTGCTCGGGTCGTGGGAGCGGGCCGGTTGGCTGGTCGTGCTGATGTTCATCTTCACACTGTTGATCACCGACTTCTTCGACACGATGGGCACGATGGTGGCCGTCGGTCAGGAGGGCGGCATGCTCGACGACCAGGGCACCCCGCCTCGGACGAAGGAGATCCTGCTGGTCGACTCGATCGCGGCGGCCAGTGGTGGCGCGGCCAGCGTCTCCAGCAACACGTCGTTCGTCGAGAGTGCCGCCGGGGTCGCGGAGGGCGCGCGTACCGGTGTGGCCAACCTGGTCACCGGCGTGCTGTTCCTGTTGGCGATGTTCCTCGCGCCGCTGGTCGTGGTGGTGCCGTTCGAGGCGGCGTCGGTCGCGCTGGTGGTGGTCGGCTTCCTGATGATGACCGCGGTACGCACCATCGACTGGTCCGACCACGAGATCGCCATCCCGGCGTTCCTCACTATCGTGCTGATGCCGTTCACGTACTCGATCTCCAACGGCATCGGTGCCGGACTCATCGCGTACGTGGTGATGAAGCTGGCCAAGGGCAAGGCCCGGGAGATCCACCCGCTGCTCTACGGGGTGGCGGTGCTGTTCGTGGTGTACTTCCTGCGCGGCCCGATCGAGTCGCTGTTCTGACGCCGGTCCGGGCCGGGCGTGCGTGCCGCGCACAACGCGAGCGCAGCCCGGCCCGGGGCCGGTGATCACCCCGGGTGAGTGTGGTCATATTCGCTGCCGACTCCGGGTCTCATTAGCTAGGCTAACTAACGTGACGGAGCGGACGGTGACGGCTCAGAGCATGCCACCGGCGCAGCTGGCCCATCAGCTGCGAGATGCGATCACCCGGCTCAACCGGCGGGTCCGCCAGGCCCGGCCGGTCGGTGACCTGACGGTCACCCAGTTGTCCGCGCTCACCAGCCTCAAGCTGGCGGGCGCGCTCACGCCGCGGGAACTCGCCGACGTCGAACGGGTGCAGCCACCGACGATGACCAAGATCGTCGCGAAGCTGGAGGAGCGCGGGCTCGTGCAGCGCACGCCCCACCCGACCGACGGCCGGCAGGTCATCCTCGCGACGACCGAGGGAGGCCGGGCCGTGCTCGACCAGTTCGAGCGGGTACGGGACGAATGGCTGGCCCACCGGCTGGCCGAGCTGAGCGATGCCGACCGGGAGACCCTGCACCACGCAGCGGAGATTCTGCAGCGAGTCTCCCGAGCCTGACACCGCACACCGAGTGTGCGCCGTGCCGTGCCGTCCGTCGTTGATGACGCGTACGACGCGAGGAGGCGCACCAAGAGTGCAGGCGAGGCTCAGCACGATGTTCCAGTCCCTACAGGTCCGCAACTACCGGCTCTTCGCCTCCGGGCAACTGGTCAAACTGATCGGTGTCTGGATGATGTTCATCGCCCAGGACTGGTTGGTCCTCGAACTGTCCGGCGACTCGGCCACCGCGCTCGGCGTGGTCGTCGCCCTTCAGTTCACCCCGGTGCTCCTGCTCACGCTGATCTCCGGGCGGTTGGCCGACCGGTACGACAAGCGGATGCTCCTCTTCGCCGCCAACGCCTTCTGGACGGTGTTGTCGCTGGCGATGGCGCTGCTGGTGCTCACCGGCCTGGTCCAGCTCTGGCATGTCTTCGTCTTCGCCGCCCTGCTGGGCGTGGCCAACGCGGTGGAGACCCCGGTGCGCCAGGCGTTCGTCTCCGAGCTGGTCGGCACTCCGCTGCTGCCGAACGCGCTCTCGCTCAACGCGGCCGTGTTCAACTCGGCCCGGATCGTCGGCCCGGCCGTGGCCGGTGTCGCCATCGCCCTCTTCGGTGTCGGTCCGGTCTTCCTGTTCACCGCGCTCAGCTCGATCGGCCCGCTGATCACAGTGATCCAGATGCGGACCGCCGAGCTGCACCGGGAGCCGTTGCCGCCGCGCAACGAGCGGGCCGCGGCGACCGTGCTGGACGGGTTGCGGTACGTCAGCCGGCGTGCCGACCTGGTGTTGCCGATGGTCGTGATGTCCGTGATCGGCATGTCGCTGTTCAACTTCCAGCTCACCCTCGCGGCGCTGGCCAAGACCGTGTTCCAGACCGGGGCCGCCTCGTTCGGCCTGTTCAGCACCACGCTCGCGGTGGGTGCGCTGGTGGGCGCGCTGGCCGGTACCGGGCGGCGCAGCCGTCCCTCGGTCTGGTTGGTGCTCGGTGCCGCGATCGCCTGTGCCGCCTTCGGGACGCTCGTCGGACTCGCGCCCACGTACTGGATGGTCGTGGTGCTGCTGCTGCCGACCGGCTTCTTCATGGTCTATTTCGCCCAGGCGGCCAACCAGCGGGTCCAGCTCGGCACCGACGCGGCCTTCCGGGGCCGGGTGATGGCCCTGTGGGTGCTGGTGTTCCTGGGGACCAACCCGGTCGGCGCACCGCTGATCGGGTGGATCGCCGAGACCTTCGGCGCCGGGGTCAGCATCTGGGCCGGCGGGCTGATCTCCCTGGCCACCGCCCTGCTCGCGCTGGCCTGGCAGCTCCGCCGCGACGGCGCCCGGCTGCGGTTCCGGGTCCTGCCGATGCCGCGCTTCTACGTCACCGAGGTCTGAGACCCCGGTGCCGGGTGTCCCGACGAGGTCGGGGCGCCCGGCGCGGATACCGGAAAATCGGTTACGTCACGCTGGGCATCGGCATAGCTTCGTTGCGTGGAGGTTCTGCGTTCGCTGCTGCTCGCCCTGTCGTTGGCCGGCGTGATCCTCCTGCCGGTGCTGATCGTCCTGGTGGTCGGGGCCGACGACATGGTCGGCCGGGTCACCTGCGGATACTCGCAGTGGCGTGCCCGGCGTCGGGAACGACGAGTGATCGCCCGACTGCACCGGACGCTGGCGGCCGACGGGCTCGCCGTCCGGGCCGATCTCGCCGCCCTCGACCGGCACGACCGACGTCCGCTGGAGCAGATCGCGGCCGACCTGAGGTGCCTGCGGCGGAAACGGGTCGGCGGGGCGGCGGTGGTGTGGCACAGCGCCGTCCTCGACGCGTACGACGACCGCCTCCGGCTGGCCTGCCGGGCACTCGGGATCGTCGAGCACCTGGCCGAGCTGACCGGTGTCGACCGGCAGCTCGAACGGGTCCGGGTGGAGGGCGAACTGGACGCCGCCGGGCTGCGCCTGCCGGCGACCCGCCCCGGGCAGCGCGAACGGCACCGGTAGCTGCGATCCTTCACCGGGTGCGACTCTTCACCGCGATCCATCCGTCGACCCGGGGCGGCTGGTGCTGTCCTAGCTCAGCGCCCTCGGCGGGCACCGGCGCATGGCCGGTGCCCGGTCAGGAGGACTCGCGGGCTGCGGGACCGCTGCCGAAGAGGACGTCGTCCCAACTCGGCAGTCGCTTGCGCGGCTTGGCGCCGGGCTCGGTCGACTCGTTGGTCGCGGCGGCCGGGGCACCCGTGCGGCGAGGTCGCAGCACCGCCAGCGACGGCACCGCCGGGACCTCCTTGGGCGCGTCGGCGTCGTCGTCGAAGGCGGAGCCCTGACCGCCGCCCAGCAGGGCGGCTGCGCCGCCACCGACCGCCCGGCGCGGCGTGTCCTGGCCACCGGCGAGCGCGGCCGGCGAGCGGGGTTCGAGGCCCCGGCCCGAGGTGGCGCCGAGCGGACGGTCCAGCGAGGCGAGCAGCGCGTCCCGACCGGCCCGGATCGGGTCCCGACCGGACCGGGTGGGGTCGGTCGGCGCGGGCAGTCCGTGTCCGCCCCGGCTCGGCTCACCGCGCGACGGGCCGGGCAGGGCGTGACCGCCCCGCTCCGGTGCCGGCTCCTGACCGAGGAGCGGCGCGGGCCGCTCGGCGCAGAGGTATTGCGCCATGTCGTCGTGTGGGGCCACCGACTGCCGGGTCTTGTCCAGATCCCAGACGGCCTGCGCGGTGGCCTTGCCGGACGGCCAGGTCGCGACGATCCGCCAGGTGCCGTCGTCGCGGCGCCACGCGTCCCAGGAGATCTTCTCGGTGTCGATCCCGTGCTGGGCGAGCCGGCCGTTGACCACCTCGGCGAGGGGCGTGGGCTTCTCGGCGCCCTTGAGTCGGGTACGGCGGGCGTGCTGGGCGAGCATCGCCCGCTCCTGGAGCACCGGCCCGGCGTAGCGGAGCACCCGGTCGACCGGTACGCCGGCGATCCGGGCGACGTCCTCGGCGGACTCGCCGGAGCGGATCCGGGCCTGGATGTCCCGAGGGGACAGCGACGGCACCGGGTCGACGGTGGTCGGTGCCACCGCGAGCGTGGGCGCGCCCGGCTCGGCGTGCAGTGCTCCGGCGATACGCTCGTCGATCGGCAGGGCGAGCAGGCGCCCGACCTCGTCGGCGAGCACCAGGGCCTGGCCGTCCTCGGAGAGGGCGACGAAGCGTACTGGGCGCATCGCGTTGCCTCCGTCCCGCTTCGCTGGCCGTTACGCCACGAGCCGGCCACCCGGGGCGTTGCGCTCCACGGTACGCCCATCCGGAGCCTGGTGGGAGACGCCACGCCCGGGCAAGTCGAGCTGAGCAGCCTAATTCC
Source organism: Micromonospora sp. NPDC049900 (assembly GCF_044461025.1). Taxonomy (NCBI): domain Bacteria; kingdom Bacillati; phylum Actinomycetota; class Actinomycetes; order Micromonosporales; family Micromonosporaceae; genus Micromonospora; species Micromonospora sp. NPDC049900. The sequence continues at coordinate 331,313 of NZ_JBITKM010000003.1, forward strand.
CCGCTGTCCAGCGCTGTGCGGCGGGTCAGTGCGGTGAGCGCGACAGTGGCGTTTGTCGCAGTACGACGCGGGCCCGGCGACCACAGTGGGTCGACCGGGCCCGCAGGGTCACCGTGGGTTCACTCAGAGTCGCTCGACCACGTAGTCGATCGAGGCGGTCAGCGCCTCCACGTCGGCCGGCTCGACGGCCGGGAAGAGCGCCACCCGGAGCTGGTTGCGGCCCAGCTTCCGGTACGGCTCGGTGTCCACGATGCCGTTGGCGCGCAGCGCCTTGGCGATCGCGGTGGCGTCCACTCCGTCGGCGAAGTCGATGGTGGCGACCACGTTGGAGCGCAGCGCCGGGTCGGTCACGAACGGGGTGGCGACGGTCGAGCGCTCGGCCCAGCCGTACACCGTCGCGGCGCTCTCGGCCGTGCGCTTGGCCGCCCAGGCCAGCCCACCCTGGGAGTTCATCCAGTCGGTCTGCTCGGCGGCGAGGAAGATCGTCGCCAGCGCCGGGGTGTTGTAGGTCTGCTCCAGCCGCGAGTTGTCGATCGCGGTGACCAGGTCGAGGAAGGCCGGGATGTACCGGCCGGACGCCTTGATCTCGGCGGCCCGCTCCAACGCGGCCGGCGACATCAGGGCCAGCCAGAGCCCGCCGTCGGAGCCGAAGCACTTCTGCGGGGCGAAGTAGTAGACGTCGGTCTCACCGACGTTGACCTCCAGGCCACCGGCGCCGGAGGTGGCGTCGACCAGCAGCAGCGAGCCCGGGTCGGCACCCGCCACCCGACTGATCGGCACCGCCACGCCGGTCGAGGTCTCGTTGTGCGGGGTGGCGTAGACGTCCACGCCGGCCTCGGCGGTGAGGGTCGGTGCACTGCCCGCGTCCGACTTGCGGATCGTCGGCTCGCCCAGGAACGGCGCGTCCTTGACGGACTTGGCGAACTTGGCGCCGAACTCGCCGAAGCTGGCGAACTGGGCCCGGTCGCGGACCAGCCCGAACGCGGCGACCTCCCAGAACGCGGTGGTGCCGCCGTTGCCGATCACCACCTCGTAGCCCTCGGGCAGCGAGAAGAATTCGGCGATGCCGGAGCGGAGCCGGGCCACCTGGTCACGGACGGTCTTCTGCCGGTGCGAGGTGCCCAGGTAGCTGGTCGCCACCTCGGCGAGCGCGGAGACCGCCGCCGGACGGACCTTGGACGGCCCGCAGCCGAAGCGGCCGTCGGCGGGCTTGATCTCGTCGGGAATCCGGATGGTCGGTGCGTCAGCCACGGTCGTAAAGATCCTTCCGCATGGGTCGGGGCCCGGGTGAGCAGGTGGGGCGGACCGACGGCGGGCGCGTGCGGGTGCACGGTCGAAGCCGGGGTCGAGCCCATCGGGCGGCGCTGCCGGAATTCATCCTTGCACCCGTCGACGCCCCGCCGCGTGCTGGTCCCAGCCCCAACCGTGAGTCGTCCGCCACAGCCCGTGGCGTCGCCCACACCACCCGCCGTCGCCGGGCGAGCCCGGACGTAAGGAAGGGACCCCTGCTCTACCGGAGACGGTAGAAGGGGTCCCTTCCTTACATCGCAGGCGTCGGGCGGGACGCCTCAGACGTCGTGCGGGACGGCGTCCCAGCCCTCGACCTCGTTGGGCTTGCGCGGGCCGTGGCCCACGTACCGGGCGGAGGGGCGGACCAGCCGCTGGAGCCGCTTCTGCTCCAGGATGTGCGCGCTCCACCCACCCATCCGGGCGCAGGTGAACATCGAGGTGAACATGTGCGCCGGCACCTCGGCGAAGTCGAGCACCACGGCGGACCAGAACTCGACGTTGGTGGCGAGCACCCGGTCCGGCCGACGGGCCTGCAACTCGGCCAGCGCGGCCCGTTCCAGCGCCTCGGCGACCTCGAAGCGCGGCGCGCCCAGCTCCTTTGCGGTGCGCCGCAGTACTCGGGCGCGCGGGTCCTCGGCGCGGTAGACGCGGTGGCCGAAGCCCATCAGCCGCTCACCCCGGTCGAGCACACCCTTGACGTAGCTCTCCGCGTCGCCGCTGCGCTCGACCGCCTCCAGCATGCTCAGCACCCGCGACGGGGCGCCGCCGTGCAACGGGCCGGAGAGCGCGCCGATGCCGGAGGAGATGCAGGCGGCGGCGTCCGCGCCGGTGGAGGCGACGATCCGTGCGGTGAAGGTGGAGGCGTTCAGGCCGTGTTCGGCGGCCGAGATGAAGTACGCGTCGACGGCCTTGACGTGCCGGGGGTCCGGCTCGCCGCGCCACCGCTTCATGAAGCGCTCGACGATCGTCTCCGCCTTGTCGATCTCCTTCTGCGGCACCGCCGGCAGCCCGAGGCCACGGGCGGACTGGGCGACGAAGGACAGCGCGGTCACCGACACCCGGGCGAGGTCCTCCCGCGCCTGCTCGTCGGAGATGTCCAGCATCTGCTGCAGGCCCCAGTACGGGGCGAGCATCGCCACCGCGGACTGCACGTCGACCCGGATGTCGCCGGAGTGCACCGGCACCGGGAACGGCTCGGCCGGCGGCAGGCCGGGGCCGAACCGGCCGTCGACCAGCAGCGCCCAGACGTTGCCGAAGGAAACCTGGCCGATCAGATCCTCGATGTCGACCCCTCGGTAGCGCAGCGCGCCACCCTCGCGGTCCGGTTCGGCGATCTTGGTTTCGAACGCGACGACGCCTTCGAGTCCGGGTTTGAAGTCGGCCATCTCACTACTCCTGGTGTGTGGTCGGTGCGCCCGCCCGGCTCGGTGCCCCGGCCCCGGCCGGGTGAGCGCCCTAGGCGACCCTCTCCGGATGTGTGTTCGTGACATCTTGCCTGCTGGTGATCGGGTATGCGACCCGCTACGGATGTGCTGCTGACGACATCCCCGGCGGCAACCGCCGCGCGGCCCTCGGTAAGACTGGGCCCGACGGGCTGGTCGCGGGGGCCGGCAGCCCGATCCAGAGGGAGGAAACGTGACGGGCGACACACCGCCACCGGCGGGAATGCGTCACGAGTACGCCGCCGACACCGGCCTGGTCGAGGCCGACCTGGCGGCCCGGTGGCACACGCAGTTCGACAGGTGGTTCGCCGACGCGGTCGCCGCCGGGCTGCCCGAACCCAACGCCATGGTGGTCGGCACCGCCGACGCGCAGGGGCGGCCGAGCGCGCGGACCGTGCTGCTCAAGGGGTACGACCCGGAGGGCTTCGTCTTCTTCACCAACTACCGGTCGCGCAAGGGCGTCGAGGCGGAGGTGAACCCGTACGCGAGCCTGGTCTTCCCGTGGTTCCCGATGCAGCGGCAGGTGATCGTCGCCGGTCGGCTGGAACGGGTCGACCGGGCGGAGACCGAGGCGTACTTCGCCAGTCGGCCGCGCGGCTCCCGACTGGGTGCCTGGGCCAGCGCCCAGTCGTCGGTCCTGCCGGACCGGGCGGCGCTGGACGAGGCGTACCGGGCGGCGGCGGAACGGTTCGCCGACGTGGATCCGATCCCGGCCCCGCCGTCCTGGGGTGGGCTGCGGGTCCGGCCCGATTCGGTGGAGTTCTGGCAGGGCCGGGCCAGCCGGCTGCATGACCGGCTGCGGTTCCGCCGCGACGCCGACGACTGGATCGTGGAGCGGCTGGCACCGTGACCTCGACCGAAACGGACCGGCCCCGCGAACGGCGGCGCTGGGCCATCGACCTGCGTCCGCTGCGGGTGACCGCGTACCGGCGGCTCTGGCTCGGCAACGGCATCGCCATGTTCGGCTTCCAGTTCACCGCGGTCGCCGTACCGGTGGAGATGTACGCCCTCACCCAGGACTCGCTCTGGGTCGGGCTGCTGGGCATCGCCGCCTTCGTGCCGCTGCTCGTGTTCGGGCTCTGGGGCGGGGCGGTGGCCGACGCCATCGACCGTCGGCTGGTGCTGACCGCCGGTTCGGTGCTGCTCTGGGTCTCGGTGGTGGGCCTGCTGGCGCAGGCGCTGCTGGGGGTGGGCAGCCCGCTGCTGCTGCTCGGGCTGGTGGCGCTCAGTTCGGTCGCGTATGCGATCAGTGGGCCGGCGCGCAGCGCGCTGGTGGCCCGGCTGGTCCCGGCCGAGTTGGTGCCCGCCGCGACCACGCTGAACTTCACCACCGCGATGGCCACCTCGGTGCTCGGGCCGTTGGCCGCCGGCCTGATCCTGGCCACCTGGCACCTCGACGTGGCGCTGCCGATCGCGTACGCGGTGGACGCGGTGCTGCTGGTCGCCCTGGTCTGGGCGGCGCTGCGGCTGCCCGCGATGCCGCCCGAGCCGGACCCGGACGGTACGCCCCGGCAGGCCGGGCTGCGCAGTGTCGTCGACGGGTTCCGGTATCTGGCCGCCAGCCCGGTGCTGCTGCTCTCCTTCGCCATCGACCTGATCGCGATGGTGTTCGCCTTCCCCCGGGCGCTCTTCCCCGAGGTCGCCGCCGAGCGGTTCGGCGGGGGCGCGGCGGTGGGCTGGCTGTACAGCTCGATCGCGATCGGCTCGTTGCTCGCCGGGCTGGTCTCCGGCTGGATCGGCCGGGTACGCCGGCAGGGGCTGGTGCTGGTGCTCGCCGTCGTGGGCTGGGGCCTGGCGGTGGCGCTGGCCGGACTGTCCCGGCAGCTCTGGCTGGTCATCGCCCTGCTGGTGCTGGCCGGGGCGGCCGACCTGATCAGCTCGGTGGTGCGGCAGTCGATCCTGCTGATCTATGCGCCGGACCGGATGCGCGGTCGGCTCCAGGGCGTCAACACCGTAGTGGTGGCCGGTGGGCCGCGCCTGGGCGACCTGCGGGCGGGTGCCATGGCGACCGGCTTCGGCAGCGGCGTGGCCTGGGTCGGCGGCGGTCTCGTGGCGGCCGGGCTGGCGGTCGTCCTGGCGGTGGCGTTCCCGGCGTTGGCCCGCTATCGACCCCCGGTCACGCCGACCGCCGAGGGGGCTTCCGAAGATCACCCGGCACGGCGAGCGGACAGCGGTTCCGGGGGCTAGGGTCTGGCGACATGAGCAGCAGCGAGCCGCGTCCCCTGTCCGGGGCACAGTGGACCATTTCCGCCGACGGTCACGAGGCGGTCATCGTCGAGGTGGGCGGCGGGGTCCGCACCTACCGGCAGGACGGGGTGGAGCACCTCGACGGGTACGCCGCCGACGAGTTGTGCCCCGGCTCGGCCGGTCAGGTGTTGGCTCCCTGGCCGAACCGGATCCGCGACGGCGTGTACCCCTTCGACGGGCAGTCGTACCAGCTCCACCTCACCGAGCCGGAGCGGCACAACGCGATCCACGGCCTGGTCAACTGGGCCCGCTGGGAGTTGGTCGAGCAGCGGCCGGACGAGGTCGTCGTCGGGCTCGACATGCCGGCGCAGCCGGGCTACCCGTGGCCGCTGCGGCTGCGTACCCGGTGGAGCGTGGGGGCCGACGGGCTGCGGGCCGCGCACGAGGTGACCAACGTCGGCGGGGAGTCGGTGCCGTTCGGCTTCTCCGTGCACCCGTACCTGCGACTGCCCGGGGTGGCGGTGGACGACGTGGTGATGCGGGTGCCGGGGGAGACCCGGCTGCTGCTGGACGGGCGGCTGCTGCCGGTGGGCGTGGCCAAGGTCGCCGGCACCGAGTACGACTACACCGAGCCGCGCCGGATCGGCGACGCGGTGCTGGACCTGGCCTTCGGGCAGGTGATCCGCAACGCCGACGGCGGTTCGGCGGTGACGCTGAGCGCACCCGACCGGTCGCACGGCATCGAGATCTGGGCCGACGCCCAGTTCGGTTGGTGGCAGGTCTACACCGGTGACACCCTGACCGGGGAGCGTTTCCGCCGGTCGGTGGCGGTGGAGCCGATGACCTGCCCGCCGGACGCCTTCCGTTCCGGCCGGGATCTGATCACGCTGGCGCCGGGTGATACCTGGCGTGGCGACTGGGGCATCCGGCCGGGCAACTGAGCCGGCGAGGAGGTACGTCGTGGAGTTCGCAGAGGTCGTCCGGCGACGGCGCATGGTGCGCAACTACGATCCGGACCGTCCGGTCCCGCCGGAGGTCGTGGACCGGCTGCTGGACCACGCGGTCCGCGCGCCGTCGGCCGGCTTCTCGCAGGGCTGGGGTTTCCTGGTGCTGGAGGAGTCGGCGGACCGGGAACGGTTCTGGGCGGCCAGCACCCCGGAGGACGGCGGTACGGGACGCTGGCTGACCGGGATGCGGCGGGCTCCGCTGATCGTGGTGCCGCACGCGAACCGCTCCGTCTACCTCGAACGGTACGCCGAGTCGGACAAGGGCTGGGCGGACCGGTCGACGGACCGGTGGCCGGTGCCGTACTGGTACGTCGACACCGGGTTCGCCGCGTTGCTGATGATGCTGACCGCCGTGGACGAGGGGCTCGGTTCGTGCTTCTTCGGCATCCCGCCGCAGCGGTTGGCGTCCTACCGGGAGGCGTTCGGCGTGCCTGAGGCGTACCACCCGATCGGGGCGCTCACGATCGGTTACCGTGCCCCCGACCACCGGTCACCGTCACTGCGTCGAGGGCGTCGTCCGGTCGACGAGGTCGTCCGCCGGGGCCGGTGGAGCTGACCGAAACCAGAGGTTCGTCCGGTGCAGAACCGGACGACCGGTGGCGAAACTGGCAACAAGGAGCAGAACGTGGGGTGCGTGCTGCGGCTACGCTGGCACGGTCACGGGCGCCGCGGGTCGCGGCGTCCCGCCGCGACCCGGCCCGGCTCGGCGTCGTGGTTCGGCCCGACCAGGGGGAGGAGCGTGCCGTCGTGATCTTCAGAGCGGTCCGGGACGGGTGTCCCTACCCGCAACACAATCTGACCCTCAAGCAGTGGGCGGAGATCCCGCCCCGGCCGCTGCGGCTGGATCAGCTCATCACCACCAAGCGGGAGCTGGCGTTGGACAAGCTGCTCGCCGAGGACTCCACCTTCTACGGTGACCTGTTCCCGCACGTGGTGCAGTGGAACGGCGGCCTCTACCTGGAGGACGGCCTGCACCGCGCGCTGCGCGCCGCCCTGCAACAGCGCAACCAGATCCACGCCCGGGTGTTCGTGCTCGCCGAAGCGATCGAGTGACCCGACACCTCCTACTGAACCGTCGTTAGGGGGTGCGCGTGGACCTGCTCGACCTGGATTCGTCGCTGAACGAGGAGGAGCGGCAGATCCGCGCCGTCGTGCGCCGGGTGGTCGACGAGCGGGTACGCCCGCACGTCGCCGGCTGGTACGAGGCCGGTGAGGTGCCCGCCCGGGAACTGGCCCGTGAGTTCGGCGCCCTCGGTCTGCTCGGCATGCACCTGACCGGGTACGGCTGCGCCGGCTCGACGGCCGTCGCGTACGGGTTGGCCTGCCTGGAGTTGGAGGCCGGCGACTCCGGCGTCCGGTCCCTGGTCTCGGTGCAGGGTTCGCTGGCCATGTACGCCATCTGGCGCTACGGCAGCGAGGAGCAGAAGCAGCGCTGGCTGCCGGCGATGGCGACCGGCGAGGCGATCGGCTGTTTCGGGCTGACCGAGCCGGACCACGGCTCGGATCCGGGGTCGATGGCCACCCGGGCTCGCCGCGACGGCGACGACTGGATCCTCCACGGCACCAAGATGTGGATCACCAATGCTCCGATCGCCGACGTCGCGGTGATCTGGGCGCGCACCGACGACGGCGTGCGCGGTTTCGCCGTACCCATGGACACGCCGGGGGTGACGGCGCGCGAGATCGGCCGGAAGATGTCCCTGCGCGCCTCGGTGACCGGGGAGGTCGCGCTCGACGACGTCCGGCTGCCGGCGGACGCCCGGCTGCCCGAGGCGGTCGGGCTCAAGGCGCCGCTGAGCTGTCTGACCGAGGCCCGGCACGGCATCGTCTGGGGTGCGCTGGGCGCGGCCCGGGACTGCCTGGAGACCGCCCTGACGTACGCGACGACCCGCACCCAGTTCGGTCGCCCGCTGGCCGGCTTCCAGCTCACCCAGGCCAAGCTCGCCGACATGGCGGTCGAGTGGCACAAGGGCTACCTGCTGGCGCTGCACCTCGGCCGACTCGCCGACGCGGGCCGGTTGCGCCCCGAGCAGGTCAGCGTCGGCAAGCTCAACAACGTCCGCGAGGCGCTGACGATCGCCCGGCAGTGCCGCACGATCCTCGGCGCCAACGGCGTCTCCGGCGACTACCCCGTGATGCGGCACGCCAACAACCTGGAGAGCGTCCTGACGTACGAGGGCACCTCCGAGATCCATCAGTTGGTGATCGGGCAGCGGCTCACCGGCGTCTCCGCGTTCACCTGATTTTTCACGCCTCTGACCTGCGGAGATGCACGTTCGGGCGACTCGGCGAGCGGCTGTCGTACCGGGGGCTTACCGTCATCAACAGACAATGCGTCTGACGAGGACGGTGAGGGCGATGGCACGCGACAGCGACATCAACGAGCCCACCAGCACGTTTGCCGACTACCAGGCCGGCGAGGAGAGCACGGACCGGCCGGACGCCCCGCCGGTGCCACCGGGTGGCGGCGGTGGTGGTGCGGCGAGGGCCCTGCTCTGGGTGCTCGGCGCTGCGGCGATGGGGGTGGTGGTGCTGCTCGGCGTGCAGACCACCGGCATCCTGCCGGAGTTCCGCAACCCGTTCAGCAAGGAGCAGACCGACCGCACCCAGCCCGCGCTGCTGGAGTCGATGCAGGACCTCAGCCGCTACGTGGCCGCCGAGGGCAACTTCCAGGTCGTGGTCGACCTGGAGAACGACCGGCGCAACGTGCCGGACTGGCTGCTCAACCAGCGCACGCTGTTCGTCGGGTCCGGCAGCGTCGAGGCGTACGTGGACTTCGGTGCCCTCGGCGAAGGCGCGGTCGTGCAGTCCGGCGACGGCAAGTCCGTCGAGGTCAAGCTGCCCGCACCGCAGCTCGCCGAGACCAACCTCGACCTCGACAAGAGTTACGTCTTCGCGGAGGAGCGAGGGCTGCTCAACCGGGTGGGCGACCTGATCGGCGGCGACCCGAACCGGCAGCAGCAGGTCTACCGGCTCGCCGAGGACCGGATCACCGCCGCCGCCCGGGACAGCGGCCTGATCGCCCGCGCCGAGGAGAACACCCGCAAGATGCTGACCGGCCTGCTCGGGTCGCTCGGCTTCGAGCAGGTCACCATCACGTACACCGCTCCCTGACACCCGCACCTGCCCCGCCCCGCCGGCTGTCGTTCGACCTGCTGGCGGGGCGGTCGGTCGTGCACCCCGGCGGGGGCCGAGATTCGCGTCGCCTCTCCGGTGACCGGGGTGGCCTCGCGTGCGGAGGACGGACCGGTCAGCGGCCCGCGACGAGGTAGCGGTCCTCGTTGGGCATGATGATCCAGAGTGCCAGGTAGATGACGACCTGAGTGCCGGGCAGCAGCAGCGACAGCAGGAACAGCAGCCGGATGAGCCCGGCCGAGGTGCCGAAGCGCTGGGCCAGGCCGGCGCAGACTCCGGCGAACATGCGCCCCTGTCGGGGCCGGACCAGTTTGCGACTCATGGTGGTACTTCCCCTCTGCGGCGATCCGCCGCTCCATGTCGTCAACGCTAGGAGCGGATGGCCCCTGCGCCCTCGCCCGCGAGAACGAACCGCACCGCGCGTACCCGTAGGTACTTACCCGTGTCCTCACCGAGACACCCATCCCCGAGCAACCCCGACCCCACGCGTCGATCGAGGAGTCGTGGCTGGGGCTCGCCGATCATGGACCGTGGTGGGAGCCGCCGCCGTGGTGAGGACCCGCCGATCATGGAGTCGTGGTAGGCGCAAAAGGTTCATACTCGGCCGAAACCTCGACCACAAGTCCATGATCGCGCGGCCGGAGGCGGGTGGAGGCGGCCGGAGGTGGGTGGGCGGGGGTGGGCGGGGGTGCGGGGTAGGGTCGGTGGGCTGGGTGTCCTCACCGGGGCGTACGGCAGGCCGCGTCCGGATCGGGGGCGGCCGACCTCTTTCGGCGGGCCGCTGACCGGTGATCCCGGGGCAGGGCGAGGAAGTGCAGTCATGATCAGTGTGTTCGACCTCTTCAGCGTGGGCATCGGGCCGTCCAGCTCGCACACGGTGGGACCGATGCGGGCGGCGCGTACGTTCGTCGCGGGGCTCAAGGCCGACGGGTTGCTCACGGACGTGGTCCGGGTGCGCGCGGAGCTGTTCGGATCGCTCGGTGCCACGGGGCACGGGCACGGCAGTGATCGGGCGGTGCTGCTCGGGCTGGCCGGCGCGGCACCGGAGTCGGTCGACACCGACGGTGTGGACGCGCGGGTGGCCCGGATCCGGGAACAGGGTCGGCTGGCGCTGCTCGACACGCACGAGATCGACTTCGAGCCGGACCGGGATCTCACGTTGCACCGGCGGCGGTCGTTGCCGTACCACCCGAACGGCATGGTCTTCGCGGCCTTCGACGACGGTGGTGCCGAGATCCGGACGCGGACCTACTACTCGGTCGGCGGCGGGTTCGTGGTGGACGAGGCGGCGGCCGGGGCGGATCGGATCAAGCCCGACGTCACGCCGGTGCGGTATCCCTTCCTGACCGGCGCGCAACTGCTCGACGTGACCGCCACGACGGGCCTGTCGATCAGCGGGGTGATGCTCGCCAACGAGGTGTCCTGGCGGTCCGAGGCGGACGTACGGGCCGGGCTGCTGGACATCTGGCGGGTGATGCGCGAGTGCGTGGAGCGCGGCTGTTCCCGGGACGGCACGCTGCCGGGCGGATTGCAGGTGCGCCGCCGCGCGGCCGAGCTGCGCCGCAGCCTGGAGGCCGACACGGTGGTCCCGGACGGGGATCCGCTACACGTGATGGACTGGGTGACGCTGTTCGCCCTGGCGGTCAACGAGGAGAACGCGGCCGGTGGCCGGGTGGTGACCGCGCCGACCAACGGCGCGGCGGGGATCATCCCGGCGGTGTTGCACTACTACACGCGGTTCGTGCCGGGGGCCACCGACGAGGGGGTGCTGCGGTTCCTGCTGGCGGCCGGGGCGATCGGGGTGCTGTTCAAGGAGAACGCGTCGATCTCCGGGGCCGAGGTGGGCTGCCAGGGCGAGGTCGGCTCGGCGTGCTCGATGGCCGCCGCTGGGCTGGCCGAGGCGCTGGGCGGCACGCCGGCCCAGGTGGAGAACGCCGCGGAGATCGGCATGGAGCACAACCTCGGGTTGACCTGTGACCCGGTCGGGGGCCTGGTGCAGATACCGTGCATCGAGCGCAATGCGGTGGCTAGCATCAAGGCGATCACCGCCGCCCGGCTCGCGTTGCGCGGCGACGGGGTGCACGCCGTGTCGCTCGACAAGGTCATCAAGACCATGCGCGAGACCGGTGCCGACATGAAGGTCAAGTACAAGGAGACGGCGCGCGGCGGCCTCGCGGTCAACGTGATCGAGTGCTGAGCGGAGGACGTTCACCGGCTGCTAACCTGTCGTCCGTTCAGCAGGCGGGAGACGGCGGTGACCTCTGGCGTGGGGGCGTTGTGGTCGCACCGCAATTCGCTGCGCATCCTGGTCCGACGTGATCTCGCGGTCAAGTACCAGCAGTCCGTGCTGGGGTACCTCTGGTCGTTGATCGAGCCGCTGGGCATGGGGGCGATCTACTGGTTCGTCTTCGGCGTCCTGTACTCCCGGGACACCAACCGGCACCTCGGCGAGGCCGCCGGGTCGTACCCGCTGTTCCTGATCACCGGGATCTTCGCCTGGATGTGGACCAGTTCGGCGTTGAGCGAGGCGACCAACGCGCTGACCGGCCAGTCCCGGTTGATCACCACGATGAACGTACCCCGGCAGGTCTTCCCGATCGGCCGGGTCACCGGGCGCTTCGCCGAGTACGCCGCCGGCCTGCCGATCCTGGCGGCCATCGCGATCTGGTACGCCGCCGACGGCCGGATCGACCCGGGTTGGTCGCTGCTCGCCCTGCCGCTGGCGGTGCTGGTGCAGGCCACTCTGCTGGTCGGGTTGGCGCTGCTGCTGTCGGCGGCGAACGTGCTGATGCGCGACGTGGAGCGGTTCATGCGTCTGGTCATCCGGGTGTTGTTCTACGCCACGCCGATCATCTATCCACTGAGCCTGGTCCGGGACTCCGGCCTGCCCGGGTGGCTCAAGCTGGGCTACGAACTCAACCCGCTGGTCGGGATCTTCCAGCTCCACCACGCGGTCTGGTATCCGGACGAGTTCCCGGACGCCCGGATGCTCGCCACCACCGTCGGCATCAGCCTGCTGGTCCTGGTGGTCGGCTGGTGGACGTTCCGTCGGCTCGAACCCGCCGTGCTCAAGGAACTCTGATGACCGACGCGATCATCGAGGCGGAGGGGATCGGCATCCGGTTCGTCCGCAACCGCCGTCGGCAGTTGCGGCTGCGTGAGCTGTTCATCCACCGGGGTACGCGCGGCGCCTCCGACGGCCGGTTCTGGCCGCTGCGGGACGTCTCCTTCTCGGTCGCGCCGGGCGAGACGCTCGGCGTGATCGGCCGTAACGGCACCGGCAAGAGCACCCTGTTGCGTCTGATCGCCGGGGTGCTGATCCCGGACGAGGGGCGGATCCGGGTCCGGGGCGACGTCGCGCCGCTGCTGGAACTCTCCGCCGGCTTCTCCAACGACCTGACCGGGCGGGAGAACCTGTACCTGGTGGGCGGGTTGCACGGGTTGTCGTCGGGATACCTGAAGCGGCACTTCGACGACATCGTCTCGTTCGCCGGTGAGCAGGTGGAACGGGCCATCGACACCTCGGTACGGCACTACTCGTCCGGGATGAAGGTCCGGCTCGGGTTCGCGATCATCTCTCACCTGCCGCACCCCATCCTGCTGATGGACGAGGTGACGGCGGTGGGTGACGCCGAGTTCCGCAAGAAGTGCTACACGACCATCGATCGTCTGCTCGGGGAGGGGCGCACTCTGGTGCTGGTCTCACACAACGAAAAGGACCTGACCCGGTTCTGCCGTCGAGGACTCTTCCTCGACGGCGGCCGGTTGAGCGTCGACGGCACCATCGCCGAGGCGCTGGCCGCGTACCACGACGCGGTTCCCCGGTGACGCTCGCGATCGTGCTCGCCGCCGGGTCGCCGGCCGCGAGCCTGCCCACGGGTGCGGTGCCGGGCGGCTCCACGGCGGACCGGCTGGCCGAGCAGTGGCGGCGGGCCGGGGTGGCCGACGTGCGGTTCGCCGCGACCCTGGACGAGGTCGCGGACCTGGCCGCGACGGCGGGCGGCCCGGTGGTGCTCAGCGGTGCGGACCTGGTGGCGCACACCGCCGTGCTGCGGCATCTGGTGACCAGCCCGGTCGGTCCGACCGTGGCGTTGGTGCTCACCGACCCGCCCGGCGGTGGCCGGACCGTGGTGCGCGAGGAGCGCGGACAGGTGGTCGACGCCGGTCCGGTCGAGCGGCTCGACGGTGAGGCCACCGGCGTCTTCGGAGGTGCGGTGCGGGTCGGTCGGGACGACGTACCGGCGCTCGTGGCCGCCGCCCGCGCGGCCGGCACCGACGCGCAGGCCCCGGGCCCGGCGGTGGACCGGGTCTTGGCGGGCCTCGCCGGGCAGGGGACGCTGGTCTTCGCCCACCGGGTACGCCTGCTGGTGGCGCACCGGGTCGACGACGCGAGCGGGCTGGCCGCCGCCGAGGCGGCGGTGGCCGCCGTCGACGAGGACCGGGCCGAGTTGCGGCTCTCGGTGAAGGAGAAGGACGACTTCTTCACCACGTACTTCGTCAGCACCTGGTCGCCGCAGGTCACCAAGGTCTGCGCCCGGTTGGGGCTGAGCCCGACGGCGGTCACCATGATCTCGGTGGCCTTCGCGGTCGCCGCCGCCGCGTTGTTCGCCGCCGGTGGCCGACCGGCGCTGGTCGGCGGTGCGGTCCTGCTCTATCTCGGCTTCGTGCTCGACTGTGTGGACGGTCAGCTCGCCCGCTACACGCGCAACTTCAGCGCCTGGGGCGGCTGGCTGGACACGATGGCCGACCGGGCCAAGGAGTACCTGGTCTACGCGGGTCTCGGGTGGGGTGCCACGGCGGCCGGGTTCCGGTACGGATGGGCGTTGGCCATCGCCGCGATGACCCTCCAGACGGTGCGGCACATGACCGACGCCTGGTACGGCGTGTTGCACGACGAGGCGGCCCGTCGACCGAAGGCGGCGGGCAGCGGCGGCGGTGGCATCGGTGACCGGCTGAACGCCGCCTCGAACCGGGTGCAGGCCGACTCGGGGTCGCTGTCGTACTGGCTCAAGCGCACGGTGGTCTTCCCGATCGGGGAACGGTGGGCGCTGATCGCGCTGGCCGCCGCGCTGTTCGACCAGCGGATCGCCCTGTTCGCGGTGCTGACCTGGGGGGTGTTGGCGTTCGGGTACACCGGCGCGCTGCGTACCCTGCGGGCCCGCTGGATGTGGGTGCCGGTGCTGGACACGGTCGACGCGACCCTGCACCGCGACGACGGTCCGCTGGCCACCCGACTGCCGGTGCTGCGGCGGCCGGGGCCGCTGGTCCTCGCGGTGGTCGCGGCGCTGGCCGCGGCAGGGTTGGTGTTGGTGACGCTGCTGGGCGGCGTGGGTGACGGCGGCGATCCGGCTGCCTGGCTCCGCTGGGCGGCGGTGCCGGTGGTGCTGCTGGTGCTGCTGGCCGCTGCGGCGGGGACCGGGGCGGCGCACAACGGGCCGCTGGACTGGCTGGTGCCGGCCGCGCTGCGGGCCGCCGAGTTCCTCTTCGCCGTCGCGGTCGGGGTGATCGGCGGCGCGCCCGCGTGGCTGATCTTCGGGTACGTCTTCGTGCTCACCCTGCACCACTACGACCTGGTCGCCCGGCTGGAGAAGCGGCAACCCGCGCCGCCGCTGCACTCGGCCACGCTGGGCTGGGAGGGGCGGTCGGTACTGCTGGCGCTGACGGCGATCGCCGGAATCGTGAGTATTGGTCTGGCTACACTCGGTATCTACCTTCTGGTGCTGTTCGTGGCAAGTGTGGTGCTGGCCTGGTTCGTCCGGCCGAGCCGTCCCACCCGGGCACCGGCGGGTACGCGACAAGGCGCGACGCTCTGACGGGAGGCCGGGACGATGACGCTGATCAGCTTCGTCGTCCCGGCCTTCCGGGTGCAGGGCTACCTGCGGGAGTGCCTGGACTCGATCCTCGGTCAGCCGATCGCCGACATCGAGGTGATCGGGATCGACGACTGCTCGCCGGACGCGGTCGGGGAGATCCTCGACGAGTACGCCGCCCGCGACGACCGGGTCCGGGCGGTCCGGCTGGACCAGAACGTCGGGCTCGGCCCGGCCCGCAACGTCGGGCTGGACCTGGCCGTCGGAGAGTACGTCTGGTTCGTCGACGGTGACGACTGGCTCGCGCCCGGTTGCCTGGTCGAGGTGGCCGCCCGCCTGCGCGAGACCCGCCCCGACGTGCTGCTGGTCGACCACGTCCGCACGTACTGGGACGACCGGGTCAGCGCCAGCGCGATGGCGGAGGTCTTCCCGGAGCCACCGGGGTCGGAGACGTTCCGGCTGGCCGAGCGACCGGAGACGCTGGAACTGCTGCACACCGCCTGGAACCGGCTGCTGCGTCGGCGGTTCCTCGTCGACGCCGGGCTGCGTTTCGCCCCCGGCTGGTACGAGGACGTGTCGTTCAGCTATCCGGCGCTGCTGGCTGCGGACCGGATCGGCGTGCTCGACGTGGTCTGCGTCAACTACCGGCAGCGGCGGGCCGGGGCGATCACGAAGACCCAGGGTGAGCGGCACTTCGAGGTGTTCCGCCAGTGGCGACGCGTGTTCCGGGACCTGGACCGGCTCGGCGCCGAGGAACTCCGACCGGCGGTCTTCGCCCGGATGATGTGGCACTACCTGACCGTGCTCGGCACCGACGAGCGGATCCCGGCGGACCTGCGGCCGACCTTCTTCGCCCGGATCACCATCGACCACGCCCGCTTCCGTCCGCCCGGCGGCCATCGGATCCCGGACGGGATCGAAGGGCTCAAGCACCGGCTGGTCGCGGCCGGTCGGTGGCGGACGTTCAGCGCACTACGGGCGACCGGCCACGCGGGGGAGGCGGCCCGCCGGATCGCCCGCCGGGCCCGACGACGGGTGGGCCCACCGGCCCGTCGGGGCGTACGCCTGGCCCGTGACGTCGTGCTGCGCGAGTACCAGTGGGTCGAGCGCCGCCGCCCGGTGGACGAGAACCTGGCCGTGTACGCGGCGTACTGGTATCGCGGGTACGCCTGCAACCCGGCCGCCGTGTACGAGGCGGCGCGGCGGTTGGCGCCGCACGTACGGGGCGTCTGGATCGTCCGGCGGGACCGGGTGCACACGCTGCCCGACGGGGTCGAGTACGTGGTCGCCGGTACGCCCGCGTACCACCGGGTGCTGGCCCGTGCCCGGTGGCTGATCAACAACGTCAACTTCCCGGACTCGGTCCGCAAGCGCCCGGGCACTGTGCACGTGCAGACCCACCACGGCACCCCGGTCAAGGTGATGGGGCTGGACCAGCAGCGGTATCCGCTGGGCGCGACCGGCATGGACTTCGCCGGGCTGCTGCGTCGGGTGGACCGGTGGGACTTCTCGGTCAGCGCGAACAGCTTCTCCACGCAGATGTGGGAGCGGGCCTATCCGGCCGCGTACACGACCCTGGAGGTGGGTTATCCCCGCAACGACCGGTTGGTGACCGCGAGCGCCGAGGAGGTCCTGCGGCTGCGCGCGGAGTTGGGCGTCGGCCTCGGCGAGCGGGTGGTCCTGTACGCCCCGACGCACCGGGAACACCTGCCCGGCTACCGCCCACCGTTCGATCCGGAGCGGTTCCTCGATGCGCTCGGCCCGTCCGGCCTGCTGCTGATGCGCAGTCACTACTTCCACGACCGGGAGCGCCGGACGTCGGGCCCGAGCAGCCGGACCCGGGTCCTCGACGTCAGCGACCACCCCCGGGTCGAGGACCTCTATCTCGCAGCGGACGTGCTGGTCACCGACTACTCGTCCGCGATGTTCGACTACGCCGTCCTGGACCGGCCGATCGTCGTCTACGCGCCGGACTGGGACGCGTACCGGCTGACCCGGGGGGTCTACCTCGACGTCACCGCCGAGGCGCCCGGCGCGGTGGCGCGTACCTTCCCCGAACTGCTCGACGTGTTCCGGTCCGGCGCGCTGGAGACGCCGGAGGCCGACCTGGCGCGGGCGGCGTTCCGGGAACGCTTCTGCGCGCTGGAGGACGGGCACGCGGCCGAGCGGGTGGCGCGGCGGGTCTTCCTGGGCGAGACGGCCGCCTGAGTCCCTCTTTCCGGGCAATCGCCGTCATTCGATGGACCGTAATAGGTCTGTCACGATTCGAACATCGCACGTTTACCCGATGTGCTCGCCGCATGATCCTGGCCACAGTCATTTCGGGTTCGCCGACGAGCTGGGGGAGGAGACGGTGACAACCGTCGCGCTCAAGGATGTGACAAAGGTCTTCCGGGACGGCACCGTCGCTGTCGACACCATCAATCTCGACGTCAACGACGGCGAGTTCATGGTGCTGCTCGGGCCGTCCGGCTGTGGGAAGTCCACGGTGTTGCGGATGATCGCCGGGCTGGAGGAACCGTCCTCGGGTGCGGTGCTGCTCGACGGCGAGCTGGCGAACGACCTACCGCCCCGGGAACGGCGGATCGCGATGGTCTTCCAGGACTTCGCCCTCTATCCGCACATGAGCGTCAACGACAACATCGCCTTCCCGCTCAAGCTGGCCGGCGTCGAAGCGACCCCGCGTGGCGAGCGGGTCGGCGACGTGGCCAGCGCCCTCGGCATCGGCGACGTGCTGGCCCGACGTCCCGGCCAGCTCTCCGGCGGGCAGCGACAGCGCGTCGCGATGGGTCGGGCGATCGTCCGTCGCCCCGGTCTGTTCCTGATGGACGAACCGCTGTCCAACCTGGACAGTGGGCTGCGCGCGGAACTGCGCGCCGAGATCTCCGGCCTGACCCGGGAACTGGGCGTCACCACCGTCTACGTCACCCACGACCAGGCCGAGGCGCTGACCATGGCGGACCGGGTCGCCATCATGCGCAAGGGCGTCCTCCAGGACGTCGGCACCCCCACCAAGGTGTACGGCCGCCCGGCCACCCTCTACGTCGCCGCGTTCCTCGGCAGCCCCCGGATGAACCTGCTGGAGGCGTCGGTCTACGTCCACCTCGACCGGTACGTCACCCTGACCCTCGGCGAGCAGGCGCTCTATCTGCCCTGGAACGACATCCGCAGTCGGGCCGTGGCGCACTACCACGGTGAGCGGATCGTGGTCGGCATGCGCGCGGAGGCGCTCACCCCGGTCGCTCCGGACACCTCCGGAGACGTCCTCCAGGGCCGGATCCGCTATCTCGAACACCACGGTCACGAGTCCCTGGCCTTCCTCGACATCGGGGCCTCCGCGATCGTGGTCGACGAGGTCGGCGGTCCGATCGACGGTGACGCCCCGCTCGGTCAGCGTGGCCTGCGCCGGTTCGGCCAGATGATGCAGCGGTTCACCGGTCGGGTCGCCGTCGAGCAGGGCGGGCACGCGCCGACCGGCGGCACCAACACCAGCGTCCTGAACGATCCGGGCCGTCACCACCGCCGCCCGGCCGAGCTGGCCGTCCGACTGGCGCCGTACCCGGCGGTCTCCGCCGGTCATCGGCTCAGCGTCAAGGTCCGGATGGACGCCCTGCACTTCTTCGACGACCGGGGCGACCGCATCGACGTCGGCTGGCGCTGATGCGAGGAACCCGCCGCGCCGTCTGGCGCTGATGCAAGGAAGGGCACCTTATTAGCGCCTGCGGTATAGCACGGGTCCCCTGCTAACGCGCGCCTCCAGGAGCGGCTCGCGGATGATCGGGAGGCGATCCTCAAGGAGAGCCTGATGCCGTCAGACCGAGGGGTACGCCCGCGCGCTCTACGAGGGCGCGAGTCAGCTCGTCGGCGACCAGGTCGAGGCACCGCTGGCCGCCCGGCTCGCCCGGCAGAAGGTGCTCGCCCGGCCCAATCCGCCGCTGCTGGTGGCGGTGCTCGACCACACGGTGCTGGAGCGCCCGGTCGGCGGGCCGAAGGTGATGCGGGAGCAGTTGCTGCACCTGATGGAGGTGGGGCGTCGGATCAAGGTGCACCTGCACATCGTGCCGAAGGGGGTGGGCGCGTATCCGGGGCTGAACGGTGCCTTCGTGATCGCCACCCCGCCGGAGGGCGACGACATCGCCTACCTCGACAACCAGATGCGCGGCACCACCGTGGAACGCACTGTGGACGTAAACTCGCTTCGGCAGAACTGGGAGGCTGTTCGGGCCGAGGCGTTGCCCCACGGGGCCACCCTAAAGATGATCTCGGAGGCGGCGGAAGCATGGACCTGACCGGTGCGATCTGGCGCAAGAGCACCCGCAGCAGTGGCAACCAGGGCGACTGCGTGGAGGTGGCCGACAACCTGGCGCAGGTCGTCGGCGTGCGCGACAGCAAGGACCGGCAGGGGCCGGTGCTCACCTTCACGCCCGAGACCTGGCGAGCCTTCGTGCAGTCCATCAAGAGCCGCTGACCCCGCCCCGTCGCGCGGCCTTGCCGGTCAAGTTACCTGCCGGTAGCGTGCGGGCATGACCATCGACTCGCGTCAGGTGGCGGCTGCCATGCTCCAGGCGGTGCCCTTCGCCCGTACGCTCGGCTTCGAATTCGTCGAGGTGGCACCGGAGGCGCAAGGCTCGGTCCGGGCCGTGGTGCGCTTGCCCGACTCGCCGGCCACCCACAACCACGTCGGCGGTCCGCACGCCGGGGCCGTGTTCACGCTCGGCGAGACCGCCTCCGGCGCGGTGGTGATGGCCGCGTTCGGGCACCTGCTCGACCGGGCCACGCCGCTGGCGGTGCGCGCCGAGATCGCGTACCGCAAGCTCGCACTGGGCCCGGTGCTGGCGACGGCGCGGCTCGGTCGCCCGCCGGCCGAGGTGATCGCGGAGCTGGAGGCCGGTGAGCGGCCGGAGTTCCCGGTACGCGTGGAGATCGCCACCGCCGACGGCAGGCCGACCTCGGAGATGACCGTCATCTGGACGCTGCGCCCGAACTGACGAGGCCCGTGCCGGCCCACGTGGGAAAAGCGCAGCCGCCCGCCGTCGCCCTCCGGCGTGATGTCGAAGCGACTGCGCGCCGCGCCCAGGTCGGTCGAAGTGCGTTTGCGGGCTGGTGACCGTGGATAGATTGGTACGGTGCTCGGCCTGCCTGATCATGTGACCGCTTGTCTCTTCGACCTGGACGGTGTGCTGACGCAGACCGCCCGGCTGCACAACGCCGCCTGGACCGAGACCTTCGACGACTTCCTGCGGCGGCACGCGGCCACCACCGGTGAGCCCTTCCGGCCGTTCGATCCCGGTCCGGACTACCACCGCTACGTCGACGGGCGGCCCCGCCTGGACGGCGTCCGCACCTTCCTCGCCTCACGGGGCATCACGCTGCCGGAGGGTACGCCGGAGGACCCGCCGGGCGCGCAGACCGTGTACGGCCTGGGAAACCGCAAGAACACGCTGGTGCTGGAACGGATGCGCACCGCCGGAGTGGACGTCTACCCCGGCTCGGTGGCGTACCTCAGGGCGGTGCGGGACGCGGGGCTGCGTCGGGCGGTGGTCACCGCCAGCGCCAACGGCCGGGACGTACTGGCCGTCGCCGGGCTGGAGCCGTTGCTGGAAGCCCGGGTGGACGGGCTGACCGCACGGGCCGAAGGGCTGCGCGGCAAGCCTGCGCCGGACACCTTCCTCGCCGGGGCGAAGCTGCTCGGCGTCGAACCCGCGCACGCGGTGGTGTTCGAGGACGCGCTGGCCGGTGTCGCCGCCGGGAGGGCCGGCGGGTTCGGGTACGTGGTGGGGGTGGACCGGGCCGGTCAGGCCGACGAGTTGCGGAAGCACGGCGCAGACGTGGTGGTCGCCGACCTCGCCGACCTGCTCGCCGGACGGCACGAATGATCCGGGAGCGCGCGTACCCGGTCGAGCCGTGGCACGTGCGGGAGACCCGGCTCGACATGGACGTGCTCGCCCAGTCCGAGTCGGTGTTCGCCCTCTCCAACGGGCACGTCGGGCTACGCGGCAACCTGGACGAGGGTGAGCCGCACGGGTTGCCCGGCACGTACCTGAACTCGTTCTACGAGTTGCGCCCGCTGCCGTACGCGGAGGCGGGTTTCGGTTTTCCGGAGTCCGGTCAGACGATCGTCAACGTCACCAACGGCAAGCTGATCCGGCTGTTGGTCGACGACGAGCCGCTCGACGTGCGGTACGGCGAGGTGCTCGCCCACGAGCGGGTGCTCGACCTGCGGGCCGGGACGCTGCACCGCTCGCTGCACTGGCGCTCGCCCGCCGGACGCGAGGTGCGGGTGAACACGACCCGGCTGGTCTCGTTCCGGCAGCGTTCGGTCGCCGCCATCCGCTACGAGGTGGAAGTGGCCGACGGCAAGCCGTTGCGGCTGATCGTCCAGTCGGAACTGGTGGCCAACGAGACGCTGCCGCCGCAGAGCCGCGACCCCCGGGTGGCCGCGGTGCTGGAGTCGCCGCTGGAGGCCGAGGAGGAGTTGACCACCGAGGACGGTGGACTGCTGATCCACCGGACCAAGGTGTCCGGCCTGCGGGTCGCCGCCGCGATGGAGCACGAGGTCGACTCGCCCGCACGGACCACGGTGGAGTCCGAGGGGTACGAGGACTGGGTGCGGACCACCGTCGGTTGCGTGCTGGAGCCGGGCCAGACGCTCCGCGTGGTGAAGTACCTGACCTACGGCTGGTCCAGCCGCCGGTCGTTGCCCGCCCTGCGGGACCAGGTCGGTGCCGCGCTCGCCGCCGCGCGACTGGACGGCTGGGATGGTCTGGTCCGGGAGCAGCGGGAATACCTGGACGAGTTCTGGGACGCCGCCGACGTGGAGGTCGAGGGCGATCCGGAGGTGCAGCAGGCGGTCCGGTTCGGGCTGTTCCACGTGCTCCAGGCCGGTGCCCGCGCGGAACGGCGGCCGATCAGCGCCAAGGGGCTCACCGGTCCCGGGTACGACGGGCACGCGTTCTGGGACACCGAGATGTTCGTGCTGCCGGTGCTCACGTACACCCATCCGGCAGCGGTGCGGGACGCGCTGTACTGGCGGTTCTCCACACTGGAGCAGGCACACGAGCGGGCCCGGACGCTCAACCTCCAGGGTGCGGCCTTCCCCTGGCGCACCATCGGCGGGTCGGAGTCGTCCGGCTACTGGCCGGCGGGCACCGCCGCGTTCCACGTCGCCGCCGGTATCGCCGACGCGCTGCGGCGGTACGTGCTGGTCAGCGGCGACCGGCAACTGGAGCGGGAGATCGGGCTGACCCTGCTGGTGGAGACCGCCCGGCTGTGGCGTTCGCTCGGGCACCACGACCGCAACGGCCAGTTCCACATCGACGGGGTGACCGGCCCGGACGAGTACACCGCGGTGAAGAACGACAACATCTACACGAACCTGATGGCCCAGCGGAACCTACAGACCGCCGCCGAGGTGGCGATGCGCTACCGCGACGACGCGTTCCATCTCGGCGTCACCGACGAGGAGGCCGCCGCCTGGCGCGACGCCGCGTCGGCCATGCACATCCCGTACGACGACGAGATCGACGTGCACCAGCAGGTGGAGGGCTTCACCCGGCTCCAGGAGTGGGACTTCGTCGACACCCCGTCGGACAAGTACCCGCTGCTGCTGCACTACCCGTACTTCGACCTGTACCGCAAGCAGGTGGTCAAGCAGGCCGACCTGGTGCTGGCGATGCACTGGCGCGGGGACGCGTTCACGCCCGAGGAGAAGTTGCGCAACTTCCTCTACTACGAGCGGCGTACCGTCCGGGACTCCTCGCTCTCCGCCTGCACCCAGGCGGTGCTGGCGGCCGACGTCGGCTATCCCGAGCTGGCGCACAGCTATCTGCGTGAGGCCGCGCTGATGGACCTGCACGACCTGAACGAGAACACCCGCGACGGGGTGCACATGGCCTCGCTCGCCGGGGCGTGGATCGCACTCGTGGCCGGCTTCGGGGGCCTGCGGGACCATGACGGAGTGCCGTCGTTCGCGCCACGCCTGTCCAGCGGGTTGAGCCGGTTGTCGTTCTCGCTCCAGTGGTGCGGCATGCGGCTCCGCGTCGACGTGCATCCGCACGAGACGACGTACTCGCTGCACCACGCCGCGCACGACGCGGTGATGGAGGTCCGCCACTACGGCAAGTCGATCCGCGTCACCTGCGACGAGGCGGTCACCGTACCGATCCCGCCGGCTGCCGAGGACCTGCCGACGCCTGAGCAGGCCCCGGGTCGGGCACCGCTGCTCCGGCTCCCGGAGCCGCCCACCTGAGTCGCGTCGCGGCGGCCCGCCGATCCGTCGACGCGGTCAGCTCGACAGGGGCCGTCGACCTGCTCGACCCGTCGACCTGCTCGATCAGCGGTCCGCCGGTCTGCTCGACCGGCGGACCGTCGGTCGACGCCGCTCAGATCGGCTCGCCCTGGGACGGGCGGCCGGTGGCGTCGTGCGGCGTCCTCGCCCGGGGATCGTCGGCGTCACGTGCCTGGGCCGCCTCGTCCGCCCAGTCCCGTCCGCGTCGGGTGTCCTGTTCGCGCCGCTCGCGATCGGCGGCCTTCTGCACGGGCTCACGGTGATGCGGCATGACGGTCCTCGCGATCTGCTCGCCGACGCCACAGGCGTCGGTCCGTCTGCGGTCTCCCGTCGGCTACCCGCCGTCCCGAGCCACAAACGCGCGTGCGGTGCGCCGACCGGGGTATGCGAGGGGCCGGGAGGCGAGATGGACGTACGCGGTGGCGAGGTGACGATCCCGGCGGGTGCGGTGGACCTGACAGGCGACCTGCTGGTGCCGACCGGGGCGACCGGCGCGGTGTTGTTCGCGCACGGCAGCGGCAGTTCCCGGCACAGTCCCCGCAACGTCTCGGTGGCCCACCGGCTCACCTCGGACGGGCTCGGCACCGTGCTGGTCGACCTGCTCACCTCCGACGAGGACGAGGTGGACGCGGTCACCGCCGAGCTGCGCTTCGACATAGGACTGTTGGCCGACCGGCTGGCCGCGACCCTGGACTGGCTGGTCGCCGAGCGGCCCTTCGGCGCGGTGCCGATCGGCCTCTTCGGCGCCAGCACGGGTGCCGCCGCCGCCCTGATCGCGGCGACGCGGCGGCCCGACGTGGTCCGTGCCGTGGTGTCCCGAGGCGGTCGGCCCGATCTGGCCGGAGCCGCCCTGGGCGAGGTGCACGCCGCCACCCTGCTGCTCGTCGGCGGCCGGGACGAGCAGGTGATCACGCTCAACGAGCAGGCCCGGGACCGGATGACCGCGCCGACCGAGCTGCGGGTGGTGCCCGGTGCGACGCACCTCTTCGCCGAACCCGGGACGCTGGAACAGGTGGCCGACGCGGCGGCCGGCTGGTTCCGCGACCACCTGAATCCTCGGGTCTACGCGCGAAGCTGAGGTCAGACCTTGCGGACCGTCCGGCGGGCCCGGGACCGAGCCGTGCGCCCCCGGATGATCCTCGACCACCGTTGCTTCGCCGCAGCGGTCTGGCGCTGCTGTTGCACGCTGTCGACGACCCGCCAGACGACGGCGGCGATCGGGACCGCGACGAAGGCACCGGCGATGCCGGCGATGAGCGTGCCGGCGGTGACCGCGAGCAGGATCACCACCGGGTGCAACCGGACCTGCCGCTTCATGATCAGTGGTTCGAGCAGGTTGCCCTCGATCTGTTGCACGGCGATCACCGCGGCCAGGGTGAGCAGTGCGGTGGTGGGGCCGTTGGCGGCCAGCGCCACCAGCACCGCGACCGCACCGGCCACGGTGGCGCCGATGATCGGCACGAAGCCGCCGAAGAACGTGATCAGGGCCAGCGGGAAGGCCAACGGCACCCCGAGCAGCACCAGCGCCAGACCGATACCGATGGCGTCGATCGCCGCGATCAGCATCGTGCCCCGACTGTACGAGCCGAGCGTGCGCCAGCCGACGCGGCCCGCCTCGGCGGCGATCTCCCGGTTGGGTCCACCCGCCCGGCGCAGCGTCCAGTGCCACATCGACCGGCCGTCCTTGAGCAGGAAGAAGAGCAGCACCAGGGCGAGCAGGATGGAGCCGAAGACCTCGGCCACCGTCTGCGCGCTGGCGACCGGGTCGACCTCCTGCTGGCTGAGCGCCTGGCGGAGCTGGTCGACGAGGCCGTCGAGCTGCTCGTCGGTGACCGGCAGGGTGGAGGTGACGAAGTCGCGGCTGCGTTCCAGGCCCTCCCGCAGTTCGTCGCCCAGCTCGCTGAACTGGCCGGCGGTCATGTTCCAGACCAGCACGCCCACGCCGAACAGGACGCCGAGCAGGAGCAGGACGGTGAGCAGGGCGGCCAGCGCGGCGGGCAGTCGCAGGCGGCGCAACGCGAGTTGGAGCGGATCGAGCAGCGCGGCCAGGAAGAAGGTGGCGGCCAGCGCGATGGCCAGCGGCGTGACGAGCATGGTGATCCGGGCCAGCAGGTAGAGGCCGGCGGCGATGACCACCAGGCAGGCGCTCCAGACCACCGCCGTACGCACCAGCCAGGGCAGGGCCGCCCAGGTCTGTCTCGGCCCGGCACTGCGCCGCGTCGACTCCTCGGGCCTGAGCCCGTCACCCCGTGCGACCAC
Source organism: Micromonospora sp. NPDC049900 (assembly GCF_044461025.1). Classification (NCBI taxonomy): domain Bacteria; kingdom Bacillati; phylum Actinomycetota; class Actinomycetes; order Micromonosporales; family Micromonosporaceae; genus Micromonospora; species Micromonospora sp. NPDC049900. The sequence goes on from NZ_JBITKM010000003.1 coordinate 356,730, forward strand.
GTCGGCCTCCTCTTCCCGGCGAGGTCGGTACCCGGACGGTGCCCGTCCGACACCGGTCCACGCTAGGTTCCCGCTCGACGCGCCGGAGGAGGTTCGCGCTATCTGCCTGTCACGGCAGAACCGGTCGGTACGCGGGTGCCGCCCGCCCACCGACCACGATGGGCATCTCGCGGGTCTGCTCGACGCCGCCGAGCGCGGTCAACGGCAGCACCGACTCGCGCTCATCGACCTGCGGCAGCAGTGCGGAGAGGGCCTCGTCGCGCAGGCTGCGTGCCGCTGCGGCGGCCAGCTCGGCGGCTCGCCAGCGCTCCTGCGCCTGCTCGTGGGCCGCCTGCTGGCGCGCGAAGAGGTGGTCGCGTACCGCCCGGCGCAGCGCCAGCTCCTGCTCGACCGGGTGCAGTCGCGGGTCCCAGCCCCGGTGGGCGAAGACGTCGCTGAGCTGTTCCACCGACAGCTCCCGCCGCCAGTACGCCTCCATGGCCGCCCGGTGCAGCCAGCGCTCCCGGTCGGCGTACTCGGCGGGGGTGCGCGGGGTCTGCGGCAGCGGCATCCCGGTCGCCGCGGTGAGCCGGCGGACGTCCGCCTCCGCCTTCTCGTACGTCTGCCACGCTCGTTCGGCCTCGTCCTGCGCGGTGAGCCACTCCTCGCGGCGGCGACGGGCCGTCGCGTCGGCCCGGTCGGCGGCGACGGCCACCTCCTCCGCCCAGCGATCCTGGTCCCGCTGTTCCTCGGTGTGCTCGGTGCGACTCGGCAGCGCCGCCTCGCGGATCCGGGCGCCCGCGTCGAACCGCAGGAGGTGGCGGGGGCGCAGCAGCAGGGCGGCGATGGCGAGGATCACCACGCCGAGCAGGCTCAGCCAGATCACGGCGGCCAGGGGGACGTCGGGCAGGACGTGGGAGAGAGCGGTTCGCATCATCAACACCTCTCGCGGTCGGATGAGGGTCGTCGACTGGGGGAAGGTCTGTGGTCGCCGAGGCGGCGACAGGACGGTGCGCGGGTCCGCGAGTGCCCGGGGCGGTCGGCGCCGGTGCGTCGGCCGGGTCCGGCGTTCGGGCCGGGTCGGCGGACGGTCGCGTGGGCCGGTGGGGCGTCCTGAGGCGGGCCGTCGGTCAGGCGGCCGGTGGGCCGCGCCGGGTCGGCTCGCCGTGGCCGACGGCGGGGCGTGGCGCGGCGAGCCGGTGGACCGTGGTGGTGGCGGCCGAGCCGGCCCCGGCGGAGGGCGCGGGCCGGGTCGGCGGCGCGGTCGGGGCCGTGTGCTGCGTCGGTGACGTCGACAGCGTGCCGGAGGCCCGCACCTGCTCGGTGACCGGTGCGACGGTGCCCGGCCAGGTCGGCAGGTCGGCGGTGACGGACCAGGCGTGATGACCGGCGACGGCGTGGGCCGTCTGGTCGCCGGCCGGGCGCAGCGGCAGGTCGGCGGCGGCGGTGCCGAGGCCGACCGCCAGCACGAGGGCGGCCAGCGCGAGTCGGGTCAGCTCCCGCAACGTGCGCAGCGTCGCCGGCCACAGGGGACGGGCGAGCGCGACGGACGACACGAGTCCAACCTATCGTCCCCGTGCCCAGAACGCATGGGCCCGAGCGGAATCCGGTCGGTGAACCACGCCACGTAGTCCACTGTGGATGGCAGGTCGGGTCAGTCGGTGAACAGGGCCAGCAGGTCGCCGACCTGGCGGTCGGCCTCGGCCGGGTGGCGGAACCGGCCGGCCGGGTTGAGGGTGTACTCGTTGCGGCGACCCACCCGGGTGCGGTGCAGATAGCCGCCCGCCTCCAGGTCGGCGACGATGGCCTGGGCGGCGCGTTCGGTGACGCCCACCTCGCTGGCGACGTCGCGCAGCCGGGCGGTCGGGTTGCGGGCGATGGCGAGCAGCACGTGTGCGTGGTTTGTCAAGAAAGTCCAGTTACGGGTGCTTTCTCGCTCGTCTGAGGTCGCCATGCCCGCCATCGTATGGCCTGCCCCCGTCACGCTCCGGGGCTGCGCTCGCGCCCGTACGCTGCGATTGGCAAGCGTTCTGGAATACATGAAATGCAGATCACGCATAGCTTGACGTGCCTTGCGCTGCGTGTGACGGTTGGTGGCGGTCCGTGGCCAGCGCCGGCCGGGATGACCAGGCATTCCACCGAGAGACGAGGTGACGCCGGATGAGTCGACCCGGAACGATCGGGGCCCAGCCCGGTCCCGAACGCGAGTACCTGACCGCAGACCTTCCCGGCTCGCGGGAGCGGGCCCTCGCCGAGTTGATCGCCGGTAACCGCCGGTTCGTCACCGACACGCTGCGGCACCCCAACCAGAACGCCAGCCACCGGGCCGCGGTCGCCGCCGAGCAGCACCCCTTCGCGGTGATCGTGGGCTGCTCCGACTCCCGGCTCGCTGCGGAGATCATCTTCGACCGTGGGCTGGGTGATCTCTTCGTGGTCCGGACCGCCGGACACACCATCGGCCCCGAGGTGCTGGGCAGCGTCGAGTACGCGGTGAGCGTGCTGCGTACGCCGCTGGTGGTGGTGCTCGGGCACGACTCGTGCGGTGCCGTCCAGGCGGCCCGGGCTGCGGCGGCCACCGGCACCGCGCCGTCGGGGCACCTGCGTGCCGTGGTGGACGCGGTGGTGCCCAGCCTGCGCCGGGCCGAGCAGGCGGGGATCGACGACCTGGACGCGATCGTCGACATCCACATCGCGCAGACCGTCGAGGCGATGCTGGAGTCGTCCGAGGCGCTGGCCGCCGAGGTGGCCGCGGGCGGGTGCGCGGTGGTGGGCATGTCGTACCGGCTGGCCGCCGGTGAGGTGCGGACCGTCGCGGCGGAGCCCGCCGAGATGGCGGGTGTGGTCACGCCCGTGGGCTGACCCGCCGGGCCACGCACCGACACGTACGACGAGGGCCGCTCCGCCGGACGGCGGAGCGGCCCTCGCGGGTCACCGGGACGCTGCTCAGAGCAGCGACACGTGCACGTGGTCCGTGTGGTTGGACGGGCCGCTGTAGGACCGCCACCGGTTCTCGGTCGGGAACCAGATCTGCCGGTTCCAGATCACGTAGTAGATGCCGAGCCGGTCGGCGTTGCGGACCAGGAAGGCCGCCAGGTTGTTGCCGTAGATCCGGGTGTCGTTGTTGTGCCAGGGGCTGAACCCGCTGTTCTGCAACGACCAGTCACACGCCCGGCCCTTGGGGTGCTCGAACTTGTCACCGGGCCGCCAGCAGCCGACGAAGCGGTTGAAGCCGGCGCGCTTGACCTCCTTGTACATGTGCAGCGTGCGCGGCGTGATGCAGCCCGACGTGGTTGGGTCGTTCTGGCTGCACGACTCCGGCTTCCAGCTCCCGTCCGAGGCACGGTTCGGCGCCACCCGGGCGACCGGCGAGGTCGCGGCCACCAGGCCGCCGGTCAGGCTCTCGCCACCGACCAGGCGGAGCGACTTCTCCGCCTCGGTCTTCTTGCGCGCCATGTCGTTGGTCAGCTTCTGCTGTTCGCGCACCTCGGCGTCGGACGCGAGCTTGGCCCGGTCGGCGCGCTCCCGGACCGTGTTGACCTCGCCCAACTTCTTGTCGTTGAACAGGTTCAACTCGTCGAGGGCGGAGGCCCGGTCCATGAACGAGTCCGGAGCGTTGCTCTGCAACAACATCGCTATCGCGCCCACCCGGCCGGTCCGGTACGACTGCGTCGCGATCTCGGCGACCTGTGGCCTGAGCGCTTCCAGGTCGGCCTCTGCGCGGCGCAGTTCGAGGTCGAGCTTGAGCTGTCGCTTCTTGGACTTGTCCAGTTGGTTCTTGGCCTTGGAGAAGTCGCGGTTCGCCGACTCGATCAGGTCGTTGAGCATCGGCGGGTCGTCGTCGTGCTCGGCCGGAGCGGGTGGGTTCGGCGCGGCCATGGCCGGCAGGGGGCCGGCGAACACGGCGAACGCGGCGAACACGGCCACCACGGGTGTCATCCAGCGGCGTAGGGGTGCCGTCACTTCTTTCCCTTCCATCGACCGCCGACCGGGTTAGCTGACGGGTTCGGAACGGAAGTGGCCCCTACCGCTGACGCGGATTCACCCCACCTACCTGGGTCCCCGGCTCGCCTCGCGGCGATTGGGCGGTGGCACCGCAGGCGCCGGTGCGCGCCTTCGGCGGTGACCGGCAGTGAGGTTACCCGACGGTCGATGTCGGTCTCTACGCCCCGAACCCGGCCAGATGCGTCATTTCGTAATCGCGATGAGTGACCAACGACACGGGCACGAACCGTGTCGGCAGGGGCGGTCACGCTGCGGGGTGTCACCATGTGGTGTCCGTGCTCCTGTCCGGGTCGGGCCACCGCGATCCGGTGGCGGGGGGTGTGTCACGCACACGCGCGGTGCTCAGCGCGTGCAGGGCCTCGGTCCGGTCGATGCCGGGCCGGGGAGTCGGGGGAGTGGGACCGTCGCCGTCCGGCCCGTCGTCGGGGCCGCCGGGTTCCGGCGTGTCCCGCCGCCCGGCGGTGACCACCAGCGCGGCCAGTGCGGTCGTCAGCGGTACGGCGGCGACCAGCCCCAGCGTGGCCACCACGCTGCGGACGATCTCCTGGGTGAGGAACTCGCTGGTGATGATCTGGCCGAGCGCGCGGCTGTCGGCGGTGAGCAGGAGCAGCAGCGGCAGCGACGCGCCCGCGTACGCCAGCACGATGGTGTTCACCACCGAGGCGATGTGGGCCCGGCCGACCCGGGTCGCCGACCGGTACAGCTCCCGGCGGGTGAAACCCGGATTGGCGTGCCGCAGCTCGGTCACCGCGGCGGCCTGGGTCACCGTGACGTCGTCGAGCACGCCGAGCGAGCCGATGATGATGCCGGCGAGCAGCAGGCCGTGCAGGTCGACGTCGCCCCGGAACATGGACAGCGTGGTGGCGTCCTCGCTGCCGAAGCCGGTCAGGTGGGTGGCCCGGGTGGCAGCCAGCCCGAGCAGGCCGGTGAGCACCAGGCTGCCGAGGGTGCCGAGGACGGCCACCGAGGTCTGTGCCGAGATGCCGTGCGTCAGGTACAGCACCACGAACATGATCAGTGCCGCGCCGACGATGGCCACCACCAGCGGCGGCTGACCGGCGCTGATGCCGGGCAGCACGAAGGTGATCAGGATGGCGAAACTGGCCGCCAGGCCGCCCAGCGCGGCCAGGCCGCGTAGCCGTCCGAAGGCCACGATGGCGGCGGCGAACAGCACCGCGAGCCAGATCAGCGGCTTGCCCCGCTGGTGCTCGGCGATGTTGTAGGAGCTGATCGAGGGGTCCTCGGGATCGATCAGGGAGACCAGGATGATCGCGTCGCCGACGCTGACCGAGGGCGCTCCCGGCCCGTCCGGCAGCGGCGTCTGCACGTCCTGACCTTCGTCCGGGCCGCTGTCGACCCGGACGGTCACCGTGCCGCACTGCCGCCCGGCCGTGGTCGGGGTGCCCTCGGGCACGACCGGGTTCGGTGGGCAGGGCTCGTTCACCACCCGGGTGACCGTGCCGTGATAGCGGGGCAGGTCGTCGGCGGCCTCGGGTCGGGGTGGGTCCGAGGGCCAGAGCACGAGCGCGGCGACCAGGGTGACGAGGAAGAGGGGGACCACCGTCACGATGAGGATCCGCCGCACCCGGGGTGGGGTGGGCGGAGCGGAACGGGTGTGGTCGGCGCCCATTCATTGTCTCCCAACGATTCCAAGGCGAACTACGTACCGGCGGTCGAGATGGTTCAGCGACGCCGACAGGCCGCCGCGGCGGGCATCCGGAATGGCCCGAGCGTGGCAGGATGGCTGCGTACCGTGCGGGCGGGTCCGGCTGGCCATCGTGGCGAATGGTAGCCAGATCGGCATCGGAACGCAGGTCGCGAGCGTGTGTCGCAAGCCGGGTGCCGGGGAGACGACACCCGGCCGGGCGTACGGGTGGGGCGGGTCAGCCGCGCTTCATCAGGCGACCGACGGCGGCCATCATCTCGGAGGCCATCTCGTCGGCGCGGCCCTCGGCGGCGCCCTCGTGCATGCAGTGCCGGGCGTGCCCGTCGAGCAGGCCGAGCGCGACCTTGTCCAGCGCGGCCTGGATCGCGGAGATCTGGGTGAGCACGTCGATGCAGTAGCGGTCCTCGTCGACCATCTTCTCCACGCCGCGTACCTGACCCTCGACACGACGCAGCCGGGCGAGCAGTTGGTCCTTGCTGGCGGTGTAGCCACGGATCGGCGCGGGTGTGCTCATGAACACGAGGATAACGTACCCCCTGGGGGTATGGTACGGTCACCGTCGTGGATACCCCCCGAGGGTATTTGACGGGGTGCCCGGCCCGCTGGACGGGCCCGGAGAGGAGAGTTGCCATGGTCACCACGACGTACCAGGTGCAGGGCATGACCTGCGGCCACTGCGTCAGCGCGGTCAGCGCCGAGGTCGGCGCGCTCCCCGGTGTCGCCGACGTCCGGGTCGACCTGGCCAGCGGCCAGGTCACCGTCACCAGCGAGCAGCCCCTGGACCCGGCCGCCGTCCGGGCCGCCGTCGACGAGGCCGGCTACGAGTTGGTCGCCGCCTGAGGCGACCGGAGACCGAGGTGACCCGATGAACACGGCGACGAAGGTGAGCGGCTTCGCGCTCGGCCTCGCGGCGGTGTTCGCCGCCGCGTACGGGGTGGGTCAGGTGACCGGCCCGACGGACCCGATCGCCGTGCCCGGCCACGTGGGCGCGGCCGGTCACGGCGACGGGCCGGACCAGGGCGGACACGACGAGGACGCCGGACACGACGCGGGCGCGGCCCGGCACCTGCCCGGCGGGCTGCTCGTCTCCGAGCGCGGCCACACCCTCGTGCCGGTCGACGCCCCGGCCGGGGAGTTCGCCTTCCGGATCACCGGGCCGGACAACCGGCCGGTGACCGGGTACGACGTGGTGCACGACAAGCCGATGCACCTGATCGTCGCCCGGCGTGACCTCTCCGGCTTCCGCCACGTGCACCCCGAGCTGACGCCGGACGGCACCTGGCGGGTCGCCACGCCGCTGACCGGGCCCGGGGTGTGGCGGGCGTTCGCCGACTTCACCCCGACCGGCGGCGAGCCGCTGACGCTCGGTGTCGACGTGACCGTCCCCGGCGCGCTGACCGAGCAGCCGTTGCCCGCCCCGGCCCGCACCGCCACGGTCGACGGCTACACGGTGACCCTGGACGGCACGCCGCAGCCGGGCCACCCGTCCACGCTGACGCTGACCGTCGCGCGCGACGGCGTACCCGTCACCGACCTGGAGCCGTACCTCGGGGCGTACGGGCACCTGGTCGCGCTGCGGCAGGGCGACCTGGCGTACCTGCACGTGCACCCGGAGGGGGTGCCGGGCGACGGGCACACCCCACCCGGGCCACGGGTGAGCTTCGCCACCGAGTTCCCGTCCGCCGGTGCCTACCGGCTCTATCTCGACTTCCGCCACGGCGGGGTGGTACGCACCGCCGAGTTCACCGTGCACGTCGGCGATCCGGTGCACGTCCCGGTCGGCCCCACCGCCGCACCGCACGACGGGCACGGTACGCCCGGACACGGGCACGACTGAGGGACCAGCCATGACCACGAGTCGACCCCTGCCCACCGCAGCGAACCTGATCGAGTTGTCCATCGGCGGCATGACCTGCGCGTCCTGCGCCGCCCGCATCGAGAAGAAGCTGAATCGCCTGGACGGCGTGCAGGCCAGCGTCAACTACGCCACCGAGAAGGCCACCGTCTCCTACGCCGACCCGGTCACCCCGCACGAGTTGATCGCCACGGTCGAGAAGACCGGCTACACGGCGGCGGTGCCGCCGCCCCGACAGGATCCGCCGCCGGCCGCCGAGCCGGTGGACGAGCTGCGGGTACTGCGTACCCGGCTCTGGGTGTCGGTGGTGTTGACCGTGCCGGTGATCGCGTTGGCCATGGTGCCGGCCTGGCAGTTCACCTACTGGCAGTGGCTGTCGCTGACGCTGGCCGCCCCGGTGGTGGTCTACGGCGGTCTGCCGTTCCACCGGGCCGCCCTGGTAAACCTGCGGCACGGCGCGGCGACCATGGACACGCTGGTCTCGGTGGGCACGCTCGCCGCGTTCGGCTGGTCGGTCTGGGCGCTGTTCCTGGGGACCGCCGGCACGCCCGGCATGACCCACCCGTTCAGCTTCGCGATCAGCCGGACCGACGGCACCGGCCACATCTATCTGGAGGCGGCGGCCGGAGTCACCGCGTTCATCCTCGCCGGTCGGTACTTCGAGGCTCGCGCGAAGCGCACCGCGGGCGCGGCGCTGCGGGCGTTGCTGGAGCTGGGCGCCAAGGACGTCGCCGTGCTGCGCGACGGGATGGAGATCCGGATCCCGGTCGACGAACTCGCGGTGGGGGACCGGTTCGTGGTGCGGCCCGGCGAGAAGATCGCCACCGACGGCACGGTGCACGAGGGCACCTCGGCGGTCGACGCCAGCATGGTCACCGGCGAGTCGGTACCGGTCGAGGTGGGGGTCGGCGACACCGTGGTCGGCGGCTGCGTCAACGCCGGTGGCCGCCTGGTGGTCACCGCCACCCGGGTCGGTGCCGACACCCAACTCGCCCAGATGGCCCGGCTGGTCGAGCAGGCACAGACCGGCAAGGCCGCCGCGCAGCGGCTCGCCGACCGCATCTCCGGGATCTTCGTCCCGATCGTGATCGCCCTGGCCGTCGGCACGCTGGGCTGGTGGCTGGGGTCCGGTGCCGGACCGACGGCGGCCTTCACCGCCGCCGTGGCGGTGCTGATCATCGCCTGCCCGTGCGCCCTGGGCCTGGCCACGCCGACCGCGCTGCTGGTCGGCACCGGGCGGGGCGCGCAGTTCGGCGTACTGATCAAGGGACCGGAGGCGCTGGAGTCCACCCGGCGGGTGGAGACCGTGGTGCTGGACAAGACCGGCACCGTCACCACCGGCCGGATGACCCTGCTCGACGTCCACCCGGGCGAGGGTGAGCAGCGGGCCGAGGTGCTGCGGCTGGCCGCCGCGCTGGAGTCCGGCTCCGAGCACCCGATCGCCCGGGCGATCGTGGCCGGCGCCGCCGAGTCGGGCGAACTGCCTCCGGTCACCGGGTTCGCCAACGCCGAGGGACTGGGCGTGACCGGCACGGTGGACGGCCGTGCGGTGCTGCTCGGCCGCTCCCGACTGCTGCGCGAGCGGGGGATGGACGTACCCGAGGACCTGGTGCGGGCGGCGACCGAGGCGGAGGCGGCCGGACGTACCGCCGTGCTGGTCGGCTGGGCGGGACGGGCGCGCGGCATGCTCGCGGTGGCCGACCAGGTCAAGCCCACCAGCCGGGAGGCGGTCCGTCGGCTCCGCGCCCTCGGCCTGACCCCGGTGCTGCTCACCGGCGACAACACCACCGTCGCGCGGGCGGTCGCCGCCGAGGTCGGCATCGACGAGGTGATCGCCGAGGTGCTGCCGACCGAGAAGGTCGAGGTGGTCGCGCGGTTGCAGGCCGACGGCCGGGCGGTGGCGATGGTCGGCGACGGGGTCAACGACGCCGCCGCGCTCGCCCAGGCCGACCTGGGGTTGGCCATGGGCAGCGGTACGGACGTGGCGATCGAGGCCTCCGACCTGACCCTGGTCCGTGACGACCTGCTGGCGGCGGTGGACGCCATCCGGCTCGCCCGCGGCACCCTCGGCACGATCAAGGGGAACCTGTTCTGGGCGTTCGCCTACAACGTGGCGGCCCTGCCGCTGGCCGCCGCCGGGCTGCTGAACCCGATGATCGCCGGTGCGGCGATGGCCTTCTCCTCGGTCTTCGTGGTGGCCAACAGTCTGCGGCTACGCCGCTTCCGACCGATTTCTTCGAACCGGGATGGTTCCGGTGCGGTTCGGCTGGGTACCTGACCCGTGTAGCAAGAGCTGAGCCGATACCCCGGGAGGCTGACATGGGCTTCGAGGACAAGTTCAACAACACCACCGAGAACACCACCGGCAAGGTGAAGGAAGGCGTCGGCCGGGCCACGGACAACGAGCAGTTGGAGGCCGAGGGCCGCGGCGACCAGATGCGCGCCAACATCAAGCAGGCGGGCGAGAAGATCAAGGACGCCTTCCGGAGCTGACCGGACCGCGCCACACGACACCGCCGGGCCGTATGTCGGCCCGGCGGTGTCGTGCGCGTCGATGATTTTCCGGATGTCGCCGGGAACCAACCCGGGCACCCGAGCGACCAATTCGGCGATGACTGCCGTGACCGACGAGATCAGCGGGTACGCGTTCGCCGCGGGGCGGGGCGACCAGGCCGCCGCCGCCGCGTTCGTGTGCGCCACGCAGCACGACGTACGGCGGTTCCTGGCGCACCTACCCGGGGTGCGGGAGGTCGACGACCTGGTCCAGGAGACGTACCTGCGGGCCTGGCGGGCGTTGCCCTCCTTCGCCGGCCGCTCCAGTGCCCGGACCTGGCTGCTCTCCATCGCCCGACGGGTCGCCGTCGACCAGGTGCGGGCGGCCGTGTCCCGGCCCCGCACCGCCAACCTCGCCGACTGGCAGTCCGCCGCCGAGGCGACCTCGGCCGGCGTCGAGGCCGCCGTGGACGAGCAGGTGGTGCTGCGCGGCCTGCTGGACGGGCTCGTGCACGAGCGGCGGGAGGCGTTCGTCGCCACCCAACTGCTGGGGCTCTCCTACGCCGAGGCGGCCCAGGTGTGTGACGTACCGGTCGGCACGATCCGGTCCCGGGTGGCCCGCGCCCGTGAGGACCTCGTCGCGGCGATGGACACCGCGACCCCGCTGCGACGTCGGGGCCGGGACGGCACCGCCGGCTGACGCGGTGCCGTACCGGCCCCCGCAGGGGCCGCGCCGTCAGGCAGCGCGGCGGTGGTCGCGGCCGTGCCGGGCCTGGGCCGAGTGCGGCGGGAGCAGCCGCAGCGGGGCGGGCTCGTCGACCTCGTCGAGGCGCAGCCGCCAGCGGGAGCGCTCGGGCCGCTGCCGGTCGGTCGGATCACCGGGGCGGCGCATACTGCGGGCCAGCAACACGGTGATCAGATAGCCGACCACCAGGAATCCGTGGCTGACCAGCCGTTCCACGGCGACCTGCGAGGCGACCAGATCGTTGACCGAGAGCAGGACCAGGGTGGCCACGAAGGCGCTGAGCATCGGCAGCAGCCCCGACGGTGCGGTCCGGCGCAACGCGACGAAGAGGAAACCGGCCCCGACCGCCACGTTCCAGGCGGCGGACTCGTGCCACAGGTGCTGGCCGGTGGCGTGCACGTGCTCAGCCACCTCGGCCCGGCCGACCTGCGCCAGCCCCAGCACCAGTTGCACGGCGCCCAGCAGGCCCAGTGACACGCGCAGCCCGGTGATCGTCCGAGCGCGTCCGGCCAGCGACGTGAACAGGGCACCGCGTGCCGTGACGGCGGCGAGCCGGACGCGCCAACCCGGACGCGGCGGCGGTGCGGCGGCCAGGATCGTCGCGGTCAGGTCCGGCAGCGCGGACACCACCTGGGTACGCGCCCGCCGGGTCACCGTCGCCGCCGTGTCCAGCCACGTCTGGCAGCCGGCGCACCTGCTCAGGTGCAGATCCACCCTGCGCTGCTCGTCTGCCGTCGCCTCGCCGTCCAACTGCGCCGAGAGAATCTCCCGCCACTGTTCACACCCCATGTATCCGTAGTCGCTCCCGGGCCCGGCATGGTTCCCGCCGGAACCGAAAGAGCCGAGGTCAGGACTTCGCCGGGGGGTGCGTATGTAAGGAGGGGTCCCCTGCTAACGCCTCGTGCATAGCAGGGGACCCCTCCTTACATACGGAACATCCGGATCAGGAGCCGCCCCGGGCGGCCCAGGCGTGCAGGGCGTCCCGGTCACCGGCCTCGTCGAGGTTGATCGCCGCCTCGATCAGAGCCAGGTGGGTGAACGCCTGCGGATAGTTGCCCAGCGCGGTCCCGTCGGCGTCGAGCTGTTCGGCGTACAGACCGAGCGGGCCCGCATAGCTGAGGAGCTGGTCGAACGCCTTGCGGGCCTCGTCCCGTCGACCGGCCAGCACCAGCGCCGAGACCAGCTCGAACGAGCAGAGCAGGAACGCGCCCTCCTCGCCGGGCAGCCCGTCGTCGGCCCGGTAGCGGCGCACCAGGGCGGGGCCGATCTCCAACTCCTGCCGGATCCGGTCGATGGTGGACTGCATCCGGGGGTCGTCGCCGGGCAGGAAACCGACCAGCGGGATGCGCAGCAGGGAGGCGTCCAGCTCGGTGGAGCCGTACGCCATCACGAAGCTGCCGACCTCCGGGTCGTACCCGCGTTCGAGCACCTCGGCGTGGACCGCGTCGCGAGCCGTACGCCAGTGTTCGACGTCCGCCGCCTCGTCGTCGAGCAGCTCGGCCAGCCGGATGCCCCGGTCCAGGCAGACCCAGGTCATCACCTTCGCGTTGACGTAGTGCTGGCGCGGCCCCCGGATCTCCCAGATGCCGTGGTCCGGCTCGTGCCACCGGTCGGCCATCACCTCGACGTGCTTGCGCAGCAACGCCCACTGCTCCCGGGTCAGCTCGCCGGTCAGCTCGTGGTACACCAGCGCAGCGTCCAGGATGTGCCCGTACGTATCGAACTGCACCTGCTCGACGGCCTCGTTGCCGACCCGGACCGGCCGGGAGCCGGCGTACCCCTCCAGATGCTCCAGCTCGCGTTCCTCGTCGATGTGGCCGTGGATGCCGATCAGCGGGGTGAGCAGGTCGCCGGTGCAGACGGAGATCAGGAAGTGCAGGTAGCGCCGACCCTCCTCGGCGTGCCCGAGGCGGAACAACGCGAGCAGCAGCAACGCCGAGTCCCGGTGCCAGGCGTACCGGTAGTCCCAGTTGCGGACCCCGCCGATGTGCTCGGGCAGGCTGGTGGTCGGCGCGGCGATCAACGCGCCGGTCTCGTCGAACGCGAGCCCGCGCAGCACCAGCGCGCTGTGCCGGACCTGGTCCGCGCCGAAGCCCGCGTAGTCGCTGCGGGTGGACCAGTCCTGCCAGGTCCGGCAGGTACGCGCCAGCAGCTCGTCGGCGTCGACGTCCCAGGTGGCGTCCTCGTCGTAGCCGACCAGCACGGCCGTCTGCTGACCGGCGGAGAGTTCCGCCTCGATCCGCAGCACCCCGCCGCCGCTCTCGGTGGGCAGGTCGGTGTGCACCCAGAGCGGGGTGTCGGCGGCCCGCCAGCGCCCGTCGACCTGTTCCCAGGTGGTGTCCCGGGCGCCGTGGTCGGGTCGGGGCCGGATCCGCAGGGCCAGCCGGACCGTGCCCTCCTCCACCGTCACCCGGCGTACCAGCACCTTGTCGGCGCGCAGCGGTTGGGCGGCGTCCCCCGGCGCCACCGCGAGGAAGTCCTTGACGACCGCGACCCCGTCGGGCGTCGACCACCGGCTCTCCAGCACCAGCGTGTCGGGCAGATACCGCCGGGTCGGGGTGTCGCAGCCGGCCACGGTGAGGTCGAGCGCGCCGCCGACCTCACGATCCAGCAGGCGGGCGAAGACGGCGTCACCGGCGAAGTGCGGCACGCAGAACCACTCGACCGCGCCGTCGGCGGCGACCAGCGCGGCGGTGTGGGTGTCGGAGAGGAAGGCGTACGAGTCGATCGGGGGATAGGTCATCGGCAGCTCCGCAGGACGTGGTTGTCGAATGGTCGGAAAAGACCGGTCCGGTGCCATGAATACCCAGCTCGCGGCGGGGGTAAGCGCCCGTCTTCGCCACCGAGAAGAGGACGTGATGCCCCGTTCGTTCGTGAACTGGTCCGGCAGCCTCTCCTTCACCCCCGGCGACGACGCCGAGCCGGCCGACGAGGACGAGGTCCGCGACCTGGTGCTGCGGGCCCGTGAGTCCGGCACCCACCTGCGGCCGGTCGGCTCGGGGCACTCGTCGAGCCCGCTGGTCCGCACCGACGGGACGCTGGTCAGCCTGGACCGGCTCGCCGGGGTCGTGCACCAGGACGGTGACCAGTTCACGGTCTGGGGCGGCACGCGGCTCAAGGCGCTCGGCGAGAGCCTCTACGACGCCGGCCTGGCGATGGAGAACCTCGGCGACGTCGACTACCAGTCGATCGCGGGTGCCACCGCCACCGGTACCCACGGCACCGGCGTCCGGTTCGGCAACCTCTCCACCCAGGTCGCCGGGGTGCGGCTGGTGACCGGCACCGGGGAGATCCTGGACATCTCGCCGACCAGCAACGCCGACCTGCTGCCCGCCGCGCGGCTCTCGCTCGGTGCCCTGGGCGTGGTCACCAGGATCACCATCGACGCGCAGCCCCGCTACGAACTGCGCCGACGGGCCTGGTGCGCGCCGGTCGACTGGACCCTGGACCACCTGGCCGAGTTACAGCACACCAACCGCAACATGGACTTCTACTGGTATCCGCGCAGCGACCTGACCCAGGTACGCACCATGAACCGCGCCGACGACCTGCCCGAGGGGCAGATGTGGGTGGCCCGCCAGGCGCTGGAGTCGACCCCGTGGACCGAACCCCGCGAGCTGGAGATCGGCCCGACCCACCGGACCATCCCCCAGGACCGGGACCTGCGCTTCGAGGAGATCGAGTACATGCTGCCGGCCGAGGCGTTCGCGGCCTGCTTCGCCGAGGTCCGCAAGCGGATCCTGGGCCGGCACCGGCGCGTCGTGGGCTGGCGGGTGCTGGTCCGCACCATCGCCGCCGACGACATCTGGCTCAGCAACGCGTACGACCGACCCACCACCACCATCGCCTGCCTCCAGAACACCTCGCTGCCGTACGAGGAGTACTTCCGCGACATGGAGGCGATCTTCCGGCAGTACGGCGGTCGACCGCACTGGGGCAAGAAGCACTGGCTGACCGCGCGGGAACTGCGTCCGATCTTCCCGCACTGGGACGACTTCCGGCAGGCGCGGCGTCGACTCGACCCGGACGGGGTGTTCCTCACCCCCGATCTGGCCCGACTGCTGGAGGAGACGTGATGGGACAGCTCGGCGGGCGCGTCTGGGTGGTGCCGGGCGGACACATCCCGCTCGACAGCAACGGACCGGAGCCGGAGTTCACCAGCTACGACAAGATCTGTGTGCTCAACACCGGCGACGCCGAGGCCCGGCTCACGCTCACCTTCTACTACGAGGACGCCGAGCCGGTCGGCCCGTACCGCTTCGTGGTGGCCGCCCGGCGGATCCGGCACGTACGCGTCAACGACCTGATCGATCCGGAGGCCGTGCGCCTGGACCGCCCGTACGGCTGCGTGGTGCACGCCTCGGAGCCGGTGGTGGTGCAGTTCCTGCGGCAGGACTCCCGGCTCCCGGGCACCGTCACGCTCACCGGCACCATGGCTCATCCGGCCGGGTAGGCCGGCGGTGAAAGGAAGGGTCCCCTGCTATACGCCAGGCGATAGCAGGGGACCCTTCCTTTCACCGCGGGTAGGGTGCGGGCCGTGACCGTGCTGCGTTCCGTGCTGCTGTTCGTGCTCGCCGCCGTCGCCGAGATCGGCGGGGCCTGGTTGGTGTGGCAGGGCTGGCGGGAGCATCGCGGACTCTGGTTCGTCGCCGCCGGAGTACTCGCCCTCGGGGCGTACGGCTTCGTCGCCACGTTCCAACCGGACCCGAACTTCGGGCGCATCCTGGCCGCGTACGGCGGGGTCTTCGTCGCCGGTTCACTGGCCTGGGGCATGATCTTCGATGGGTTCCGGCCGGATCGCTGGGACGTCACCGGCGCGGCGATCTGCCTGCTCGGCGTGGCCGTGATCATGTACGCGCCACGCGGCGCCTGACGGGTAGGAGACCTCGATGCGCCTGATCTTCGCCAGCCTGGCCTCGATCGGTCACGCCTATCCGATGATCCCGCTGGCCGTCGCCGCCCGCGAGGCCGGGCACGAGGTGCACTTCGCCGCCGGGGAGGCGGTACACGGCCCGCTGGCCGCGAACGGGCTGCGGCCGTTCCGCCCCGCCGACACGTTCTACGAGATGTACGCCGAGGACCTGGCGCCGGACCTGGAGCGGCTGGCACCGGACCTGGTGGTGCACGGCTGGGGCGTACCCGGGGCGGCCATCGCCGCCGCGCGGGCCGGCGTTCCCGGGCTCTGGCACGGCTTCGGCCGGATGTTTCCGCCGCACATCGGCCTGGAGTCGCCGACCGCGATCGCCGACGCACCCGGACGGCCGCACCTGGACATCTGCCCACCGTCGTTGCAGGACGCGACGTTCGCCGCGACGGCCGAGCGGATCGCGCTGCGGCCGGTGCCGTTCTCGGCGCCGGGGCCGACGCCGACCTGGGAGGACGACAGGTCGCTGCCGCTGGTCTATCTGACCTTCGGGACCGCCTTCGGTAACGCTGACCTGGTGACCACCGCCGTGGCCGGACTGGCCCGGCTGGGGACCCGGGTGGTGGTGGCCGCCGGACGGGTGCCGGTGGAGGAGATCGGCGTCGTACCAGCCGGCGTGGTGGTGTCGGCGTGGGTGCCGCAGGCGGAGGTGCTGCCCCGGGTGGACCTGGTGGTGCACCACGGCGGCAGCGGCACCACGCTCGGCGCACTCGCCGCCGGCGTGCCGCAACTGATCCTCCCGCAGGGCGCCGACCAGTTCGCCAACGCCGAGGCCGTGACCGCTGCCGGGGCGGGGCTGCGGTTGCGGCCCGACGAGGTGACCGCCGAGGCGGTCGCCGAGCAGGCCGCGCGCCTGCTGCCGCACGACACGGCGTATCGGGACGCGGCCACCGCGCTGGCGCGGGAGATCGCCGCGATGCCGGGGCCGGACGAGGTGGCGGGTCGGCTGTCGGAGTACGCCGGCTCCTGACGCGGTCGGGCCGCGCCGATCTCGGCCGTACGCCGGGTCGTCGTGGTCACGGCTGGGTCGGTACGCCGACAGGGGCTGGACCGGCGACACCTCCGCAGTGACCATAGGTAGCGGTCCGAACGCCTTCAGCGACGAAGCTGGTGGCCCTCGTCCGGTGCGTCTGACACCGGGCGTCGCGCCGTCCACCCGCCCCAGGAGGTACGCCCATGGCTGTCACCCCGACCCGACGTCGGGTCCGCGCCCCGCGCTCGGAGCCGACGGTCACCGAGTCGGTGCTGCCCGAGCTGCGGACCATGTGGTGGGAGACCGGGATGCGGGCCCGGACGGAGGCCGGTCTGTTCGCCGTCTTCGCCGAACTCCCCAAGCTGGTCTGGGCGGCGCTGCGGATCAGTTGGCGGGCCGATCGGCTGCGTACCTCGGTGGTGGCCGTGGCGACGGTCGGCGGGGGAGTGATGTCGGCGTTCGGGCTGCTGGCGACGCAGCGGGTGCTGGTCGAGTTGTTCGCCGGCGGGCCGACCGGGGACAAGGTGGTGGCGGCGCTGCCGGCGCTCGCGGTGCTGGCGGCGGCGACTGCGGTGCGGTCCGGCATGGCGATCGCCACCGGGTACGCGGTGAACGGCCTGACGCCCCGGGTCAGCCGGGAGGTGGAGCGGGGCCTGTTCGAGGTGACCACGGCGGTGCGGTTGGAGGCGTTCGACGCCGACGCGTTCGCCGACGACATGGAACGCGCGTCCCGGGGCACCGAGTCGGCGGTCAGCCTGGTGCCGGCCTCGATGAACCTGCTCGCGGGGCTGGTCGGGGTGGCGGCGGTGGCGGTGGCCGTGGTGGTGATCCACCCGTTGTTGCTGCTGGCGTTGCTGGTCGCCACGGTGCCGAACACCTGGGCGTCGCTGCGCGCCGGCCACCTGCACTACCGGACCTACATCGCCGGGTCGGTGCGGCGACGGCGGATGTGGTTGTTGCACCGGCTGATGGCCGAGCGGGACTCGGCACCGGAACTGCGCTCGTACGGGCTGCGCCGGTTCCTGCTCGACCAGCACGACCGGGTGATGGCGGTGGAGACCGACATCCAGCTCGCGTTGGCCCGTCAGGTCACCACGACCACCACGGTGGGCTCGGTGATCGGCGGTGTCGCCACCGGCCTGGTCTACGTCCTGCTCGGCCTGCTGCTCATCGACGGGCAGATCCCGCTCGCCGCCGCGGCGACCTGCGTGATCGCGGTGCAGGCGGCCCAGCGTTCGCTCTCGGTGATCACCTACCAGATCGACCGGGTCTACACCGAGGGGCAGCACTTCCGCGACTACACCGGCTTCATGACCCGGGCGGCCGGATACCTGCCGGAGCCGGTGGACGCCGTGCCGCCGGAGCGGTTGCGGGAGTTGACCGTCGACGGGGTGAGCCTGCGCTATCCGGACCGGGACGACCTGGCCGTCGACCGCGTGACGCTGACCGTCCAGGCGGGGCAGACCGTGGCGTTCGTCGGCGAGAACGGTTCCGGCAAGAGCACGCTCGCCGCGCTGATCGCCTCCCTGCGCAACCCCACCGAGGGGATGATCCGGTGGAACGGGCGGGTCCTGACCGAGTGGGACCGCGACGGCCTGCGCGATCGCATCGCCGTGGTCACGCAGGAGTACCACAAGTGGCCGTTCACCGCCGCCACGAACATCGCCATCGGTGACATCGAGGGCGAGGTGCGGCAGGACCGGATCGAGGCGGCGGCGGCCCGCGCGGTGGCCGACGAGATGATCCGCGAGTTGCCGTACGGATACGAGACGCTGCTCGACCGGACCTTCGCCAACGGGCAGGATCTCTCCGGCGGCCAGTGGCAGCGGATCACCGCCGCCCGGGGGTTTCTCCGCGACGCGGAACTGCTGGTGATGGACGAGCCCTCCTCGGCGCTCGATCCGAGGGCGGAGGATGCGCTGTTCCAGGCGATCCGCGACCGGCAGGGGCGGGCGACCACGATCCTCATCACGCACCGGCTGGCCAACGTCCGGCACGCCGACCGGATCTTCGTGCTGCACCACGGTCGCCTGGTCGAGTCCGGTACCCACGACGAACTGATGGCCGCCGCCGGTCGCTACGCCGAGCTGTTCACCCTCCAGGCCGCCGGGTACGCCCCGGCCGATCGGGTGCCCGGCCCGCGCCAGCACGGTACGTCGACTCCGAACGACGCCGGTGCCTGACCCTCGGATGTCTGGTTTAGCCATCTTTGCACCTTTAGGCACCGTAGGGTCCCTGTGAGGTTGGCGAGGTGGATGAGTCCGGAGGGGTGCATGTCGTTCGCGCGCTGGGGTCGCCCCACCGCCGCCACGGCGATGGCGGTCGTACTGACCGTGGGGCTGCTGGTCGCCCTGCCCGGCGCGGCGACGGCGGACGGCACCGTCCTGTTCGACCAGCCCTTCCGCAACAACACGGCGAACGGCGTCGGCGCGGTGGCGGTGCCGGGGGTGCCCTCGGGCACCAGCAGCAACAGCGCCTGCCTCAGCGCGTCCGGCAACAGCACCACCGGTCCGCTGCTGAGCTGCCCGACCAGCACCGACCCGCCGGGCAGCGGCAAGCTCCGGCTGACACCGGCCTCGTTGACCCGCCAGGGCGGCGTGTTCGGCGCGGTGAGCGTGCCCACGTCGCAGGGGCTGCACGTCACCTTCAACTCCTACCAGTACGGCGGCACCAGCCCGGGAGCCGACGGACTGGCCTTCGTGCTCGCCGCCGTGGACCCGGCCGACCCGCGCTCGCCGTCGATCATCGGCCAGCCGGGCGGGTCCTTGGGCTACTCGGCCGCCTTCAACGGCGGCTCGGTCGGCCTCTCCAACGGCTACCTGGGCATCGGCTTCGACGTCTACGGCAACTACAGCAACAGCGTCTACCAGGGCACCGGTTGCACCAACCCGCCGTACATCTCCACCACCGGCGGTCGGGTGCCGGGCCAGGTGGTGATCCGTGGGCCGGGCCGCAACGGCGTCGGCTACTGCGCGATCAACAGCACCGCCACCAGCACCTCCTCGTCGGCCATCGCGCTGCGGGCGAGCACCCGCACGGCCTCGGTGGTGCCGGTCGAGGTGGTCGCCAACACCACCGGGTCGGCGTACACCACCAGCACCGGGATCACCGTGCCGGCCGGGCAGTACGCGGTCCGGTTCACCCCGGTCGGCGGTACGGCCCGGACGCTGTCCGGCGCGCTACCGATGGTGTCGTCGAGCCTGTACCCGTCGCCGAACTGGCTGAACGCCAACGGCATCCCCCGGCAGCTCGCCTTCGGGTGGGTCGGCTCCACCGGCTCGGTCACCGACTTCCACGAGATCGACAACGCCCGGGCGGTCAGCTTCAACCAGGTGCCCGACCTGACCGTTACGCAGACCAGTTCGGTCGGGGCCAACCCGCAGCCCGGTGACCCGGTGACATACACGATCACGCCGCAGGTGCAGAGCGGCACCAGCGAACCGGCACCCGTCCTGGTCACCCAGACCACGCCGACCGGCGTGGTGCCGCGCGGCGCCTACGGCACCGGATGGTCCTGTGCCACACCCTCCGGGCAGAGCGTCACCTGCACGAACTCCAACGTGCCGTTCCCCGGCGGCAGTAATCTCCCGCCGATCACCGTGGTCGCCACCGTGACCGGGACCGCCGTGACACCGGCGCTGATCCAGACCGGCACGGTGGCCACCGCGTCGTCGATCGACGCGAGCCCCGGCTACACCTCGACCACCACCGCGGTCACCCCGCTGACCGCGCCGACCGGCCTGACCGTCAGCCCGGCGATCAGCCCCATCGCGGGCGGCGTCGCGGTCACCGTACGCGGCAGCAACCTCGCCGGTGCCACCGCGATCACCATCGGCACCGCCGACGAGCAGCGCACCGGTGCCTCGGTGGTGCTGCTGCCCTGCACCTCCGGCCCGGCCGCCGGCTGCTTCACCACCAACAGCGACGGCAGCCTGGCCATCTCCTCGCTGCCCGCCCGCAGCAGCGCCGCACCGGTGACCATCTCCGTGGCCACCCGAGGGGTCGCTGGCGCGGTCACCTTCGTCTACGCCTCCGCGCCGGCCACCCCGGCCACCCCCACGGCGGTCGCCGGCATCAGCAGCGCCACCGTGTCGTGGACCGTCCCGGCCGACAACGGCAGCCCGATCACCGGGTACGTGCTCACCCCGACCCGGGACGGCGTGACACAGCCGACGATCACCTTCGACGCCTCCACCACCACCCGTACGCTGACCGGGCTGACCACCTCGGCCCAGTACACCTTCCGGGTCGCGGCGATCAACGCCTACGGCACCGGTACGGCCAGCGCACCCTCGGCGCCGGTGGTGCCGTACACGCTGCCCGGCGTGCCCACCATCACCTCGGTCGCCGCCGGCACCAACGCCGCCGCGATCACCTGGACCGCGCCGGCCAACGGCGGTGCGGAGATCACCGGCTACCGGCTGACCCCGTACGTCGGCGGGGTGGCCCAGACACCGATCACCCTGCCGGCGTCGCCGACCTCCCGGACGGTGACCGGGCTGACCGCCGGCACCACGTACACCTTCCGGGTCGCGGCGATCAACGCCGCCGGCACCGGCCCCGACTCGGCGCAGTCGGCAGCGGTGACGGTCAACGCCTCGCCGACCCTGACCTTTCCGGCCCCGCCGAGCGGCAAGGTGTCCGAGCCGTACTCACAGCAGTTGACCGTGAACGGCGGGACCGCGCCGTTCACCTGGTCGCTGAGCAGCGGCTCGCTGCCGCCCGGACTGACCCTCGCCCCCGCCACCGGGCTGCTCTCCGGTACGCCGACCCAGGCGGGCACGTTCTCGTTCACGGTCCGGGTGACCGACTCGTACGACCAGTCCGCCACCCGGCCGGTGAGCCTGGTCATCGTCGCGCTGGCCGGGCTGCGGATCAGCGTGCCGTCTGCCGCGTCGATCGGTCGGGGCGTACCCGGCGCGTCGCTCGCGAACCGGCTCGGCCTGGTCACGGTCGTCGACGACCGGGGATCGAGCGCCGGCTCCTGGACCGCGACGGT
This sequence comes from Micromonospora sp. NPDC049900, assembly GCF_044461025.1. Lineage (NCBI taxonomy): Bacteria > Bacillati > Actinomycetota > Actinomycetes > Micromonosporales > Micromonosporaceae > Micromonospora > Micromonospora sp. NPDC049900. The sequence goes on from NZ_JBITKM010000003.1 coordinate 378,366, forward strand.
GTCGGTCACGGCCTTCACCACCGGATCCGGCACACCCGGTGAGACCATCCCGCGCTCCGCCGTCCGGTACGCGTCGGGCACGGCGGTGAGCACCACCGGCTCCGGCGTCTTCCTGCCGCAGCCCGGTGCGGTGCTGGACGTGCCGCGTACCGCCGCGGCCTGGTCCGGCCTGACCGGCGCCAACTCGGCGAGCTGGAATCCCACCCTGTCGGTGACGCTGCCGACAAGCGCGGTGACCGGCGGCTACCGCGCCACCGTGACCCACTCGGTCATCTGACCCGCCGCCGCCCGAGGACGCCGAGGATCCCGCCGACGGCGATCAGCAGGGCGGCCAGCGCCAGCATCGGCCCCGGGCCGGAGTCCGAACCGGTGACCGGTAGTGGCTGCCGAGACGGGTGCGGCGTCGGCTGCCAGGTCGGGTGCGGCGGCTCGGTCGGGTGCGGTGTCGGCTGTGGGTCGGGCGTCGGGCTGCCGGTCGGCGAGGGCAGCACCTCGAAGTAGACGCCGGTCGAGCCCGGGGGCGGGGTGGCGGCCGAGGACCCTGCCGCAGCGGCCAGCGCGGCTCGTCCCGCGACAGTCGACGCGGTCGGTTGGGCCGAGGCCGCCGGTGCGGGCGTGGCCACGGCGATCGCGACCAGGCCCGCGGCGACCATCAGGCCGGAACGTGTCGAGCGGGCAGTGCGGCCCCGGACCATCATCACGACCTCCTGCGGCGTACGCGCCGGTCCCCGAGAGCAGAGGCCGGGATACGTACATCGTCGGTAATGTGAATCTGATCCTATATGACTGTTTATGGAGTATTCTCGGTTTCCTGACGGTGGCACGACGAGGTCCGGCCGCCCGATCGGACGGCCGGACCCCGTTGCCGCTCACCAACCCCGCACCCCACCCCACCCCACCCCACCCCACCCCGCCCCGCCCCGTCGCGTCGCGTCGCGTCGATCATGGAGTTGTGGCGCTTGTCTTGTCATCTTTCGCGACTTATGTGAGTGCCACAGCTCCATGATCGACGGTCAGAACCGAGGATGCGGAGGGTCGGGCCAGTGGTGTCGCGGCGGATTACGGCGTCGCGGTGGGCGGGGGGTGCGGGGCGGGGCGGTGGGGGCCTGCGCCGGTGGGCTCAGCCGAAGGGGCCGCGCCGATGCGTCGGGATCGCGAGGGCGCGGCGGCGGGCGAGGTGCCGGGCGGCGAGTGTGCCGACGGCGGCCACCGCGACCAGCGTGCCGAGCGTGTAGGGCAGCCAGCCCGGCATCGAGCTGTCCATCGTGGCGCGGGTGCCGACCGGCAGCGAGATCCGCCCGTCGGCGGTCCGTTCCACCACACCGCTGGACAGTGCCAGCCGCGCGTTCCAGACGCCGGCCGGTAGGGACTCGTTGACCTCGATGCGGACCTGTCCGCTCTGTCCGGGCAGGATGGTCACCCCGTTGGTCACCTTGAACGGTCCCGCCCGGATCGAGTCCTTGGTCAGGCGCAGGGTGCCGGTCATGTCCAACGCTCGACCGCCGGTGTTGGTCACCCGCGCGGTCACCACCGGGAACTCGCCGGTGCCGGGCTCGGCGGCCACCTCGTCGATGCGGAAGTCGGTCGGCGGTTCGCCGCCCGGGCCGACGTCGAGATAGAGCCGGATGCCCACCCGGTGCACCTGGATGACGTTGTCGCCCTGCCGCGGTTCGCTGGACACCTGGGCCCAGATGGCCGCGTACCGCTCGCCCTCGGACGCGGTCCGGGGCACCTCGACGTCGACCTCGACCGGCGCGCGTTCGCCCGGAGCGAGGTCGAGAACGGTTGCGCCGAGGCTGATCCAGTCGCTCAGCTCGTTGCTCTCGCGCCCCTCCGGGATGGTGAAGGCGTTGTTCTCGATGGCGGCGGCCCCGGCGTACAGCTCGATCTGCTGTCGCTCGGACGATTCGTTGCTGACCTCGACCCGGCGGGTGATCGTGGCTCCGGGCTTGAGGTGGTCGATGATGTAGACCCGGGCCCGGGGGTCGTCGGCCCGTTTGACCGGGATGTCCATCAGGCGGATGCCGATGCCGTCCCGCGAGGCGGCCTGCGCGTGCTGCGGCAGGGGAAGGGCCTGCGTGCGCTCCTGCGCGGCAACGGCCGGAGCCGCCGGCACTCCGAGCGCCACGAGGGCGACGGAGGCCAGCGGCACCAGCCGGCCGAGGAGCCTAGGCCACCGAATGTGTCACCGTCCCGCGGTAGCTGCCCTGCACCGTGCCGGGCGGGATGTTCACCACCAGGGTGGGATTCCAGGTGGCGAAGTTGTTGCCGGTGCCGCCGGTTTTGGTGAACGCGGCACGCGGCACGTTGATGATCTGCGCGGCGCCCGCGTTCGGCTGGCCGGGCGTGAAGGTGCCGCTGCCGGCCGTGGCAGTGGCCGGGCCCGACCAGTAGCTGACGTTGATGTTCGGGATCGTCTCGCCGGAGCTGCCGCCGCCGGTGGTGAAGTCGGTCGAGATGACGGAGGCGGTCCAGTTCGGGGTGAGTGAGCCGCGCTGGTCGAGCACCGTGACCGGACCGAGCAGGCCGGAGACCGAGCTGCCCTCGACACCGTGGCCGATGTTCGCCGTCGCGGGGACGGTGATCGACAGGCCGCCAGCGGCGTCGACGGTCAGCGTGACGATGGTGTCCTCCGCGAGGGCGGGGGCGGCGAACGCGGTGGACGCGGCCACACCCGCCAGGGCGGCGGCGAGGAATCTCTTTCGCATCAAGGCTCCTTCGGTACTGCGGTGACTGGTGGAGGCGGCATGTGAAGGCTATGAGGCGAATGATCCCGTAAAGCGCAGGTTGAGGAGTCAGAACTCTAATGGGTTATAAGTCCGGTTAGCGGGGAGAGTTTGTCCGCTCCGGGCGCGGGAACGTGGAGCGGTACCGACAGTCAGGAGCAGGGCATGAGTCAACCGGTGCGCGGCGAGCCCGTCGGCGAACTGGAACTCGTCCACACCTTCACCGGGCCGATGCCGACCGGGGTGAGCGTCTCGCACACCGGTCGGATCTTCGTGAACTTCCCTCGCTGGGGCGACGAGGTCCCGGCCACCGTGGTCGAGTTGCGCGACGGTGCCGAGGTGCCGTACCCGGACCCGGAGTGGAACCAGCCGGGTGCCGACGACGACGCGGGGGCGTTCGTCTCGGTGCAGAGCATCGTGGTCGATCCGGCCGACCGGCTCTGGGTGCTCGACACCGGCAGCCCGATGTTCCAGCCCACCCGGCCCGGCGGCCCCAAACTCGTCCGCGTCGACCTGGCCACCGACACGGTCGCCCAGGTGATCACGTTTCCGCCGGACGTGGCACTGCCCACCAGCTACCTCAACGACGTACGGTTCGACCTGCGGCGCGGGGCCGCCGGGATCGCGTACGTCACCGACTCGGCGGTGACTGGGGCGAACGGGATCATCGTGGTGGACCTCGACACCGGGGCCTCGTGGCGGCGGCTGCACGAGCACCCGTCCACCAAGCCGGAGCCGCTGTCCCGCTTCCGGCCGGTGGTGGAGGGGCGGCCGTTCCTGGAGCGGCCGGCGGACGGGCCGCCGAAGCCGGTCACCGTCGGCTCGGACGGCATCGCCATCTCCGCCGACGGGACCCGGCTCCACTACTGCGCCCTCGCCTCACGCCAGTGGTACAGCGTGGCCACCGACGCGCTGGTGGACGTCTCCCTCGGTGAGGACGAGGTGGCCGCCACGGTGCGGCACGAGGGCGACAAGGGCACCGGGTCGGACGGCCTGGAGAGCGACGACGCCGGCCGGCTCTACCTGACCTCGTACGAGCACAACGCGGTGCTGCGCCGTCGGACCGACGGCGACTACGAGACGGTGGTGCACGATCCGCGCCTGCTCTGGCCCGACACCCTGTCGGTGGCCGTGGACGGCTACCTCTACGTGACCGCCAACCAACTCCACCGGCAGGCCACCTACCAGCGCGGCGAGGACCTGCGCCGCAAGCCGTACGCGCTGTTCCGGACCCGGATCGACGCCGGACCGGTGCTGTTGCGCTGAGCCGGACCGAACTACCCGGCGGCGCGGCGACGGCGCAGCAGGAACACCGCCGCACCGACGGCCAGGAGGGCCAGCACCCCGGCGCCGACCAGCAGCCCGACCGGGGCCGAGTCGTCGTCGGTGCCGCTCGCGGCGGGGCTGGCGGAGACGGTCGGTGCGGCCGACGGCGTCGTCTCGGTCGGCTCCGGGCTGGGAGTGGGGCTCGGGGTCGGGGTCGGCTCGGCGGTGGCGGTCGGGTCGGCCACGGTGAACTCGTACGACCCCTGCACCGGGTGCCCGTCGGCGGAGACGATCCGGTACGCCACCGTGTAGACGCCGTTGACCAGCGGCTCGTCGATGGTGACCGTGCCCTTGGTGCCGTCCACCTCCGGTTCGCTGGTGGCCACCTTCTTCTTGTCCGCGTCACTGAGCGTGATCGTGGTGTAGTCGGGGTTCAGCCTCTGGAGGAACTGGAGGGTGACCTTGGTCGGCGCCTTGGTGACCTCGGCGTCCTGCGCCGGGGTGGCCTTGGTCAGCACGTTGTGCGCGTACGCGGGTGAGGCGGGCGTGGCCATCAGCGTGGTGGCGGCCAGCAACGAGGCGGCCAGTGCGGCGGTGACCCGGTGGCGCAGGCGGGTGGACATGCGGGTGATTCTCCTCGTCAGTCGAGCAGTTGCCGGCCGATCCAGCCGCCCTCCGGGCACCCGGGCGGGACGGCGAAGACGGCGGAACCGATCGGGGTGACCCACTCGTTGAGCAGGTCCCGTTCGGCGAGCCGCCGCTGGATGGGCAGGAACTGGCGGTCGATGTCGGCCTGGTAGGAGGCGAAGATCAGTCCGCTGTCGGCGGTGCCGTCGGCGGCCGGTGTTCCATCGTAGTTGTAGGGGCGGCGGAGGATCCGGAACCGGTCGTCGGTGACGTGGGCCCGGGTGACGTGCGAGTAGTCCGGCATCACGGTCAGCCCGTCCGGGCCGAGGGCGGCGAAGTCCGGCTCGTCGTGCTCGTCCGCCCCGGTCAGCGGGGCGCCGTCGCCCAGTCGCCGGCCGACGGCCAGTTCCCGGTCGTTTCGCCCGAGCAGGTCCCAGGTCTCCAGGTCCATGCGGATCCGCCGCACCACCAGGGTGCTGCCGTGCCGCAGCCAGTCCGGGCCGTCCGGCACCCAGACCGCAGTCTCCACCGGGGCGCCCGGCTTCGGGTTGGCGGTGCCGTCGAGCTGGCCGAACAGGTTGCGTTGGGTCCGGCCCGGCTCGGCACCGGCGGCCCGTCGGAAGCCCTGCTGGACCCACCGGACGGTGGCGAACGGGCGGCTGTCCTTGACCAGCACCCGCTGCGCGTGCGCGACCGTGATCGGGTCGTCGGCGCACACCTGGATCAGCAGGTCCCCGCCGGACCAGCGGGGTTGCAGCCGGTCGACCCGGAACGCGGGCAGGTCGGCCACCGAGGACGGGCGGCGGTCGTCGAGACCGGCGGCGGTGAACAGACCCGGGCCGAAGCCGAAGGTGACGGTGAGCCGGGCGGGCAGCAGGCCCAGTTCCGGCTCGGTGTCGGCCAACGCCGGTCGCCCCTGGGTGAGTCGGGCGGCGTCGTCGGAGAGCAGCCGCAGCATCCGGCCGAGGGCGGCCCGGTCGGTGCCGGGGCGCAGGGTGAAGGCGACGAACGCCGCGTGCGCCTGGGGCTCGGTGGTGATCCCGGACTGGTGTACGCCGTGGAAGGGCTCGACCGCCGCGCCGACGGTGACCGCCACCGGCTCGGGGCGTACCGGTGCCGGGTCGTCCCGGCCGGCGGCGACCGCGGCGGCACCGGCCAGCGTGCCCCCGGCGGCCAGCGCGCCACCGGTGAGCAGGCCGCGCCGGCTCACCGGCCGACGGGTCGGGGTCACGACGCCGGGCTGGGGGAGGTGTGCGGCATCGGCTCGCCGTGGCCCGGGGTGTAGCTCTCCTGTGCGCCGGTGAACGGCTTGGCCACGGCGGTGAACGTCTGGGTCCGGCCGTCGGCGAAGGTGAGCGTGATCGCCAACTCGTCACCGGCCTTGACCGGTGCGGTCAGGTTCATCAGCATCAGGTGGTCGCCGCCGGGCTCCAGCTTGTGCTCGCCACCGGCCCTGATCACCACACCGCCGGTCTTGGCCTGCATGACCATCGTGCCGTCCCGCATGGCCATCTCGTGCACCTCCATCGGGGAGACCTCGGTGCTGGCGCCGGTCAGCGTGACGTCGGTGGTGCCGTCGTTGACCAACGTGGCGAACGCGGCGGTCATGCCGTCGTCGGCGGCCTTCACCCACGGGTCGCGTACGCCCAGCACCCGGGCGGCCTCGCTCGACGCGGTGGCGGCCGGGGTGGCCGACGGGCCGGGAGCGGCGGTCGACGTCCCGTCGGACGAGCCGCAGCCCGCGACGGCGGCGGCCAGGACGACGCCGGTGAGCAGGAGTGCCGGGCGGACGAGCCGGCGGGAGGCGGTGCTGGGCATGGGCTTCCCCTCGATGAGTGATCTCGTGAGCTTGGTCGGCTCCGACGCGTCGGAAGTTCCGGCCCGCGAGGTAACCCGGATCACCGTCGCCCCACAGGACCGGCAGGTTCGGCGAAGAACGGGCGACAGTCATCGTGGATGCGGCCATGTCTCGGTCTTCCAGGCCGCATCTGCGGCCGTTACGATCCGTCCGTGACGATGTTCCGGATGGGTGAGGCGGCCGAGTTGCTCGGGGTCAGCGTCGACACCATGCGTCGCTGGGTGGATGCCGGTCGGCTCACCGCCGACCGTGACGAGCACGGCCACCGGGTGATCGACGGGGTCGAGTTGGCCGCGTTCGTCCGCGCCCAGGCCGCCGATCCCGGTGGGCGGGCCGACGAGTCCTCGGCACGCAACCGGCTGCGCGGCATCGTCACCGCCGTGGTCAAGGACGCGGTGATGGCCCAGGTCGACATCCAGGCCGGTCCGTTCCGGCTGGTCTCGTTGATGAGCCGGGAAGCCGTCGACCACCTCGGCCTTGAGGTCGGGTCGGTGGCGGAAGCAGTGATCAAGTCGACCACCGTCGTGGTGGAGAAACCCGCCGTGCCGGCCGGCAGCAGAGGAAGGGCCCACTCGTGAAGGCAGTACGTCTCCTGGCCGCGGTCGCCGCACTCGCATTGCTCGGCGGATGTGCCGAGGACGCCGCCGACCCGCCGACCGGCGGGAACGGGATCGGCGGTGAACTGACCGTCTTCGCCGCCGCCTCGCTGACCGAGTCGTTCAGCCGCATCGGCAAGGACTTCGAGGCGGCCCACCCGGGCGTGCGGGTCACGATCAGCTTCGCCGGCAGCTCCGCGCTGGCCACCCAGATCAACCAGGGCGCACCCGCCGACGTGTTCGCCTCCGCCGCTCCCGCCCCGATGGCCACCGTCACCGAGGCGGGCAACGGCGACGGTGAGCCCGTCACCTTCGTGCGCAACCAGCTCGTCATCGCCGTACCCCAGGGCAACCCCGACCGGGTGACCGGGCTGAGTGATCTGACCCGGCCCGGCGCGAAGGTGGCGCTCTGCGCCGAGCAGGTGCCGTGCGGGGCGGCGGCGCGGACGGCGCTGGACGCGGCCGGGGTGGCGCTCACCCCGGTCACTCTGGAGCAGGACGTGAAGGCCGCGCTGTCCAAGGTGCGCCTGGGTGAGGTGGACGCCGCGCTGGTGTACCGGACCGACGCGCGGGCCGCCGACGCGGACGTCGACGGCGTCGAGTTCCCCGAGTCGGCCGGGGCGATCAACGACTACCCGATCCTGGTGCTCAAGGACGCCCGCAACGCGACGACCGCGCGGGCCTTCGTGGAGTACGTGCGCTCCGACACCGGGCAGGCCGTGCTCACCGAGGCCGGATTCCAGGCGCCGTAGCCGGTGATCCGCGTCCCCACCCGTACCCGGCGCACCGGGCGGGTCCCGATCGCCCTGCTGGTGCCCGCGACGCTCGGCCTGGTCTTCCTGGTGCTGCCGCTGGCCGGGCTGCTGGTCCGAACGCCGTGGAGCACGCTGCCGCAGCGACTCACCGAACCGGGCGTGCTGACCGCGTTGCGGCTGTCGGTGCAGACCGCCTCGCTGGCCACCCTGCTCTGCCTGGTCCTCGGCATCCCGTTGGCCTGGCTGCTGGCCCGGGTGTCGTTCCCCGGCCGCCGGGTGGTGCGTGCCCTGATCACCGTGCCGCTGGTGCTGCCGCCGGTGGTCGGCGGCGTGGCGCTGCTCCTGGTCTTCGGGCGGCGGGGGCTGGTCGGGTCCTGGCTGGACAGTACGTTCGGCATCACGCTGCCGTTCACCACCACGGCGGTGGTGCTCGCCGAGGCGTTCGTCGCGATGCCCTTCCTGATCATCGCGGTGGAGGGGGCGCTGCGTGGCGCGGACACCCGGTACGAGGAGGCAGCCGCCACGCTCGGTGCCGGTCGGTGGACCACCTTCACCCACGTCACGCTGCCGCTCGTGGCGCCCGGCATCGCGGCCGGGGCGGTGCTCTGCTGGGCCCGTGCGCTCGGCGAGTTCGGCGCCACCATCACCTTCGCCGGCAACTATCCCGGCCGGACACAGACCATGCCGCTGGCCGTCTATCTCGCGCTGGAGACCGACCTGGAGGCCGCGATCGTGCTGAGCCTCATCCTGTTGACCGTCTCCGTGGTGATCCTCGCCTGCCTTCGTGATCGGTGGATCACCTCGTCATGACCGTCCCGCCACCGACCGCCGGGTCGCCGCTGCTCGACGCCCGTCTGGGCGTGACGCGGGGTGAGTTCCGGCTGGACCTGCCGCTGACCATCGGGCCCGGCGAGGTGGTCGCACTGCTCGGGCCCAACGGGGCCGGCAAGACCACCGCCCTGCGTACGCTCGCGGGGCTGCTCCCGCTCTCGACCGGGCACCTCACCCTGGACGACCGTGTCCTCGACCACCCGCAGCGGCGGATCTGGACCCCGCCCGAGCGGCGGTCCGTCGGTGTGGTCTTCCAGGACTACCTGCTCTTTCCGCACCTCACCGCGTTGGACAACGTCGCGTTCGGCCCGCGCCGGCAGGGCCTGAACCGCCGGCAGGCCCGAGGCCGGGCCGCCGACTGGTTGGCGCGGATGGGACTGGGCGCACACGCCGGACACAAGCCCCGACAACTCTCCGGCGGGCAGGCCCAACGGGTCGCCCTCGCCCGCGCGTTGGCCGTCGAACCGGCGTTGCTGCTGCTCGACGAGCCGTTGGCCGCGCTCGACGCGGGGACCCGGCTCGACACCCGGGCCCAGTTGCAGCGGCATCTCGCCGCGCACACCGGTGCCACCCTGTTGGTGACGCACGACCCGCTCGACGCCCTGGTGCTCGCCGACCGGCTGGTCATCGTCGAACACGGCGCGGTCGTCCAGGAGGGCAGCGCCGCCACCATCACCGCCCAGCCCCGCACCGACTACGTGGCCCGCCTGGTCGGCCTCAACCTGTACCGGGGGTGGGCCGACGGGCATCACGTCCGGCTCGCCGACGGGTTCCGGCTGACCGCCGGGGATCCGCAGCACGGCGACGTGTTCGTGGCGTTCCCGCCGTCGGCGGTGGCGCTGCACCCCCGACAGCCCGACGGCAGTCCACGCAACACCTGGCCGGCCACCATCACCGGGGTCCAGCGGCACGGCGACAACCTGCGCATCCAGCTCAGCGGCCCGATCGAGGTCGCCGCCGACGTCACGCCGGCCGCTGCCGCGCAGCTCGCGCTCACCCCTGGCCAACCGGTCTGGGCCGCGGTCAAGGCCGCCGAGACCCGCGCCTACCCCGCCGCGCCGGTCTGATCCTGCGGCCGGAGCCGCGCACCCGTCTGGTCCTGCGGCCGGAGCCGGACCCGGCGCAGCAGTTGGGCGTTGAGCGCGACCACGATGGTGGAGGCGGACATCAGCACCGCCGCGACCGCCGGGCTCAGCGCCACTCCGGCCCAGGCCAGCACTCCGGCGGCGAGCGGCAGCGCGACCACGTTGTAGCCGGCGGCCCAGACCAGGTTCTGGACCATCTTCCGGTACGCGGCGCGGGACAGCCGGATCACCCCGGTCACGCCGCGCGGGTCGGAGGAGGCGAGCACCACCCCGGCGGACTCGATCGCCACGTCGGTACCCGCGCCGATCGCGATGCCCACGGTCGCGCGGGCCAGCGCCGGGGCGTCGTTCACCCCGTCACCGACCATCGCCACCCGCAGTCCGCGTCGGTGCAGGTCCGCCACCGCGTCGTCCTTGTCCGCCGGGAGCACCTCGGCGAAGACCTCGTCCTCACCGGGGCGGAACCCGAGGTCGGCGGCGACCGCCTCGGCCACCGGACGGGCGTCACCCGTGATCATCACGATCTTCCGGATGCCCTGGGCGCGCAGGTCGGCGACCGCCTGCCGGGCCTCCGGGCGCACCTCGTCCTCCAGGGCCAGCGCGCCCAGCACCGTCGCCCCACCGTCGTCCGACATCCGCAGCAGGTGCAGCACCGCCGCGCCCCGCGCGGACCAGTCCCGCTGCCGTCGGGCGAGGTCGTCGGGCACGGTGACGCCGAACTCCCGCAGCAGCGCCGGTCCGCCGACCGCGTAGGTCACGCCGTCGACCTCGGCGCGGACGCCCCGACCGGTCAGCGGCCGGAATCCGGTCGCCGTCCGCCGGTCCGCCTGCCGGTCGGCGGCGGCCACGATGGCTCGGGCCAGGGGATGCTCGCTGTCCGCCTCCACCGCCGCCGCGATGGCGAGTACGTCCCGTTCACCGTCGCCGGTCCCGTCCGACCGGCCGCCATCCGCCGCGCGGTACCCGCTCGTGGCAGCGACGTCGCTGACCACGTGTTCGCCCCGGGTCAACGTGCCGGTCTTGTCGAACAACACGGTGTCCACTGTGCGCATCCGTTCCAGCGCCAACCGGTCCTTGACCAGGATGCCGCCCTTCGCGGCGACCGCCGTGGAGAGGGCGATCACCAGCGGGATGGCCAGGCCGAGCGCGTGCGGGCAGGCGATGACCAGCACCGTCACCGTACGGACGACCGCCTCGTCGAGGTTGCCGAGGAGCGTCCACACCAGCAGGGTGACCAGGGCCGTGGCGGTGGCGACGTAGAACAACCAGGCGGCGAACCGGTCGGCCAGCACCTGCGCCCGTCCGCTGGACTGCTGTGCCTGCGCCACCAGCCGTTGGATGCCGGCCAGCGCGGTGTCGTCGCCGACCGCGTCGACCCGTACCCGTAGTGCCGCGTCGGTGGCGACCGTGCCGGCCACCACCCGGTCGCCGGGCGAGCGGGACACCGGCCGCGACTCCCCGGTGATCATCGACTCGTCCAGTTCGGCAGTGCCGTCGACGATCTGCCCGTCCGCCGGCACCCGGCCGCCCGGCCGGACCAGGACCAGGTCGCCGACGCGCAGGTCGGCCACGGTGACCGCCTGCGGTCGGCCGTCCGGGTCGAGGCGTTCCGCGTCGTCGGGCAGCAACGCGGCCAGCGCCGAGAGGGCGCCCCGGGCCTGGCCGATGGCCTTCATCTCCTGCCAGTGCCCGAGCAGCATGATGGTGACCAGGGCGGCCAGTTCCCACCAGAAGTCCAGGTCGAACGCGCCGAACGCGGTGGCCAGTGACGCCACGTACGCGACCGTGATCGCCATGGCGATCAGCAGCATCATCCCGGGGGCGCGGTCGCGGACCTCGCGTACCGCGCCCTGGAGGAAGGGCCAGCCGCCGTAGCCGAAGACCACCGTGCCGAGGACCGGCCCCACCAGGTCGACGCCGGGGAGGTCCAGCCGGTAGCCGAACCAGTCCATCACCATGTGGCTGGTGAGCACGACGGGCACGGTCAGCGCCAGGCTCAGCCAGAACTTGCGGCGGAAGACCTCCGGGTCGTGCCCGGCGTGCTTGTCGTGGTGATGGCCGGCGGGAGACATCCTCAGTGGGAGGCGTCGGGGTGTCCGGGCATGCTGGAGCCGCCGCCACTGCTGCCCGAGGAGCCGCCGGTCATCCCCGACCCGTCGTCCTCGGTCACCAGGTCCGGCCGTACGTCGGTGTCGTCCGGCGCGGGCACGTCGGTGTCCGCCTCGACCTGGACGAGCGGAACCTGACCGGCCTCGTCCTCGGCGTGGTCCGGATCGACCGGCTGCTCGCCGTCCCGCGCTCTGAAGCTCACGGTCGCCTCCTGCCCTGTTTGAACCGCCACGCCGCTTTCCGGGTGGCGAGGCCGTCAGCCCTGCCGGGCCTTCTGGCGCGGGTCCTTCTTGTTGACCACGAAGACCTTGCCCCGACGGCGGACCACGATCGAGTTCATCTTCCGCGTCAACGCCCGCAACGAACTCCTGACCTTCATCGCGCCTCCCGTTGCCGGTCGGTGTCCGCACGCCGTGTCGCGTGCCGTACGACTCGTCTACCCGTACCGGCGCATGCCACACGCGGCACGTGAGCCCGGCGGGCGCGACCCCCATCGGTACGGCCGGACTCCGGTGGACGGCGCGACGGCGGCGCGGGCCGCGCGATCCTCGCCCACGGTGACCGGTTCACAGGCCCTCCTTGCCGGTGGCCCAGTACGGCTTGGTGACGATGGCCTTCCGTGGGAGTACCCGGTGCTGGTGGAGGTGCCGGCGCTGTCGTTGCAGGGATTGGGCATGTCCGAGCAGCAGGGCGCCGTCGATGCCGTCGAGGGCGCCGGTGTCGGTCATGCTCTCCAGCCAGCGCTGGAGTGCGTCACCCGGCAGTGGGGTGGCGGCGACGAAGTGGTGTCGTGGCCAGCGCTGGGCGAGTGCCGCGACGGCGGCCGGCGGGACCTCGACGGCCACGAGGTGAGCGGTGTCGCGGGTGTGGGCGTCGATCGTGCCGAGGGCGGAGCTGTCGCCGAGGTGGAGCCGTCGGGTCCCGGCCAGCCGCAAGGGCATGTGCCGACCCGCCAGGATCGTGGTCTCGGCTCCGGCGCGCAGTTGTCTCGCCCAGGTCGTGCCCGGTCCGGTGGCGCGGGTGGCGATGAGCAGACCGATGCGGTCGGCATGATCCGGGTCGACGGTGCGGATGTTGTACCGGCGGCTGCGGGTGGGGGTGACGCGGAACTGGAGTTCCTGGGTGGGGTGCCAACCACCGGATGGTGGGTCAGCACGCAGGCGTACGTCGAGGAAGCCGGGGAAGGGCTCGGTGACGGCCTCGACGTGTCCGGTACGCCCGAGTAGAGCTTCGGCGATGGTTCCCAGCACCGCTGGTGCTTTGGGCACGGGTCTCTCCTGAACCTCTCGGTGGAGTGGCGTCGTCGTGCCGGCGCCACAACTAAACTAAACGGTTCAGTCTGGCCTGGCAAGACTGAACGGTATAGTTCAGCGCGCGGGACGGACGGGGCACGACGATCACGAGGAGCGCGGTCAGTGGGTGCAGGCCAGGCGGCGAAGCCGGTGCGGGAGAGGTCGGCGGCGAAGCGGAAGGCGGTCCTCGCGGCGGCGCGTGAGCTGTTCGTCCGGCAGGGCGTCGACCGGGTGAGCATGGACGCCGTCGCCGCCGAGGCGAAGGTCTCCAAGGCCACCGTCTACGACTACTTCGGCGACAAGCGGCGGCTGTTCCTCGCCATCCTCACGGACGCCTCCGAATCGCTGCTGGCCTCCGCGCGGCGCGCCTTCGACGAGCACCTCTCGGCCGAGGTGCCGATCACCACGGTCGCCCACCTCGAACAGGCCATGACCGCACTACTCGTCGACTTCGGCACGACGATGGTCGGCTCCGCCGACTACGCCGCGGCGTTCGCGCTCGCCGCCCAGGAACGCCTACGTACCCCCAGCACCGGCGACGACGTGTCCACCGACGGCGCCGAGGAGTTGATGGCCGAGTACGTCGCCGGCTTCGCCGAGGCCGGCCTGCTGGAGACCGACGATCCGCGCCTGGCCACCGAGCACCTCTTCGCCCTGACCGTCCTGCTGGCCTACAACCAGCAGCCCGACCCGACCGGCGTCGATCCCGACCGGGTCAGGAAGACCATGATCGACGGCGTGCGCGTCTTCATCCGCGCCTACGGTGCGCGTTGATCGTCGCCGAGCCGTCGCGCCCGACTCAGGCGGCGCGGCGCTCGCCGACCGGTCGGCGGCGCAGCGCGGGCTCCGTCAGGGCCGGCGGCAGGTATGCCTGATCGAGCCGGGTGACGTCGGTGCCGGGCGGGACGATCTCATCGATCCGGTCGAGGACGTCGTCGGAGAGCGCGACGTCGAGGCCGTCGAGCAGGCCGTCGAGCTGGTCCAGGGTGCGGGCACCCAGCAGCGCGCTGGTCACGCCCGGGTGTGCGATGGCGAAGGCCATGGCGAGATGGGTCAGCGGCAGACCGGCCTCCTCGGCGAGCGGGGCGAGCCGCTCGACGACGTCGATCCGGCGCTCGTCGGTGAGGTGGCGGAAGATGTGGGCCCGTCGCAGGTCGTTCTGCCGGCCCTTGCGGACCCGGCCGGTGAGCATCCCCTGACCGAGCGGGCCCCAGACCAGCGTGCCCATCCCGTAGCGCTGCGCCGTCGGCAGCACCTCGTTCTCGATGCCGCGGTTGAGGATCGAGTAGGGCGCCTGTTCGGCGCGGAAACGTGCCAGCCCGCGTCGTTCGGCGACCGACTGCGCCTCGACGATGTCGCCGGCCGGGGTGTTGGACGACCCGATCGCCCGTACCTTCCCGGTGCGGATCAGGTCGGTGAGTGCGGAGAGCGTCTCCTCGATGTCGGTGTCCGGGTCCAGCCGGTGCACCTGGTACAGGTCGATGTGGTCGGTGCGCAGGCGGCGCAGGGAGTCCTCGACCGCAGTGGTGATCCAGCGTCGGGAGGTGCCCTGCTGGTTGGGGTCGGTGCCGGTCGGGCGGCTGAACTTGGTGGCCAGGACGACGGTGTCCCGCCGACCCACGAGTGCCCGGCCGACGACCTCCTCCGAGTCGCCGTACGCGTCGGAGGTGTCGACGAGGTTGATGCCGACGTCGAGCGCCTTGTGGATCACCCGGACCGAGTCCTGCGGGTCGGGGTTGCCCACCTGGGTGGCGAACATCAGCGCGCCGAGCGCGTACGGGCTGACCTTGATGCCGGTCCGGCCCAGAGGGCGGTACTGCATGATCGTCTCCTCGGGGTATCGTCAGGTTAAGCGGAATGACTTTCCGGAACTATACGGAACGGCTTTCCGGAACAGCAAGGGGGTTGACGTGTCGGAGACCGGTCCACCGGCGGTCGGGCGGGTGCCGCGCCGGAAGCGCACCGATGCGCAGCGCAACGTCGACTCGCTGCTCGACGCGGCGAAGACGGTCTTCGGCACCTCGGGTGTGGACGCGCCCGCCAAACAGATCACCGACCTGGCCGGTGTCGGGGTCGGCACGCTCTACCGGCACTTTCCCCAGCGCTCAGACCTGATCAAGGCGGTGATCGAGCGAGAGATCGACGCCTGCGCCGAGGCGGCTCCGGTGCTGGCCGCCGCGCACGAGCCGATGGCCGCACTCGCCGGGTGGCTCGACCGGTTCGCCGCACTCGTCGCGACCAAACGGGGCTTCGCCGTGGCCCTGCACTCCGGCAATCCCGCGTACGACGGCCTCTCCGGCTACCTGATGGAGAAGCTGGGGCCGCCCCTCGGAGCCCTGCTCGACAGCGCGACGGCGGCCGGCGAGATCCGAGCCGAGATCAGCCCACAGGATCTGCTCTACGCGGTCGCGAAGCTGTGCGCGCCCATGCCGGACGAGGAGCCCGACTACGCGCGCCGCATGGTCGCGCTCCTGGTCAACGGAGTACGGTCCGGCGACGTCCCGCGCTGACCGGCACGGGAACGGGCGCACGTCGAGTGCGCGGGGAGGGAGCGGTCCCACCCGGCCCGGACTCGTCCGGCGACGGTCGACGTTCCCGGTCAGGCCAACAGCACGACGATCGCCCCGACCAGCCCCGCGAGGGCGGTCATCGCGGCCACCAGGGCGAGCAGCACGGGTGCCGGTGCGGTCGGCGGTGCGGCACCGGCCGGGCGGGCGGCCGGTGCTCGGCGGGTGACCCGGGCTGCGGAGGCTCGGCGCGGCAGCGGTCCGATCATCACCAGCAGCGCCACGGCGGCGAACGGAGCCGCGACCGCCAACGCGGCGTGCCCCAGGTCGAACGCCAGGATCCGACCGATCACGAGCGCGGCCAACGCGTAGGCGGCGGCGGTGCGACGCCACGCCAGTCTGGTCCGCTCGACGTGCAGGCCCGCCGTGCTCACCGCAGCAGACCGAGGGTGAGCAGGATCCCGACGGTCAGCAGCCCGGTGGCGAGCGGCACCGCCATGCTGGTCGGCGGCGGCAGTCCCCGGCTCAGTCGCAGCGCCCGCTCGGTGCGCAGCCAGCCGAGCCAGGCGTGGGCCGGGGTGAGCGTGCCGAGTGCGATCAGGAGCACGGCGGCGGCGAGCCGATAGCCCGGATGGATGGGCAGGTTGAGGCCCTCCAGGGCGATGCCGGCCGCGAAGAGCGCCAGTGAGGTACGGATCCAGGCGAGGAAGGTGCGCTCGTTGGCCAGCGTGAACCGGGGATCGGGGTCGGTGCCGACGGCGAAGAGTCGCCCGGGTCGGCGGACCGGGCCGGCACGGGGTACGTCGTCCGGGTCGGCGGGTGCGGGGTTGGATTCGTAGCCCTGACGTCCGGTCACAGCGAGGTCACCCCCTTGCCGACGGCGAGCAGACTGCCGCCGAGGGCCAGCAGGAGCATCGCCCGGCGTGCGTGGGCCTCACTGACCCGCCGGGTGAGGAACTGCCCGCCGAGTAGCCCGGCCGCCATCGCCACCCCACAGAAGGCGACGAAGGGCAGGGAGACCGCCGGAGGTCCCTTCGCGGCCACCGAGAGTCCGTTGCTCACCAGTCCGACGAGCTGCACGCTGGGCACGAAGGCGCGTTGCGACCAACTGGTGCTGGCCGCGTAGACCGCCAACGGCGGGCCGCCGGTGGCGGCGGTGGTGTTGCAGAAGCCCGAGGCCAGGCCGGCGACGACGGCTCCACCCCGACGGCGGAGTAGCCGCAGTTCCCGCCCGGCGACCACCCAGAGCACCGAGGCGGCGGTCAGCGTGCCCACTCCGATCAGCAACGCCGGGGTGGGCAGGGTGCGGACCACCAGCGCGCCCAGCGGTACGGCGACGACGGCGCCGACGGCCAGGGTCGCAGCGAGCCGTCGTTGCAGGTGCCGGAAGGTCCCGGCGAGCACGATCAGGCAGATCGCGATGGAGAGGACGTTGGCGAGGGTGACGCCGGTGCGGGGCCCGAGCAGCACCACCAGGAACGGGGCCGCCACCAGGGCGAATCCCAGACCGGTGAGGCGCTGCGCCGTGGCGCCGAGCGCCACGGCGGCCACCGCGAGCAGATCGCCGACCGGCACGGCTCAGCGGGTGACGGCGTCGTCGACGAGGTCGGCGAGTCGGCGCAGCCGGTCGGCGGAGACGGTGGAGAGGTCCGCCTCCAGGGTGGGGCTGCCGATCACCGAGGCCCAGACGGCACGTCCGGCCAGGAAGCCGGAGGCCCCGCCCCGGCAGGCGGTCCGGACGGCCGTGCCGAAGCGCTCCGCCGGTACGCCGGACGACAGGACGACCCAGGGGCTGTCGATGACCTCGGTGAGCTGTTGCGAGCCGGCGAGGATCTCCGCCTCGGTGCCCTTGCCGTGGGTGGGGACCTCGGCCTTGTACAGGTCGGCCCCGAGAGCCCCGAGTTCCCGGGCGGCGGCGTGGATGCCGGCCTCGTGGTCGTACTCGCCGCCGTCGCGCGGGCCTCGGCTGACCGGCTCGATGATGCTGACCAGACCGTGCTTGCGGCACCGCTCGATGAAGTCGGTGGCGAGCGCGATCCGGCCCTCGGGGTCCTCGTCCGGACGCCAGAGCAGGAGCAGCTTGAGTGCCTTCGCGCCCTCGGCGCGGACGGTGGCCGGGACGACGGCGGGGTCGATCGCCACGTCGGCGACGAACTCGGTGGCGCTGCCGGTGAAGGCGTCCGCAGCGGCGATCAGGGCGCAGTCGGAGGCGACGGCGCCGCTGGCCACCACGGCGTCCCAGCCGAACTGCTTGTCCACCAGCAGGGCCGAGGCGTACGGGCTGAGCACCCGGGCGACGGTCACCTTGAAGTCGGTCAGTTGTCGGTCGGTGACGGGGGCGGACTGGTGGGCGGCGAACATGGCCCGCAGAGCCTCGCGCTGGTCGACGGCGAGCATCGCGTAACCACCGGAGGGGCGGGCCAGGCTCGAGGCGGGGAAGTCGGTCACAGCTCATCCTCCAGGAAGGCAGAACAACGGATGGTAAAACTAACATCCGTTGTTAGAAATCAACCAGATGGGTTGGTGCTCTAGACTTCATCCATCCCGAGAGGAAGGCGCCCGGCGTGACCTTGGAGTCCCTGCGCTACGACGGCGCGCCGCAGCGCCGGACCCAGATCATGGCGGCGCTGCGCCGGTCGGGCTTCCTCTCCGTGACCGACCTCGCCGAGCAGCTCGGCGTCTCCCCGATGACCGTCCGTCGTGACCTGCGCCGGCTCGCCGAGCGGGGCGAGGCGGTGCTGGTCCACGGTGGGGTCAGCCTGCCCCCCGGTGGTGCCGCCGGCCCCAGCTACCTGCACCGCGCGCAGGTCAACCCCGAGGCCAAGCTCGTCGTCGGCCGCGCCGCCGCAGCGCTGGTCACTCCCGGCGACACGATCGGCGTGGACAGCGGTACGACCGCAGCCGCCGTGGCGCACTGCCTTCCCGACGACTTCGACGGCTGCCTGGTCACCCACTCGGTTCCGGTGCTGGCGCAGATGCTGGGTCGACCTCGGGTCCGGGTGATCGGCCTCGGCGGCGAGGTGCTGCACGAGAACCAGGCGATGGTCGGCTTCGCCGCCCTGGACCTGTTGCAGCGGATGCGGGTACGGATGCTCTTCCTGGGCGCCAGCGCGGTGGACGCCCGGGGTGTCTACGTGCGGTCCGAGGTGGAACTGACCGCGAAGCACGCGGTGATGGAGATCGCCGACGAGGTGGTCCTGGTCGCCGACGGCAGCAAGTTCGACGCCAGCGCCCCGGTCCGGGTCTGCGCCTTCGACCGGATCGACACCCTGGTCACCGATGTCGACCTGCCGCCGGCCGTGGCCGATGCCGCCCGGCGAGCCGGGACCCGGTTCGTCCGCGCCTGACCGCCACCGCCCCGACCCGCGCCGCCCCGACCCGCGCCGCCCCGACCCGCGCCGCCCCGACCCGCGCCGCCCCGACCCGCGCCGCCCCGACCTGCGCCGCCCCGACCTGCGCCGCCCCGACCTGCGCCGCCCTGACCTGCGCCGACCCGCGCTGACCCACGCTGCCCCCGACCCGGCTCCGGCCTGCGCCGCGCCGACTCGCGCTCGGGTCCGCTTCGCACCGTCCCGCGTTGACTCGCGGCCGGTGACCTGCCCCGGACGGTGACCACCGACTGCACCCGACCGGCGGGTTGGTGACCGCAGGCCGCACTCGACCGCCGTCTGCCGCGCCGGGTCGTCGCGTGCGCCGAATCCCGGCTCCGCCCGCTCAGCAGGCAACACATTTGTTACGGGCCCTTGACGTGGACTTCACGTGCCCCCAAGATTGCATGCACCTTGGTGCGAGTTGTGAGAGAGGGAACAATGCTCCGAACGTCCGCAGCCGTGGGGCAGCCCACCTCCGAACCGTCGGCCGCCGCGCCCTCACCGGCGGCGCTGCCGGACGTCGCCGTGGCCGCCGTGCGCTGCCGGGTGCTGCGGGCCCGTCCCGACGAGAAGATCGCCATGTCGTTCGCCCCGCTGACCCACCGGGTGATGATCCTGGTCGAGGTCGAGCTCGCGGACGGTTCGGTGGGCGTGGGCGAGACCTGGGCCAACTATCCCTCCTGGGCCTGGCGGGAGCGGATCGCCACGATCCGCGAAGGAGTCGCCCCGCTCCTGGTCGGCCGGCGCTTCACCGACACCGCCGAGGCCCACCGGACGCTGCTGCGGCGGCTGCGACCGCTGGGCCGGCAGTGGGGCGCGCCGGGCCCGATCCACCAGGCCGTCAGCGGTGTCGACCTGGCCCTGTGGGATCTTGCCGCCCGGCATGCCGGGGTGAGTCTGACCCGGCTGCTCGCCGACCACCCCGAGCCGCCCACCGAGGTGCCGGTCTACGGCTCCAGCCTCGGCCCGACCGGGGTCGCCGAGACCGCCGAACGCTGCGCCGCGCTCGGCCTGACCGCCGTGAAGATCAAGGTCGGCTTCGGTGCCGAGACCGACCTGGCCAACGTCCGCGCCGCCCGGCGGGTCCTCGGCGACGACGCGCAGCTCTTCGCCGACGCCAACCAGGCGTGGTCGCTCGACGAGGCGCTGGCCGTCACGCCCGCCCTGGCCGAGCTGGGAGTGGCCTGGCTGGAGGAGCCGCTCGCCGGTGACCGTCCGGAGCAGTTGGCCGAGCTGGCCCGCCGTACCGGGATGCCCCTGGCCACCGGGGAGAACCTCTACGGCGCGACGGCCTTCACGCCGTACCTGCGTGCCGACGCGGTCCGCATCGTCCAACCCGACCTGAGCAAGGTCGGCGGAATCACCGAGTTCCTCGCCGTCCGTACGGCCGCCGCCGCCACCGGGCACACCGTCAATCCGCACCTGTACAACGGCGCCGTCGCCACTGCGGCGACGGTCTGCGCCGCCGCCGCAAGCCGGGCCACCCGACTCGTCGAGTGGGACATCCGCTCCAACCCGCTGCGCGCTGCCGCCGACGCGCTGCTCACCGATCACGGCACCGTCCGGGTGCCGGACCAGCCCGGCCTCGGCATCGACCTCGACCCTGACCAGCTCGACCGCTACGAGGAGCAGCTACCGTGACCGACCGCATCGTCTCGCAGGTTCTCGCCGCCGACACCGCCGTGCGGGTCGCCGGCCACCCCGATGCCGGTGGCGCGCGGTTGGCCGTGCACGATCCGGCCAACGGCGTCGCCTTCGCCGAGGTGACCCTCGGTGCGGCGGCCGAGGCCGCTGCCGCCCTCGATGCCGCGAAGAAGTCGGTCGGCTGGGTGGACAGTCCGGTCGCCGAGCGGACCGCCGCGCTGCGGTCCATCGCCGACGCCGTCGAGCAGCTCGCCGGCCAGGACGAGTGGCCGGCCCTGATCACCCGGGAGACCGGCAAACGACTCGCCGAGGCCCGGGCCGAGCTGGGGCTCACGGTGGCGTACTTCCGGATCACCGCCGAGCTGCTGGAAAGGCAGTCGACCGAGCGGTTCGACGTGGTGCCGGGGATCCGGCACGAGGTGCGGACGCGGCCGATCGGGGTGGCCGCCGTACTCACCCCGTGGAACTTCCCGGTCTCCATTCCGGCCCGCAAGATCGCCCCGGCGGTGGCGGCCGGAGCACCGGTGCTGTTCAAGCCGAGCGAAATCGCCCCGTTGTCGTCGTTGGTGCTGGCCGAGGTCTGTGCCCGGCACCTGCCGGAGGGGTGGCTCTCCACCGTCCTCGGCACTCCGGAGGACGTGGTGAACCCCTGGCTCGCCGACCCGGCGGTGCGCGTGGTGTCGTTCACCGGCTCCACCCGGGTCGGGAAGCTGGTCGCCGCCCAGGCCGCCCCGCACTTCCTGCGTACCGTGCTGGAGCTGGGCGGATGCGCGCCGTTCGTGGTGCTTCCCGACGCCGATCCGGCGGCGGCGGCCGAGAACCTGGTGGTGGCCAAGTACCGCAACAACGGCCAGTCCTGCATCGCCGCCAACCAGGTCTTCGTCGCCGCCGAGGTGGCCGAGGAGTTCACCGGGGCGTTCGTCGCCGCCACCCGGGCGCTGCGCGTCGGTGACCCCACCGATCCGGCCACCGACCTGGGGCCGCTCGCCCCGGCCGGCGACCCCGCCCGAATGGCCGAGATCGTCGCCGACGCCGTCGCCCGGGGCGCCCGTGCGGTGACCACCGACGCCGGTCTGCCCACGACGGGACACTTCGCCGCCCCGACCGTGCTGCTGGACGCACCGGACGACTGCCGTGCGATGACCGAGGAGATCTTCGGACCGGTCGCGCCGGTGCGTGTCTACCGGGATCTCGACGAGGTGCTGCGTCTGCACCACGCCACCGGGTACGGACTGGCCGGCTACGTCTGCGGCACCGACCTCGACGCCGCCCGTGCGGTGGCCGGTCGGTTGCGGGCCGGGATCGTCGGTGTCAACACCGGTACGCCGAACACCCCGTGGGTGCCCTTCGGCGGGCTCGGCCACTCCGGCCTCGGCTACGAGGGCGGACGTCCCGGTCTGGAGGCGTTCCAGAGCTTCCAGAGCGTGGCGACCCGGCCGGTCGAGGGCTGACCATGCGCCTGCTGATCGGACAGACCGGAGCGCCGACCGCCGTGGTCAACGCCAGCCTCCACGGCTTCCTGGAAGCCGCCGACGGGCACCCGGTGCTGGCCCTGCGCGGTGGGCCGGACGCCCTGGTGAGCGGGGCGTTCACCGAGGTGACCCGGGCTGACGTGCCGGTGGCGGTGACCCGCCGGGGTGGGTCCTGGCTCGGCGCGGGCCGCCGGGCGGTGACCGTCGCCGACCTCGACGCCGCACTGGACTCGCTCGACCGGCACCAGGTCGACGGCGTGTCGCTGATCGGCGGCAACGGCACCATGGCCCTGCTGCACGCCCTCGGCGAGCGGGCCGCCGAGCGGGGACGGCCGCTGCTCACCGTCGGCATCCCGAAGACGGTCGACAACGACCTGGTCGGCGTCGACCACAGTCCCGGGTACGCCTCGGCCGCCCGGTACCTGACCCGCATCGTCCCGGACCTGGCCCGCGACCACGCGGCGATGGCCGGCGTGGAACCGGTCCGGATCGTGGAGACCCTCGGTCGCTCGGTGGGCTGGCTGGCGCTGGCCGCGACCTGGCACGGCGACGACCCGGCGCACGCACCCCACCTGGTGCTGCTGCCGGAGGTCCCGTTCGACACGACCGTCTTCCTGGACCGGGTCGCCGACGCCCTGGCCGCCCACGGTCGGGCCTTCGTGGTGGTCAGCGAGGGCGCCGCGCCGGAACTGACCGACGAGCCGTTCGAGGCGGCCAACCACACCCGCATCCTGCTCGGCGGCGTCTGTCGGGTACTCGCCCGCACCGTCGGCGCGCGGCTCGGCGTCGCCGCTCGGGGCGAGGTGCTCGGGATGGCGCAGCGCAGTGCCGCCTCCCTCGCCTCCGAGACCGACCGACGCGAGGCCGCCGAGGTCGGGCGGCGCGCGGCCCGGCTGCTGGTGGAGGGCGTCGGCGGGGTCATGGTCGGGCTGCACCGCCGGCCCGGCGATTCGTACGACGTCGGGTACGACCCGGTGCCGCTGGCCGAGGTGGCCGGGCGGACCCGGGCCGTGCCCGAGCAGTGGCGCACCACCC
Organism: Micromonospora sp. NPDC049900; assembly: GCF_044461025.1. NCBI lineage: Bacteria > Bacillati > Actinomycetota > Actinomycetes > Micromonosporales > Micromonosporaceae > Micromonospora > Micromonospora sp. NPDC049900. The sequence continues at coordinate 401,540 of NZ_JBITKM010000003.1, forward strand.
ACCCCACCGAGCTCGACTCCTTCCACCGCTGGCTGGAACCCCTGCTCGGCTGACACGAGAACACGGAAGGGCAAGACATGCGCAGATATCTCACCGCCGGGATCGCTCTGGCCATGACCGGCGGGCTCCTCGTCGGCTGCGGCGGAGGCGACTCCGCCGGATCGTCCGACGAGATCAACCTCATCATGTCCAACCACCCCTGGCAGCGGGCGATCGAGCCGCTGATCGGCGACTTCGAGCGCGAGTCGGGGCTGAAGGTGCGGGTGCAGACCTTCGCCGAGCAGCAGATGCGCGACAAGGTGCAACTCAACCTGCAGTCGCGCAGCTCCGCCATGGACGTGTTCATGGCGCTGCCCTCCCGCGAGGGGCCGCAGTTCGCCCGGTCGAACTACTACGAGCCGCTGGACTCGTACGTCTCCGGTGCCGCCGACTACAACGTCGAGGACTTCCCCGAGGCGGTACGGGCCGGCATGACCGTCGACGGCAAGCAGATCGCCGCGCCGATCAACGTCGAAGCCGTGGTCCTCTACTACCGCAAGGACCTGTTCCAGCAGTACAACCTCACTCCGCCGACGACGTTGGCGGAGCTGACCAGTACCGCGGCGGCGATCAAGGACCGCTCGAACGGTGCGGTCACGCCGATCGCGTTGCGGGGGCAGTCGACGGCGCTGCCGTTCACCTTCGGTCCGTTCCTGCACGCGCGCGGGGTGGAGTGGACGAAGGAGGACAAGGTCACGCCCAACTTCGACGACCCGCGTGCGGTCGAGGCGATCGACCAGTACGCCACCCTGGCCCGCGAGTACGGCCCGGACGGCGTGGTCAACAACACCTTCACCCAGTCCTCGGCGCTGATGGCCGCCGGCAACGCGGCGATGATGCTGGAGTCGAGCAACGAGGTCAGCAGTATCACCGACCCGGGTAGCTCGAAGGTGGCCGACGACCTGGGCGTGGTGGCGTTCCCCGCCGGAGAGGCCGGTTCCCGCACCACGATCCTGTCCTGGGGGCTGGCGGTCTCGTCGTTCTCCCAGAAGAAGGACGCTGCCTGGAAGTTCGTCGAGTGGGCGACCAGCGCCGAGGTCCAGCAGAAGCTGACCGAGTCGGGCATCGCCCCGCCGCGTACCTCGGTGGCCGGTTCGGAGGCGTACACCTCCTCGCTCGACACCGACCTGCTCAAGGAGTGGAACGAGGTGCTGACCTCGGCGCAGACCACCGGCTCCACCGAGGTCGGTCCGGTCGGTGTGGCGGCGCCGGAGATGCGCAAGATCATCGGCGACGCGGTCGGCCTGGCGATCCTGGGCCGGGCCTCGGCCGCCGAGGCGGCCAAGCAGATCCAGGACGGTCTCGCCCCGCAGTTGGCCAAGAACGAGGGATGACGTAGTGGTCACCACGAGTCCGTCGGACGTCTCCCGCTCCGGTAAGCCGGAGCGGGGGGCGTCGCCCCCCGCACCACGGCAGCGCCGCCGACGGCGGGTCGATCCGACCGCGCGGGGCATCATGCCGTTCGTCCTGCCGGCGCTGCTCGCCACCGGCGCCCTGGTGCTGGTGCCGATCGTCTACACCCTGTGGTTGTCGATCACCGATCGGCGGCCCGACGGCACCAACGCCGGTCTGCTCGGCTTCGGCAACTACCGGGAGATGCTGGCCACCCCCGAGTTCTGGAACTCGCTGCGGGTGACGATCTTCCTCTTCGTCGTCTGTCTCCTCGTCGAGACGCTGCTCGGCCTGGTGCTCGGGTACGTGATGAGCCTCGACGTGCCCGGCCGGCGGATCTTCCAGGGGATGATGCTCATCCCGGCGATAACCGCGAGCGTGGCGGTCGGTCTGCTGTGGCTGCTGATCATGGATCCCACGCTCGGCGCGGCCAATCAGATCCTCGGCGCGGTCGGCATCGACCCGGTGATCTGGCTCGGCGACCCGAGCATCGCGCCGTGGTCCATCGCGCTGGTCGACATCTGGCAGTGGACGCCGTTCATGGCGCTGATCATCTCGGCGGGTATCCGGGCGCTGCCCGAGGAGCCGTTCGAGGCCGCCGCGATCGACGGGGCGAGCGCGTGGCGGACCGCCTGGCACATCGGCCTGCCGCTGCTGCGCCCGGTGCTGACCGTGGCGATCCTGCTGCGCACCGTGGACCTGGTCCGGTTCTTCGACACCGTCTACATCATGACCCAGGGGGGTCCGGTGAATTCGACGAACACCCTGAACGTCTACGGCTACCGGGCCGCCTTCATCGACCAGGCCCCCAGCTACGCGGCGGCGTTGCAGATCACGCTGCTCGTCCTGGTGATCGGCATCGCCGGCCTCTTCACCTGGCTGCGTTCCCGGGAGGCGAAGTGAGCACCGTGACCAGCGCCGACACCGCCCGTCAGCCCCGCCGCCGTCGCCTCGGCGTCTATGCGGCGTACGCCGTCTTCACCGTGATCTTCTTCGGCCCGGTGCTGTTCATGCTCTGGTCCTCGCTGCGGCGCAACGTCGACATCACCGGCTCGATCTTCGCCGTGACGTCGGCGCTGACCCTGGAGAACTACACCGCCCTGTTCGAGCGGTTCGACTTCGGTCGCTACATCGTCAACAGCTTCATCGTCGCCGGTGGCTCGACCCTGCTCGGCCTGCTGCTGGGGGTGCCCGCGGCGTACGTCGTGGTCCGCCGCAACCTGCCCGGTCTGGGATTCCTCACCCTGCTGGCCCGGATGGCCCCCGGCGTGCTGTTCGTGTTGCCGCTCTTCGTCCTGTCGGTACGCATCGACGCGCCCTCGAACACCATGCTGAACTACGGGCTGCTGATCGTCGCGCACCTGATCATCACGATGCCGCTCTGCATCTGGCTGCTGATCCCCTTCTTCGAGGAGATCCCGATCAGCATCGAGGAGTCGACGCTGATCGACGGCGCGAACGCCTGGCAGCGGTTCACCCGGATCGCCCTGCCGCTGGCCCTGCCGGGGCTGTCGGTGGCACTGACGCTCAGCTTCGTCTTCTCCTGGAACTACTTCCTGTTCGCGCTCGCCCTGGCGAACAACGAGACGCTGCCGCTGACCGTCATCGCGTTCAACTTCATCGGCCAGGGATCGAACGACTTCGGTGGCCTGATGGCCGCCAGCACACTGATCTCGGCCCCCGCGCTGCTGCTCACCATCTTCGCGCAGCGCTGGCTGGTCCGGGGCATCACCGGAGGTGCGGTCAAGTGAGCACGACCAGTTCCCGGGCCCGGTTCACCGGCGACGGGCGGATCGACTTCGAGCAGGTGTCGCTCGGCCCGGTGGCACCGGGCGAGGTGCGGCTGCGGGTCGACGTCTGCGCGCTCTGCGGGTCGGACAAGCGGCTGCTCGCCGCGGGTTCGCCGGTGGTGCCCGGCCACGAGATCGGTGGCACGGTCGTCGAGGTGGGCGAGGGCGTGGACGTGCCGAGCGGCACCCGGGCCATCGTCTACATCCCCGTCTACTGCGGCGAGTGCGTCCGCTGCCGGGCCGGGATGACCAACCAGTGCCTGGCCCTGGGGGAGCTGATCGGGTGGCAACGCGACGGCGGGTTCGCCGAGCACGTGGACGTGCCGGCCCGGTGCGTGCTGCCGGTCCCCGACGACGTCGCGTTGGACGTCGCCGTGCTCGGTCTGGACACCGTCGGCACCGCCGCGCACGCGTTGCGGTTGGCGCGGCGTACCCGGGTCGGCGACGTCGACCGGACGCTGGTGGTGGGCGCCGGACCGCTGGGACTGGGTGTGGTGGCCGTGGCGCCGCTGCTGGGCGTCGGCGAGGTGCACGCGTACGACCCGCACCCCGGCCGGTCGGCCACCGCCGAGCGGCTCGGTGCCGTCCCCACCACCGCCGAGGCACTGACCCGGGAGAACCAGTACGACCTGGTGGTCGAGGTGTCCGGGGCGGCTGCCGCCCGGGAGACCGCCCAGCGGGTGGTCACCCCCGGCGGGACGGTGGTGGCGCTCGGCGAGTCGAATGAGCCGTACACCATGCCGGCGACACCGCGCTGGCGGCGCACGGACTGCTTCACGGTGCGCTCGTTCTACTTCCCGACCAGCGAGGTCGAGGAGAACTGGGCGCTGCTGCGGGCGGTCGGCGGCACCCTGCGCGACACCCTGACCCACCCGCTGCCCCTCGCCGAGCTGCCCGGAGCGTTCGCCCGGTTCGTCGCCGGTGACTACGTCAAGCCCTGCATCGTCACGGAGGAAGCCCGATGAGTCTGCTGATCCTCGCCATGGACCAGCGCCCCTGGTTGACCAAGGCCCTCTACGGGCACACCGGCACGGCCGCCGTCACCGAGCGGGCCGCCATCGCCGACGGCAAGCACATGGTCCTCGACGGACTGCTCGCCGCCCTGGCCGCTGCGCCCGAGCTGCGGGAACACGCTGCGGTGCTGGTCGACGACCTGCTCGGGCCGGGCGTGCCGGAACGGGCCCACGCCCACCGGGTCGCCCTGAGCATGCCGTTGGAGCGCGGTGGCCTCGACGTCTACGAGACCGAGCCGGCGGACCTGCCCGGGTTCCTGCGTCACCACACGCCGACGCTGCCGAAGGTGCTGATCCGCTACAACGTGGACGGCGACCGCGAGGGCAACGCCGTGCAGCGGGACCGGCTGGCCGAGGTGGCCACGGCGGTACGCGACGCGGGCGGCCGGTTCCTGGTCGAACTCCTGGTGCCGCCGACGCCCGGACAGCTCGCCGCAGTCGACGGCGACACCGCCGCCTTCGACCGCAAGCTGCGCCCCGAGCTGATCCTGCGCGGGATGACGGAACTGTCGCAGGCGTTCCCGGTCGACGTGTGGAAGTTGGAGCATCTCGCCGAGGTCGGCCACTACCGGGCCGCCGCCGACCTGGCCGCCGCCACCGGCGGCGAGTGCATCCTGTTGGGTGCCAATGCTCCGGTGGAGACGGTGGACGGGTGGCTGCGCGAGGCGGCGGCCGGCGGCTTCACCGGCTTCGCCATCGGCCGTAGCATCTGGTGGGACGCGCTGCGCGGACTGCTCTCCGGCGCGGTCGCCCGCCCGGACGCCGTCGCCGCGGTGGCGGCGACATACCACCGGTTCGCCACGGGTTTCCTGGCCGCCGCGTCCACCGCCGCGGCCGGCACCGGGTCGGCCGGGACGTCCACCGAGTGAGGTCACCTGTGCCGTCCACGTCGATCCCTCCGCAGCAGCGCACCGCCGCCGAGACCTCGGCCCGACCGCCTGCCGAGGAGGCGGTGCGGGCCGGGGAGGTCATCTATCGGACGGTCCGTGACCGGATCATCTCCGGTGAGCTGCGGCCCGGGACCCGGCTCAGCGTTCCGGCGTTGGCCGAGGAGTTCTCGGTCAGCCGCAGCCCGGTGCGCGATGCCGTCGTCCGGCTGGTCCAGGAGGGCCTCGCCAGCGAGACCATGAACCGGGGCGCGGTCGTGGCCCGGATCGGCGGGGCCGAGTTGGTCAGCCTCTACGAGGCGCGGGAGGCGCTGGAGTGGGCAGCCGCCCGGCTCGCCGCCGAGCGGTACACTCCGGCACTGCGGCGTACGCTGCTCGGTCTGTTGACCGCGCACCGGGCTGCCGCCGAGGCCGGCGACCTGGCCCAGCACCTGGAACTGGACGCGGCGTTCCACCGGGAGATCCGGCTGGCGGCCCAGAGCCCGGTGCTCGCCCAGATGCTCGACGGGGTGCAGGGCCGGGTCCGGATGGCGATGCGGTCCACCAGCGTCCAGGGCGGCATGCTGCTCGCCGTCGACGAGCACCAGGCGATCTTCGAGGCGATCTGCGCCGGTGACGCGGACGGCGCGGCGGAGGCCGCGTTGGCGCACATCCGCCGGCTCAAGGAGCTGTTGCATGACAGTCTCTGACACCGTGTCGACGACCGGTCGCGGCAGCACGACGGCGGTGCGGTTCCACGGTCCGGGTGACGTCCGGCTGGATCGGGTACCCGCCCGTGACCTGCTGCCGGACGAGGTGGCGCTCGCCCCGCTGGCGGTCGGGGTCTGCGGCACCGACGGTCACATCGTGGCGGGCTCCTTCCCCGCCGCCCGGCCGGTCGTGCTCGGGCACGAGGTCTGCGGTCGGGTCACCGAGGTCGGGGCCGACGTCGACGGGCTCGACGTCGGTGACCTGGTGACCGTCGAGCCGCACCGCTACTGCACCGCCTGCGCGTACTGCCGACTCGGCCAGGAGCACCTCTGCGACCACCGGCGCGGCTACGGGGTACGACTGGACGGCGGGATGACCCGACGGCAGGTCGTGCCGGCGCGCATCGCCTACCGGCTGCCGGCGGGAACGCTGCCGTGGATCGGGGCGCTGACCGAGCCGCTGGCCTGCTGCGTACACGGGATGGACCGGCTGGCGCCGGTCTCCGGCCTACCGGCGCTGGTCTACGGCGCCGGTCCGGCCGGGGCGATGATGGTGGCGCTGGCCCGGTCCGCCGGCTGTGCCCCGGTGGTGGCGATGGACCCGCGTGCGGACCGGCGCAGGCTGGCCCTGGCGATGGGGGCGCACGCGGCGTTCGACCCGACCGACCCGGGGACGCAGGCGGCGGCCCGGGCGCTGACCGGCGGCTTCGGATTCCCGTACGTCGTCGACGCCGTCGGGTCGTCGCGGATCCTGCGCGACGCGATGGCGATGGCGTCGCGGGGCGGGCGGATCCTGGTCTTCGGAGTCGCCCACCCCGAGGACGAGGCGGGCATCCGGCCGAACGAGATCTTCTCCCGCGAGCTGACGATCATCGGCGCGTTGATCAACCCGTACACCCACCAGCGGGCGGTGGGGCTGCTCTCCGCACTGCCGCTGGAGCGCCTGACCCCGGCCTTCTTCGGGCTCGACGAGTTACCGGCGGCCCTGGCCGAGCAGCGGTCCGGCACCGCCGACAAGGTCTTCCTCGCACCGTACGGCCGGCAGGCCGCCACCAGCGCGGTCGGCTGACCGGACGTTCGCCCGGTCGGTGCGGACGATCCGCCGCACCGACGTCAGGGGATGGACGTGGGCGTGGTCAGGGCGGGGAGCAGACGCCGTTGCGCCATGCCCAGGCGGCGATCTCGACCCGGTTGCGGGCGGCGAGTTTGCGCTGCACGTTGGCCAGGTGTGTCTTGACCGTCGAGAGCGTCACGAAGAGCCGTCCGGCGATCTCGTCGTTGGTGTGCCCGTGCGCCACGAGCCGGACCACGGCGAGTTCGCGTTCGGTGAGCGGCTCGACGGGCGGTGCCTCCGGTGTCCCGGGTTCGTCGACCCGGCGGGGAGCCAGGTGCGACAGCAGCCGCACGGTCACCGCCGGGGAGATCAGCGAGGTCCCGGCGGCAGCGGCGCGTACCGCCTCCACCAGCAGGTTGGGTGAGGTGTCCTTGAGCAGGAAGCCGCACGCGCCGTTGCGCAGCGCCCGGTAGACGTACTCGTCGAGGTCGAAGGTGGTGACGATGAGGACGTTGAGCGGGTCCCGGACGGCCGGACCGGCCAGCAGCCGGGTCGCTTCGAGGCCGTCGAGCTTCGGCATCCGGATGTCGAGCAGGCACACGTCGGGGCGGAGTCGGCGGGCCTGGTCCACGGCGGCCTCGCCGTCCGCCGCCTCGGCCACCACCTCGATGTCCGGCTGGGTGGTCAGGATCATGCGGAACGCCGTACGGATCATGTCCTGGTCGTCGGCGAGCAGGAGCCGGATGGTCATGCGTCGTCCTTCGGTGCGGCCCCGGCCCCGCGCCCGAGCGGACGGAACCGGCGTCGACCACCCGGAGGGCGGTCGTCGATCGGCAGGGTCGCGGTGACCTGCCATCCTGACTCGTCGGGCCCGGCCGAGAGTTCGCCTCCCGCAGCCCGTACCCGCTCGCCGAGGCCGGTCAGGCCGAAGCCGCCGGCCGGCAGCGGCGACCCGGAGGGCTTTCCGTCGTTGCGGATCGACACCTCGGCGAGATCGGGCCGATCGGTCCGGATCCGGATCCCGATGTCGATCCGCGTCACCTCGGTGGTGTGGCGCAGCACGTTGGTCAGCGCTTCCAGCACGGTGTGATGTGCCGCGTCGAGGGTGGCGTCGGGCATGGGCCGGTGCGCCAGCGCCTCGTCGACGGAGACGGTCGGCGTGGGATGTCCGGGGGGCAGGGTGCCGGTGACCGCGGTGAGCATCTCGTCCAGTGTGCCGTGGGCGGGCGCGGGCGTGGCCGTCTCGTCGCGCAGGAGGCCGACGAGCGTACGCATCGAGGTGAGCGCCTGACCGCCGGCCTGTTCGACACCGGCCAGCAACTCGTCCAGGTCCTCGGCGGACGGCGCCGCACCAGAACTCGTGACGAATCGGATGGCGCGCGTCTGCGCCACGATCGCGGTCACGTGGTGTGCGACGTAGTCGTGCAGGTCGCGGGCGTGGTCCATGCGTTCCGCCTGTCGGGCCAGCCGGTCGAGGTCGACCCGGCGGCGCTCCAGCAGGCGCAGGTAGAGGCCGAGCAGCGCCAGGAACAGCACCCAGGCGGTCAGCGCGACGACGACCAGGTCGCCGTACTGCGCCATGGTCCCCGCGTTGACCGGATGCAGCAGGACCCGGGACGGCAGCACGGCGATGGCGAGGATCGCCAGGGCGGCCGGACCTGCCGCGTGCCGGATCGGATGCTGCATGACCAGGCGGATCACCGCCACCGAGAGCACGGCGAGTTCCACGACGCCGAACGTGTGCTCCGGGCGCAGCGTCGGGATGAGCCCGAACGCGATCGAGACCGCGAGCGACACCGCCGCCGCGACGGCGAGTGCGATCGGGCGGGCCTCGGCCAGCAGCACCACGGCGACCGCGAGCAGCCCGCTGACGATCAGGCCGAGCGTGGCGGGCAGGGTGGGGCCGTCGAGCCCTTCGAGGACGACGAGGGCCGCCGCCACGACCGCGAGCAGACCCGCCGTCACCCGCTGTGACCTGCGAGGACCCGGAAAGATGACCAGCACGGAAGGCCACGGTACGACACCGGCGTCCGGTCGGCGTAGTTCTTTCGGCCGACTCCCCGCAGCGCCGGTCGGTAACACGGTTGAGGTGCGTCCCCGCCCCGCCGTCGCACGATCGAACCCGCACCGAACGACGAGCGGAGGAAATCGTGGCAACGACAGTGCAGGCCGAGGGTCTGCGAGTGAGGACCGGCCGGTACGTGGCCGTCGACGGCGTCGACCTGGATCTGGGCGCCGGCGTCCACGGGCTGCTCGGCCCGAACGGCGCCGGCAAGACCACCCTGATCCGGGCGCTGGCGACCGTACTGCCCCCGCACCACGGTCGACTCCGTCTGCTGGGACAGCCGATGGAGGGGCGGCCCGACCTGCGCGCAGTACGGCGAGCCCTGGGCTACCTACCCCAGGAGTTCGGCTACTACCCGCGCTTCACGGTGGCCGAGTTCGTCGAGTACATGGCGTGGATCAAGGACGTGCCGCGCGGCAGGCGACGCCGGGCCGTGCGGAACGCGGTCGAGCGGGTGGGTCTGGCCGACCGGGCGGACTCCCGGCTGAAGGCGCTCTCCGGCGGCATGCTGCGCCGGGCCGGGATCGCGCAGGCGATCGTGAACGAACCGGAGTTGCTGCTGCTCGACGAGCCGACCGTGGGCCTCGACCCGCAGCAGCGGCTCGACTTCCGGGCACTGCTGCGTGACCTCGGCGAACGCTCCTGTGTCGTCGTCTCGACGCACCTCGTCGAGGACGTGGCCGCCGCCTGCACCAGCGTGGTGCTGGCCGACGCCGGCCGGATCGTGTTCCATGGCACGCCGGACGACATCGCGGCAGCCGGCGGTCCCGACGACGCCGGGGACAGCCCGATCGAACGCGGGTACTCGGCGCTGATCACGCGGCACCGCGCCGGACTGGTGGTGGCGCCGTGAACCGGATCGTCGGGATCGAACTACGCCGCTCCGACGCGCTTCTCGCGGGGGCCGCGACCGCCGCGCTCGGTGTGGCGGGACTCTATGTGCTCGCGCTCACCGGGCAGACCGCCCTCTGGGACCAGCAGTGGACCATCCTCGCCGTCTTCCAGCGCATCATGCTGGTGATCCTCTGGCCGCTGGCGCTGGCGGCCGGTGCCTGGCAGGCGGGCCGGGACCGGCGCAACCGGATCGAGGAACTGCTGGGCACCACCCCGGTCTCCCGATGGCGGCGGACGGGACCGTTCGCCCTGGTCACCGCAGCCTGCCTGGCGGCCGGCTACCTTCTCGTGCTGGCCGCCGGGGCACCGAAGGTCGCCGCCGCCGCCGGCCACCCGGGCACCGGCTGGCCGGCGGTGACACTGGTCGGCGTACTGGCCCTGGTCGCCGCCGGCTGGCTCGGCCTCGGCGTGGGCCGGCTGCTGCCGTACGCGTACACCCCTGCGGTCCTGGGTGTGGGCGGCCTGGCCGCACTTCTCGCGGCGATCGAGCTGACCAGGCCCAGCGAGGCCACCGACCCCGGGGCGGCCCTGCTGCTGCCCTTCTTCACCACCACGATCTCCGAGTTCGAGATGGTCGCCGGTTCGGTGAGCGCGGGGCAGGCGGGGTGGTTCGGGGGGTTGGCCGCCGGGGGACTGGTGCTGTTCCTCGCGCGGAACCCGGTGCTACGACTGCTCGCCGTCGTCCCGCCGGCACTCGGGCTGGCACTCGCCGCGCCGATGCTGACCGTGCCGCTGGAGGAGGCTTTCCCGATCGACCCGGCCGCAGTCGCCGAGGTGTGCACCACCGACGACGGGCCGAAGGTCTGCGTCAGCGCGGCCCACAGCCGGGAGTTGCCCGCGCTCGTCGCACCGGCCCGGGAGGCGTTGCGTCTGCTCGCCGAACTGCCGGACGCGCCGACCTCGGTCCACGAGGCGGCACCCGGACTCGGCCGTCCACAGCCGGCCACCGAGGCGTGGCTGGACACCGGCAACCTCACCGCGACCGACGATCCCGCCGAGTTGACCGCCCGCATCCTGGCCGGGGCCGGTACGCCGCTCTGCGTCCGCGCCGACGACGACTCCTACCTCGACGCGCTGCGTGCCCGGTCCGTGACGGCCGCCTGGCTGCACGGCGGTCATCCGGCGCCCGGCCAGAACGTCTTCGGGGACGAGCAGGCCGTCCGGGACGAGATGTGGACGACGTTCACCGCGCTGCCGGACGACGAGCAGGTCCGCCGGGTCGCCGCCGTACGCGCTGCCGGTCTGACCTGCGGTGACCAGGCTGCCGCCCTCGGCATCGGAGGCGGCCGGTGACCTCGGCGCTGCTGTTCCTCCGTTCCCGTGAGGTGCCAGGAGGATTGCTGTGCGCGGTGCCGGCCATGGGCCTGCTGGCCTGGATCGGCGCCGCACAGGCCGACGGACGACATGCCGTGACGACCGCCGCGCTGGCCCTGGCGCTGGGCGTGGGTGTCCTCGGGTACGGCCTGGGCGGGCCGGACGGCACCCTGGACGCGACCGCGGCGATCCGGTGGGTACCGCGCCGCGCGGTGCACCTGGCGGCGATCCTCGTGGTCGGATCCGCTGTGGTGACGGCCGTGACGACGGCGCCGGTCGGCATCGTGCTCAGGGACGCGGCCGGTTTCGTCGGGCTCGCCGCGCTGGCGGCGGTGGTGTTCGGTCGGCGGCTGGCCTGGACACTGCCGGTCGTGGCGGGCTGCGTCTCGGCGGGCATCCCCGCCGTACCGGAGCCGATGGCGCTGCACCTGCTCACCTGGGCGGGCCAGCCGGCGGACAGCGTGGCGGCCCTGACGACCGCCGGGGTCCTCGCGGTCACCGGTGCGGCCGGCTACGTGATCCGTGGCCCCCGCCGGATCAGCCCGGTCAGCTGATCCTGTTCCGCCCGTCGCCTCGTCGTCTCGTCGTCTCGTCGCCCGTCGTCTCGTCGCCCGTCGTCCGCCGATCGATGGGCTGTTCGCCGGGGGGGCTCGCGATGCAGCGCATACTCGGCGGGTGTCCTCCCAGCACCACCAGAAGATGCGGCCGCGGTATGTGAGTCTCGGCAGCGGTGAGCTCCTCTCCGTCGTGGTCTTCGCCGTGGTGGCATGGCGGGTCACACCACGATTTGCAGACCCGACGGATGTACGCGCTCTGTGGTCCGCGCTCGTTCCGCTCCTGCTGATCCTGACGCAAGGCGGGGCGTACTGGCTGCTCGCGCGTCGCTGGATCGGGACGGGCCACATGCCGCGCGGACTGGCGGCGTCGTACCACGTGTTTCGCGTGGTCGACGTTGCCGTCCTCGCGGGCGGCCTGGTCGGGGTGCTCGTCTGGTTCCCGGACTCCCTCGCCACAGGCGCCCTGGTGGTCGGAATCTGGCTGTTCGGCGTGCTCGAGTATGTGAACTACTTCGTGGTGAGGCTGAGCTACCCACCGCGCACCTGGTTCTCACAGGTGACTCGGGGACGGTCGCCACGGCTCGTCCAGGACCTGCGCCGCAGCCGGCAGCGGCCGCCGACCGCGCATCATCACCATCGAGGCAGCACTGAGTGAGGACGCACCCTGCGGCGGTGGTCCCCGTCGGCCCGTCTCGACTTCCCGACGCCAACCGGCCGCCGAGCGGCGTCGATCGTCCGGCCCTCGTAGCTCAGGGGATAGAGCATCGGTTTTCCTAACCCCGACGCTCCGCCGCTGTCCGTAGGCCGATGACCTGCGGTTCTTGGCTTCTTGGCCTCGTGTGCCGGTCGCTGCGCGGTCCAGTTGCGATCGCTTGCTGAAGATCAGCAGACCACGCCCTTTCGGTCCTCTGTGACCCTGGCCGGCTGAGGAGCGACCTGCGGGCGAGTTCAGTCTGCTGTCGGGGCGGGAGCCTGCCACAGGGTACTGACCGGCATGGCGCGGAGTCTGTCGCCGAACGGCAGCGTGGAGGTTCCGGTGTAGAGGACGATGCCGGCGACGAAGTCATTGCCGAGGCGCTCGGCGAGCCGGCGTAGCCCGCGGAAGTCGTCGGGTCCGACGGTGGTGGCTGCTTTGACTTCGATCCCGACCACCTGACCAGCTCGGTTCTCGAGCACCGCGTCGACTTCGTACCTGCTCTGGTCCCGGTAGTGGGACAGATCGACGAACTGCTCGGACCAGGTGAGCTGCCGGGACAACTCGGACAGGACAAATGATTCGAGCAACGGGCCGAACGGTGCGCCCGGCCGGAGCAGTGCCCGGGCGTCAGTCGCGATCTCGTTGGCGGCGATGCCCGAGTCGACGAAGATCAGTTTCGATGCGGCGGTGGTCCGGGTGCCCAGATTGCGGGACCAGCCCGGGATCCGCTTGATCAGGAAGATCTCTTCCAGGGCCTGGAGGTAGCGGGCGATCGTCGGTCGACTGAGCCCGAGGGAGGATTCGAGGGAATTGGCGGCGATGATGGTCGCGGACCTGGCCGCAAGCAGGCGTACCAGTTTGCGTAGCTCGCCCTTGTGCTGGATGTCGGACAACTGCCGGACATCGCGGTCGATGAGCGCCTGGACGTAGGCGTCGAGGAACCGTTGGCGGCGGCGCGGGTCGGTACGGGTGGTGGCCTCGGGTAGGCCGCCGCGCACTATCCTGGCCGCATAGTCGGCGCGGGTCACCTCCGACTCGTGTCGCAGGTCAGGACCGAGGGTGAAGACGGCGTCGATGAATCCGTCCGGCTCAGCGTCGAGTTCTCCTTGGGAGAACGGCCAGAGTTCCACGGTCTCCATCCGGCCGGGCAACGCGTCCGGGGCGGCCACCATGCCGAACAACCGTGACGATCCGGTGAGCAGATACCGGCCCGGACGAGGGTCCTCGTCGACTGCTGCCTTGATGGCCAGTAGTAGTTCCGGAGCGCGCTGGATCTCGTCGACGACCAGGAGTTCGGAGGAGTCCACGAACCCGACCGGATCGGCGATCGCCGCCGCCCGGTCCTGAGCCCGATCAAGATCGCGGCGCTCGGCTAGACGATCGCCGGCAACGAGGCGAACCAGGGTGCTCTTGCCTGCTTGGCGTGCTCCGCTGATCAGGACAACGCGGGTGTCCGCCAGAGCAGCATTGACCTGCGCGGCGGCGCGGCGGGGGATTAGGTGCGGTGTGGGCACGGCGTCATCGTAACGCCCGCATTATCGATCTGCGGGGACCTTGGCTTTCGATCTGCGGCACGAGGTGTGTTCGGTACGCGGTCATTTGGTGTTCGATCTGCGGGCCACGCGGGCGAGCCGGTTCGTGGAAGGGGTCCACCGCTATGCCGCGTTGCTGCGGGTGGCGGCGAGTTCGGGGGAAGGCGTTCTCCCAGCGCTGGCGGGCTGGGGCGGCAGCCAGAGGTACCTGCGCCAGCACGCGTGCGGGCCGCCAAGGCGCTGACCGTCAAAGTCCTCACTGCCGCGCGGACGCAGACCGTCGCCGTCGCGGGGGAGGCCACTGCGGCCGGGATCGTGGCGCAGATGGCGACCGATCTGGAAGCGGTCAACGACCGCATCGTCGCCATCGAGAAAACCATCACCGCGGTGGGCGCCGAGCACGAACTGGGAGAGATCGTCACCGGCCTGCCCGGCATCGGCACCACCCTCGCCGCCGAGTTCCTCGCCCACGCCGGCACCCTCACCACCTACCCCAGCGCCGCAGCGCTCGCCGCCCACGCCGGGCTCGCCCCGATCTCCCGCGACTCCGGACGCCGGCAAGGTCATCAGATCCGGCCGCACCGATACCACCGGGGTCTACGCCGGGTGTTCCGCATGTCCAGCTTCACCGCCTTGACCCACTGCCCACGATCACGCGCCTACTACGACAAGAAGCGAGCCGAAGGGAAAACCCACCGCAACCCCTACCAGCCCAAACAGTCAAGATCAGCAGAGGTGGCGCTGTGCGAACTCGCGTAGGGACTCCCGCTGGTGGCGGTGCCAGCGCTGATCACCCCGGGAGCTTCCTGCGGTACGCTGACAGCCGCCGCCGAGCGGCGTTGATCGTCCGGCCCTCGTAGCTCAGGGGATAGAGCATCGGTTTCCTAAACCGTGTGTCGCAGGTTCGAATCCTGCCGGGGGCACCTCGAAGATCAGCCTAAACGCCATCTGGCCTGCGGATACGCTTTACTCTCCGTGGGTTAGGGCGTCGCTGGCGGCGCGCAGCTCACCAGCCTTTCGATCAGCAGGTTCAGCAGTCTTTCGTGCTCGGGTGCCGGGGTCCCGCTGCGCTCAGGGTGGCCGGGAATGCCGAAGCTGCGCACCTGACGACGTAGCTCGTCCATCCGCGGAATCCAGAACGACTTGTCGAGCGGATCGAGCACGCATGCGTCCACCGCATCGATCTCCGGCCAGCTTCCGGTCGGCCCGGGAGTGCGTGCCCTCGTCACCGACATCCTGAGCACGTGGTGGACGGCGGCGAAGGCCATCGCGTTGCCCTGTCCGTAGTCGAGACCGACGCGCCGGCTCTGCGTGGGGCTTTCCTCGCGTTCGACGACGCCCCACGCCAGCATCACTGCCAGTTCCCGGAACGACGCTCGTTCGTACATCATCTGGAGGAGTTGGTCGTTCCACGGTTTCCGGGCCTTCCGGTCGGGTTTCGCCTGCAGGTAGTCGAAGGCGAATGCCGTCGGCACCGGGCCCGGCGGGACGATCCATGGTTGCGCAACGTCAGCAGCCGCCACCGGTCCGGCGACGCCTCCGGCTAGGTCCACCAGGTCGAGGACGGCGCGGTAGGGAGCCGCTACCCGGTTGTCCGGATCGAGTGTGGTGAGGGCGCGCATCGCCTCGATGCTGTCCCGCTGCGACAACTCGGTGATGTGCTGGTGCAGGTAGTGCTGGGCATCCGACCAGTCTGCCTGCCTGAGCCAACCGGTCAGTACCTCCGGCAGGGCGGGCGGGGCGGTGGTCGGCCCCGGCGTCTCGGCCATGCTGAAGATGCCCGGTGTGCCGCGAATCGACCACAGCTCGTCTGCGAATCGCTGTGCCGCGCGCCGATCGGTTTCGGGATGACCCGTGACCGCTGGCGGGGAGAGGGCCAACGACAGTTTCGCGTCGACCGGTACGCCTGCGGCGGTGAGTTCCTGGTGGAACCTTTCCGGTCCGTATCGGCGGGTGCCGGCGACAAGTTCTGTCGTGGCGGGGTCCAGGGTCGCGAAGGCCGAGACGTAGCTCTGGTAACGGGGCACGTTGTCGATCACGGGCGGGTGGGCGATGTCGTGGTCGGCAGGTGGCAGGTACACCCCGGCCCGGACCGGCAACAGCGCCGGCTGCCGGGTCTGCGCAGTTCCGGTACGACCTGGTCGGCCGTCGTCGTGGGCCGCTGGGCGTCCGGTGTCTGCCGGGTCT
This sequence comes from Micromonospora sp. NPDC049900, assembly GCF_044461025.1. Lineage (NCBI taxonomy): Bacteria > Bacillati > Actinomycetota > Actinomycetes > Micromonosporales > Micromonosporaceae > Micromonospora > Micromonospora sp. NPDC049900. The sequence goes on from NZ_JBITKM010000003.1 coordinate 417,650, forward strand.
GGGTCGGGTGCTCGCACCACGACCGGTGCCTCGGCCGGTTCGGGAGGGCTGGCGGTGTGCTCCACGACGTCAGGTGGTGGGGGGATCTCGGCCAGCAACCCGGCGACGCCGGCCTCGGTGAGCCTGTCCCGGGCCCGCTTCAGCAACGCATACCGTGCGCGTTGCGCGCCGTTCGGCGTCGTGTCGTCCCGCGGGATGTTCTGCTGCTCTGCCAACTGGTCCAACCGGCCGAGCAGAACCTGGATGTCGCTTTCGGCGGGATCGGCCCCGGCGAGGTCCAACAGGATGTCGGCCACATGGCCGAGGGTCAGGGTCTCCTGGGGGGCTTCGGGACCGGCGCCCACCGGCACGACGAATTCGTTACTCGGGTGGTGGCGGCCGAAGGCCTGCTGGTGAAGCCGCCGGTCCTGGTCGTCGACGGGGTTGATGACACTCCGGTTGAGGCGTGGTGGCTGCCGCGGCATCGGATCGGTCCGTCCGAGTGTATGGACGAAACCCTGGAGTGCGAGATCGGCCGCGATGGTGACGGCCGATGCGATCTTCTGGCTGAACTGCTCCACGATCCATGGTGTCGGTTGGCCTGGTGCACCGATGACGATCCGGGCGGCACCGGAGTAGGGCAGTTCCTCCCGGTAGTCGGTCGGTCGGATCCAGAGGCGATCCCCAACGGTGACGATGTCCCACCCGGCCAGGAATTGGTACCTGCCGGCGCCGATGTATGGCAGACCTAGACCTGCGATCTTGACTACATGAGCGCGTTGTGTGGGATTGACGGTGTAGTACGCCGCGAGCGGGCCGAAGGTCGGTATGAGCGAGTGTGAGTAAGCGTCGAAGTGCTCGGAGAGGTCACCGGGAACGACCAGATTCGAGGGCAGCACCAGTGTTCGGTTGTCGCCGATCAGCCGGGCGAGCTCTATGGCCTGCGGTGCGCTCACCGGGCCGGACATCATCAGTTCTATGAATGCCGTGTCGGGCAGGTAGTCAAGGATCTGCGTCAACACGTGAGGTGCTGCGGCCGCCTCACCAATCTCCACCACGACGAGTCGGCCGATCTCGCTCGACATCCGCGCGGGCGGTGCGGTGTGCGAACCTGCCGGGCGTAGGAACGTCCCTGCCGGCCCCAGGTCAACCGACTCGTAGCCGCCGATCTCCCGCATCTGCGTGTGCGGTGTCATCCGCCAGTCTCGCGTCGAACCGATCTTCCGGAGTTGCTGCCGAAGATCGAACTGCGTCTCGGCTACCGATTCCTGGTACTCGGTTCTGGTCAGCGCGTTGGCGTACTCCCATCGCGCAGCCTCCCGGCCCCGCTCGATTCGACGTCGCAGCCGGGTCAGCCCGCTGAAGGGGGCAGTGATCGAATAGCGTCTTCTTGCCTCCCAGAGCAGATCTCCCGCGCGCTTGACGTCGTGCCGCCGCAACCGCGCCTGGGTGTAGTGTCGGGGCCACTCCTCATGCCGTTCGTCGCCCGGATCGCGGGTGTTCCACATGTGCTCCACGGCGTTCTCATCCGCCGTGTGGCGCAACGCCTGCGACTTGTGGGTCTCTGCCTGAGCCTGCATCGTGACCACCTCTGCCACGAGCAGTTGCGCCAACAGTTCGACGAGGGCCTCGTCGACCGATCTGACGGTGAGGTCCATCCTCCACGGCATCGGGTCGAAGGTGACCTCGGACTGGACGCCGTCGGTGGCGATGAACGTCGCCATCATCGGCACGTCGATCCACTGGGCGAGCAGTTCCACCAGCCGGAACCACGCCATCTGCTGCTCGTTCCAGCCTTCACTACCGTCGAGGAGCGGGTAGCGTTCGCGCACCCAGTCCTGGGCGAAGCGCCACAGTCGCGGGTTTAGGGTGTCGGCGAGCCGCCCCGTCGACGAGGGGGCCGGCCCCGCGCTGACTGCGGACGTGTATGGCTCGTACCTGTCGAACACCTCGGCCGAGCCGCGATCGACGCGGGACAGGTGCAGCACCGGACGGGGGCCGGGGTGCGTCTGCACTGTCGGGCTCTGGTCGCTGTGTACGACGATGTTGACGTCCAGCGCCCTGGCGATGGCCTCGGGAAGGTGTCGGCCCAGCGCCGTCGCGTGCAGGTCGACCTGTGCCAAGCCCTCCTGCAGATGACGCGTGCTGGTCGCGGTGGCTTCGATGACCAGTTGCACCAGCCGTACGCGGTGCTGATCGATGCCGGTCAGGGCCCGCGTGAGCTGTGCTTTGAACCGGGGAGTCGGCCGTTCCACCCGTCGGGCGAACTCCGCCCGCCACTGGCTACGCCGGTGTTCTCGTACCCGTGCTCCGGTCGCGGCCCGTACTGCCTCGCGGATCGTGTGGCCGTCCGCGCCGGGCAGCCGACGTCGTACCGCGGCTGATGCCTCGGCCTGCCACCGACCGAGTTGCTCGGGCGTCGGCTCGGGAGCGCGGAAACCGGCCAGGAGAGCGGCCACCGTGCTGAACGGCAACTCCTCGGCCAGCAGAGCGCCCCGCCCACCGCCCACGTCGGCGAACCGTGCCGGCTCGGCCGCCACCAGCGATGTCACGAAGTCCCGCAGATGGCGGGGGGTGTGGATCTCGGGGGGGAGCGGGACACCCTGCCACGCCGCAGCGTCGAGGACCGCCCCCAGCAACCCCCGGTGGGCCCACTGCCTTTCGTTGGCCGAGGTCGGGGAGGCAAGGAGAGGTGCGGGCGTACCCGCGTGCAGCCGGTCCGCGATCTCGCGACGCAGCAGATCCGCCTCGCTCTCGCCCGCCACATCCATCCTGGGCCTTGTCGGCGACGTCAGCCAGGAGGCCACCGCGCCCAGCACGGCCGCGTCCTCGACGGTGGCGCCACTGGTGGGAACGGTGTCCACAACGCTCCGGGCCTCTGCCGTGAGGCTCGGGATCGGGCCGGGCGGCGACTCGCCGTCTCCGGCCAGATCGCCCAGCCCGACCTGCTCACGCTGGAACCGTTCGTGCCAGGCGCCGATCGTCGCGCCGCTGCGCCCCAGTTCCTCCCAGAGTCCCGCCACGCTGGCCGCTCGCAGCGTCAACGCGGTGGCCGCATCGGTGACCGGTGGGGCCGAGCGCAGGTACGCCTCGGTCCGCCGCTGGACACCCCGCAGATAGTCCAGCGGAAGGCGGAGCGTCTCGAGGCTGGTGACGGCGTCTCGAGCTGCCATCGCCGGGGTCGTCCCGGCGACTGCGGCGACGAACGCGGCGGGATGCTCCGATCTGGTGGATACCGGCCACACGGCGCGGTCGCCCATGCCCCGCACCCTTGCGGGCGGAGAGTCCGGCGGCGGATACCACGAGTTGAGGTGGAACAGGGCGGCGACCTGTGCGCGTCCGGCCTGGTCCAACCCCAGGGCGGCCAGCAATGCCGTTATCTGCGGTCCCCCCGATGGGTCGAGGAACCACCCGTCCACCTGCTGCGGCTCAGACCTGGTCGTGGCGAAGTTCGTGCCGACCGGATCAGCATCGGAGTCGGGCAGGTCCGAGGCGGCCACGGCGGCGCGGGCCGTGGCGGCCAGGAGCGCCAACACCACGAGTACCCCGCCCTGCAATCCGCCCAGGCCGGTCGCGAGGATGCCGGGATAGGTGACGCCGACCTCGACCGCGTGGGGTCCCGATCCGGCCGCGCCCACCGCCGGCGGGTCGACGGGATTCAGCCACGGCAGTTCCGGTGAACCGAACAGCCGGGTCAGCGCGTCCTCGTGGGCACGAACGAGACGGTCCAGCGCCGCCGTACGGTCGACCGACTGCCCGGTCCTCGCGGTCGGCAGCGGCGCGTGGTCTGCCGTGATCGCCATCCGCTGGACGATCACGCCGTACCGTCGCATGGCCTCGATTACGGCGCCGAGTGCGCGCCACACCGGTGGGCTGTCCACGAGTTCCGTGGCGTGGATGACGAACTGGTCGACTTCTTCCGGGTCCGACTCGATCCACAGCCGGGACCTGGGGCTGTCCGGAGAGGTCGCGAACTGCGCCATGGCCAGCACGGACTGTGCGGCGGCCAGCGCGTCGGCGAACGGGTCCCGACGGTCCTCGGCGGCCACCCACGTCCACGGCTCACCTGGTACGTCGTCACTCCACGTGCCGTCGATGGTGAGAGTGAACGTCCGGCCGGACCCGGGATCGCCCAGGCGGCCCCACGCGTTCGCCAGGAAGTACGGCACCGGTGGTCGTCCGGCGCCGATCCGATGCCGGAGCCAGTCCACGGTCTGCGACGGATCGGGCCATCTCCCGCGTCTGTCCGAGGCGTTCGCCTCGAACGTCGCCGGCAGCGTGTCGCGCCACACCCGGGGCCGATTCAGGCGCGCATCGACGGTGGTCGGGTCGAGGATCAGTACGTCCCAACCGTCCCGGTGCAGGAGATCACGCAGAGCTTCGGTGTCGGGCGCCTGCGACACCGCATGGTACGCCGCCCGTACCGCCTCGTCCGGCAACCTGAGCTGCCCGCTGATCAACTGTCGGAGCACATCCGAGACGGGCTGATCTCCCGGCACCCGACCGGGTGCGAACAGCGGACGGCCACCGGCTGCCCGCACCACCGCAGCCCGATAGGACATCCCCAGTTCCGGATCGGTCAACCGGGCCGTAACCGCGGCAGCGGCGGCCAATCCCGCCGTCGACCGGCCGGCCGGCAGGATCTCGGCCAGCAGGCCGGCGTCGGGCACCTCGTGCGTCTGCGGCAGCGTCTCCGAGATCGTCGGATCGTCCCGGACCGGACCCAGTCCCCGCGCCATCGGGTGATTCGGGGCCTTCCATTGCGGGCGGAAGATCGTCAACATCGCGGCGGCCTGGGCGCGGGTCGACTCGTCGGCGAGCAACCCCACCAGCCGCCACCCGTCGAGGCCCAGTTCGAAGGCGTCGTCCGCGTGATCGCCGGGTGGCCGGAACGTCCAGTCCCACCATTGCGGATCGGGGAACGGTCGGCGGGCCAGCTCCACCATCTCCGCGATGATCCGGAGCCCGGCCTGGGGTATGCCGGGCAACAGGAGCTCCTTCCGGGCATCCAGGCGAAGCCTGACGACGTCGTCGGAGCTCCAGGCCACCCGGACGGAGAGGCCATCGGCCTCGCGGTGCGCTCGGAGGAACCCGGCGAAGCTCGAATAGCCGTACCGCGGCGGCGGGTCTTTCCTGTTCGCGAGGCCGATCTGGCTCAACGCGTTGAGATGTGCGTAGTAGAGGTGGGCCAACCGGAGGTAGGCGGCGGCGTCCGCGCCGTACCCCGTCCTGACCTCGACCGTTGCCTCGTTGATCGTGAACTTCAGGTCTTTGAGCGTGTCGAGCACGTCCGCAAGACCGGCCCAACCGCCCCACCCCGAGCCGAACGTGAACTGCAACGAGTACCGGCCGTCCGTGGGACGCCCGACACGCACACCGGCTATGTCCGAGAGGTTGGCGAACGCGCTTTTCGCCTGGTCCGAAGCGCCGTGGAGAGACGACAGGAGGCTGATCGACATGCCGTCCGGCACGGGTGCGTCCCGGAGCAGCGGGCTCAACCATTCGTGCGGTGCGGAGTCGGGTCCCGCAGCCGCGCCCATCGCCCGGATCAGCCCGGCGACGCTCTGCGGGGCGTCCTGCCGACTGGCATGGGCGGTGATCCGGCCGAACACCTCGGCGCGCTGATACGGCTCGGCGTATCGCAGGGCTGCGGCGCTGACCTCGGCGACGTCGCCTCGGGTGAGGGTCGCCGAACCGTCGTGGTTCCACACCGGCCACAGGTCCGACGTGTCGAGTCCGTACGTCTCCTCGTCGGACCGCTGCCGTCTCTGATACGCCTCGATCACCCGGCTCGGCCCGGCTGTGCCGCCACCGGCACCCTTCGGCGGCCGACTCAGGTTGGCGTACACCGCCAGCGACTCCGCCGGGACGTCCGCCCTCGCGGCGCCTTCCAACAGACCGCGGAGACCGAGCCAACTGCCGTCGTCGTTGAGCTGGTGGACGAGTTTCGGTGGCACGCTGTTCTGATTGAACACGATGGCGTACAGGTGGTCGGTGAGCGTGTCCGTCACCTGCCGTGATCGCCAGTCCGGGCGGCTTCGGATCGAGTCGGCGACCGCGCCCACCGCGGCGAACCTCGCCGCTCCGGCTTCGTCGGCGTCGTTGAGCCGGGTGAGGTCGTCCTGTGGGCCGAGGACTGCCGGATCGACACCCAGGACGGAGGCCAGCGCGAACAGTTTGTCCGAGGGGACGCCCAGCCGTGACGCGTGGTGTTCGATGTCGGGCACCTGCCCGATCCGGACGCTGAAACCGGTTACCCACCAGACGCTGACCCGTAGCGCTGTGGACAACTCGTAGCGCCGGTGCAGGTCGAGGCCGAGCTGCTCGGCCATCTCCGACAGCGTCGTCAGGTACCGCGCACGGTGGTGATCGGTCAACTCGTCCCACAGGTGCTCGACGAGACTCTCGATCGGATCGACATGCGACACGCTGGACGTCTCGTCATCCGACTCGTCCGCCATCTCGACATCCGACTCACTGGCCGTGCCGGCGTCCGAGTCGACGTCCATCGCCGAGCCAGGGGCGCCGGTGTTCGTCGCGGACGGCAGACCCAGCACGCTGGTCAGCCACCACCCGAGATCGACCTGGTCACCCGTCCAGTCGGTCGGAGCCAGCCTCCAGTCGGTGAGGAACGCCAGCGGCACCTGCGCGGCCCAGAACGTGTCCGTCTCACCGAAGTTGACGGTGTCGGGCCACAGCCGTCGCAGCACGTCGTCGGCGAGCGCCGGGATCTCCGTGGGCGGCTCGTGTCGACGCGGCAACGCCGCCGCGATCGGCCCGAGCTGGACCAGCGGCACGTCCCATCGTGCGGCCATGCCGAACAGCCACGTCACGGTCTCGGGATGTGCGTCCGGCGGCAGCGGCGGGACGTCGGAGGCCGTCAGTCCGCCCCATCGGCGGGCGTAGGTCAGGGCCGTCGGCACCGGCACCGCCAGATCACGGGCGGCGTCGAGTACGGCGACATGGTCCAGCCACGGACGGTCGATCAGGTCGCTCTCGACCTCGTGGCGCGGAATGCCCACCTCCTCGGCGAGCCACTGGGCCAGCCACAGGTCCGCGTCGCGTGTTGCCGGTAGCTGCGGGCGGACCGGCGGAGGCTCGTCCTCGTCGAACCGGCGCGCCGAGTCGTCCATCGCCTGCTCCAGCAGCCCGATCCAGTCCAGGCCCGCGAGACGCCGGTGATACTCCGCGACGCTGGCGTGGCCCACCCGGAACGTGCTGTACATCAGGTCGTGCAACTCGTTCGGGGTCAGCCCGTCGGCCCCTGACCCGGTGGGCAGGCGTGCCCCGAGCCAGAAGGTCCACGACGGAAATGGCACCTGGTCACCGTTCGGCCCCTGCGTGAGCAGGCGAGCCAGGTGTTCGACGGTCAGTCGGTCGTCCGACCGCTCGGGCGCGTGGACCGCCAGCCGGTTCAGGACTGACCGCATCGGCAGGAGATCCAGGATGTTCGTCTGCAACCGCCAGGACAGCTCCAGCGCGACCTCCGGCTCGACCCCGGCCCGATAGGCGAACCAGTCCAGGCGGTCCGGCACTCGGCCGGTCGTCGCGATCACGTCGAGCAGTTGTGCGATCTGCTCCTTCGGCAGGTGCATTTTGTCGATCATCCGGGCCACGCGCGGCAGGTCGACCAAGGGGAGCTTGACCACGGCCCGGACCTGCTCCTCGGGCACCTCCCACCGGTCGGCCCAGCCGGCGGCCTCCCGCACGCTCCACCTCGTCGACGTCGGCACCGGCTCAGGTTCCAGATCGGCCGATCGCCCAATCGGCCGGGCGGGAGCCACTTCGTCCAGGAACCGCGTGACCTCAGGCGCCGGCACGTTGCCGACCAGTTGGAATACGAGCGAGGGCAGGTGGCCGGACGGCAGAAGGTCGCTCAACTCGGTGACCGGGAATCCGAGCCCGCCGCTCACCTCCGCATACCGCGTGACGTGCTGCAGCGACTTGAACCCGAGTTCCTCAGCGACGAGTCGGACCTGATCCACCACCCGCTCGACCAGCGTCCCGACCTCAGTGGGCCGCACACGGTCCACCCTCATGTCGATCATCCGCGCCGCGGTCCGGATCATCTCTCGGATGGCCAGCAGGCCGGCGAGATCGATCTTGCCTGCCGTCTGTAGTCGTTCGGACGGCCGCCCGCCCGGCGGATCCCCCGCTCCGGCGACGGGAGGGACGTCCGGCGCCGCCGCCGGGCGCTCGCTCTCCGTGCCAGACACGGCGCTCGGCCCGAGGCCGAGCTGCCCGGCCAGCGCGGTGAGCGCCAGCAATCGCAGCGTGCGCCGGACTTTCCGCGCCGACTCGTCCGGCCCGACCGAGTCGAGGAACAGGCCCAGGTCCGCCGCCACACCGGCGAGGTCGTCGCTTCGGTGGACCTGCTCGGCGGCCCAGGCCACCGACCGTCCGGCCAACCTGTCCGGAAGGGTGTGCACCAGTTCCAGCGGCACCCCCCGCTCGCTCAGCCAGCGGAACGACGGAAGATCATCCGGGCCCAGTCCGAGTCGGGCGCTGAGCTCGGCCAGGTACACCACCTCGACATCGGTCGACACCCCGAACGGCCCCAACCGCTCGCGCAACCCGGTCAGCAGCTCGTCAGCCCTGGCCCTGGTGCCGGTGGTACGCGTCCGCACCACGGTGACCAGTTCCGCGCCGACGATCCGCAGGGCGCCCGGCGGCAGACCGAGATCCTGGGCGACCGCGTACCACGCCCGTCGGACCGGCTCCACGAGATCCGCCGAGGCGTGCACCTGCGCGTCGGTCGGGAGCGGCCCCTGCACCGCCGAGATCGCCTCGACCGTCAGATCGGTGACCTCGTCCGGGTCCGGCACGCTCTCGATCAGACGTACCCACTGCCGGGTCCTGGCCTCGTCCGGGCCCGTCACACCCAGGTCGGTGACCAGCCGGGTCCACTCGTCGCCGTGGAAGAGGTCGTCGGTCTGCGGCTGTTGACCCACCCTCGGGGTGACCGCCGGCCCTGGCGGGGACGCCTCCGACACCGGCTCGTCCGGTTCCCACACCCGCTGGTACGCCGGTGGTGGCGTCTCCTGCCTGAACCGATCCGCGGTGGGGGTGTCCAGCGCCAGCTCCAGTGCGCCGTCGAGCCGGAAGACGAGCTGCGGCAGGCCACGCACTTCTGCCGGCTCCACCTGCACCAGCAGCCCGACCCGGACCCGTTGGTAGACCACGTCGTCGCTGCTGAGCGTGCCCAGGGGCAGCGCGTCGACCAACGCCATCCGGAACCTCAGCGGACCCGCCGTTGCGCCCTGGGGCCGCAGGGCAACGCCGAGCATTCCGGACAGCCCTGGCCCGGAAATCACCTGGTGCAGCGTGTCGGCCCGCATCAACTGCCGTCCAGCCGCTCGCCAGCGAGCCACCTCGACCTCCGCGACGACTGCGTCGTGCAGTGTCCGTACCGACAACGGATCGATGGCGACCACTCGCGCCAGGCCCCGCCGCAGCGTCTCCGGTGGAAGATCCAGCACTGCGGGCTTGAGCCGGTCCACCGTCGCGGCCAACTTCTCATCCGCACCGACCAGTTCGGCCCCGCGCCGCGCCACCCGCGACCGTGGCCCGGACAACACCTCGTCCGACACCAACGCCCGCAACCGCACCAGCGCCGCGCGGACCACCGGCAGATCGACCGTCGGCGGATGCCCCGGGTGCTCCCACCGCACCGTCACCAGCAACGGGGCGACATACCACTGTGCGGACTCCGCCGCACCCACATGCTGGTACGCGCCGACCGGCTCCGCGCGCACCACCAGCCGGATCCCCCTGTCCTCCGGTCTGTTGCCGCGCGCCGGGTGCAGCGCCACACCGCTGTCGAACAGACCGGACTTCCACCAGGCCGTCAGTTGCTCGGCACTCAACAGGTCACGCAGCACGACGCGCTGGCTGGTGACTGCGGTGTCATACGTGACCGCCCGCCAGTCGGCGTCCTGCAGATGCTTCGCGTGATCCTTCACCAGACTCGCCGCCAGCCCCTCGACCCGCTCCGTCGGCGCCTCGTCGGGTTCGGACAGCGCGTCGACGGCCATGGGGTCCGACGCGGTCTCGTCGGCTTCGGGCGACGTGTCGATGTCCATCGGGTCCGACGGCGCTTCGTCGGCGGCGTCCTCGGCATCGGGTTCGGAGACGATCACCACCTTCTCGACGACCAGGGGGAACTCGTCCGGTGTCAGCACGGCCGGCGGCCACGAACCGACCGCGACCGGATCCTCGGCGGGTGAGGGCGGGCTGGCGTCCAGTTCCACATGTTCGTCCGGACCCGGGGCGGTGGTGGCTCCCGGCGGCGTGGTTCCGGCCAGCAGTCCGGCGATACCCGCCTCGCTGGCCCTGAGGTGTGCCCAGATCAGCAACCGTTGCCGGGCGGCCAGGACCGCGTCGGGGACCGTGCCGTCCCTCAGCATCCCCCGGCGCGCGGCCAACTGGTCCAGCTTGCCGACGAGGACCGATGGGTCGTTCACTGTGGGATCGGCCCCGGCAAGGTCCAGCAGCACGTCGACCAGGTGCGCGAAGGTCAGGGCCTTCTCGGGGGGCGCCGAGCCGTGCGGTGTCGTCAGGTCGATTCTGATCCTCGGATCGGGAACTCCGAAAGCGCGCCAGAGCAGTTGCCGGTCTTTGGCACTGCTGGGATTGAGCACGTGTTCGGTGGGGTGTGGCTCGCGCGGCATCGGGCCGATTCGTCCAAGCAGGTGGACGAATCCCTCGGGATCAGTGCCGGCGTCGAGGGCGATCGCCGTGCCGATTCGTCGAGCCAGCCGCTCCACCGTCCACGGTGTCGCCCGTCCTGGTACACCGACGATCATCCGGGCGTCGCCGGAGTAGGGCAGTGCCTCCCGGTGGGCGGAGGGCCGGATCCAGAGTCGGTCCGCCCCCACCGCGACGTGCCACCCGGGCAGCAGCTCGTACGTCCCGGCCCCGAGATCATGCAGATCCACATCGGCGATCCGTACGGTGTCACGTCGTGGAGCGGGATGCACGGTGTAGTACGCCGCGAACGGCCGGAGCGTCGGCCGGTGCGAGCGGGAGAACGCGACGAAGTGCTCGGACAGATCGGCGGGATCGACCAGATCCGCGGCCAGCGCGAGTGTCCGGCCGCCGCCCACCAGTCGAGCGAGGTCCACGGCTTGCCGAGCAGTCACCGGACCGCTCGTGATCAGTTCGACAAGCGCCTGGTCCGGCAACCCGTCACGGATCTGCGTCAGCACGTGCGGGGCGGAGACCGGATCACCCGCCTCCACCACTTCGAGTCGCCGGAGCTGATGGGTCAATCGTGTCGGTGGGGTCGTCCGGGATCCCGTCGGCCGCCTGAAGTGCCCCGCCGAACCCAGCTCGACGAGCTCGAATCCCGGAGTCTCCGATCCTCGCGTGTACGGCACGTTCCGCCAGTCTCGCGTCGATCCGGCCTTGGCGAGCTGCTGCCGGAGAAGGAACTGCGTCCACACCACCGGATCGCGGTGATCGGTGTAGGTCATGGCACTGGCGTACTGCCATCGCGCGGCATTCAGGCCCTGCACCAGCCGACGACGAAGTCGAGGCGACTGCTTGAGAGGCCCGAGGATCGCAGACCGGCGACTCGCCTTCAGCAGCAACTCCCGGGCGGCGGGCTCGACCCTGGCCCACTCCGCCCGTGCGCTGTGGTAGTCATCCGGCCAGGAGCCACGTCGACTGTCCTGCATGCTGCGCCTGCGTGAGATGTGGGCCCGGGCCGCGGCGTTCGACGTGTAATCGGCCAGGCGCGAAGTCGGCTTCGACTGGGCCTGCATCGTGACTACTTCGGCGAGAAGCAGTTGTTGCATCAGTTCGCTCAGGGCGCCGTCGACGGATGTGACCGTCAACTGCATCGCCCAGGGCGCTGGTCCGAAAACCGCCCAATCGCCGTCTGGTGAGATGACGACCTTGGTCTTCAGCGGTGGCATGTCGATCCACCTGGCGAGCACCTCCACCAACTGGACCCACGTCGCTTCCTGTTCGGCCGGGCCGTGGCCACCGGCGAGAGACAGATGACGTTCATGCGCCCAGGCATGCGCGAACGCCCACAGGTTGGGGTCCATCGTGTCGGCGGTACGCGCCTGTGTCGACGAGGCGGCCTCCGCGCTGACAAGGGGTCCATAGGGCCGGTACTTGTCGAGCTGGCTGCTCCATTTTCTGTCGATTCGGGACAGGTGTAGCACCGGACGGTCCCCAGGGTGTGTCTGCTCCACCGGGATCTGGTCGCTGTGGATGACGATGTTGATGTTCAGCGCTCGCGCGACAACTGTGGGAACGTGTCGGGCCAGTGCCGTCATCTGAAGGTCGTCCTGCTCCACGCCCTGGATCAGGTGGCGTACGCCGGTCGTCGAACCGTCCATGATCAATTGGGTCAGCTGGTGGCCGCCCGTCCCGCCGCGGACCTGAGTGGTACGCAGGAGGAGGCTCTTGAACGCGGTGGTCGGCTGTTCCGCCCGCCGGGCGAACTCCTCCCGCCAGCGGCTCCGCAGGTGTTCGCGCCTGCGGGCACCGCTCGCGGCCAGCGCCGCCGCCTGGATCGTGTGCTCGTCGGCGTCGGGCAGCCGACGCCGTGCCGCGACCACGGCTGCGGCGTGCCACCGATCGAGTTGCTCCGGCGTCGGTTCCGCAGCCCGGAAGCCGGCCAGTAGAGCGGTCAGAATGTTGAACGGCATCTCGTCGGCCAGCAGGGCGCCACGTCCTCCCGCCACGTCGGTGAACCGCTCCGGATAGGTCGTGACCTGGCCGACAACGAAGTCACGCAGATGACCGGGTGTGTGGATCTCGGGCGGGAAAGGGACCCCCTGCCAGGTGGCCGCCTCCAGGACCGCTCCCAGCAGCCCTCGATGTGCCCACTGCCCCTGCCACGCGGCCATCGACACCGGGGCCGCGCGGAACAGGTCGGGAGCGACGGCGACCAGTCGGTCCGAGACCTCCTGCCGGAGCAGGTCGAGCTGCCGTCTGCTGGCCGGCTCGACCGGCAGGTATTCCGGTGACGTCAGCCAGGACGTCGCGACCCGGAGCGTGGCCACGTCCTCGGCGACGGCACTCCCGGCGGTGGGGATGGTGTCGAGTAACCCGCGTATCTCCTCCAGCAGGCCCGGTACCGGACCGCTCTGCGACTCGTCCACACTCAGGTCGCCAGATCCGTGCTGCTCGCGCTGGTATCGCTCGTGCCAGGCGCCGATCGTCGCACCGCTACGCTCCAGATCGGCCCAGAGCACCACGACGCTGTTGTAGCGCAACTCCAATTTGTTGGTGACGTCGGAGGTCGGCGGCGCCAAGCGGAGGTACTCATCGGCCCGTCGCCGTATTCCGTGCAGGTAGTCCAGTGGAAGGTCGAGCGCACGCCGGTCGCTGACGGCATCGCGGGCGGCCATCTGCGGGTCGATTCGGGCGACGGCCGCCACGAACGCAGCCGGATGTTCCCCTCGAATGCTGTTTGGCCGGTCGGCGAGATGCGCTGTGCCTCGCGGGGGATGCAGGCTGTGATCGGGCGGCGGGGGCCACGAGTTGAGGTGGAACAGCGCGGCGACCTGTGCGCGTCCGGCTCGGTCCAACTCCAGGTCCGCAAGTAGCGACGCCAGTTGCGGCCCGCCCGACGGGTCAAGGTACCAACTGCCCATCGGATACAGCTCCGACGTGGTGGCGAAGCTCGTGCCGACCGGCGCGGCAGCGCGCGTCGGAACGGCACGTTCCGCGGCGGCGACCAACGCCCACACGACGCGCACCCCGGCCTGCAGTCCGCCCAGGCCGGCCGAGAGGACGCCCGGGCGGTCGAAGCGGACCTCGGCTGCGGGGCGTTCCGCTTCGACCGCCGTGACCTCGGGCGGTCCGGTGGGAGTCAGGGTCGGTGAATCCGGCTCACCGAACAGCCGGACCAGAACGTCTTCGTGGGTCCGGACGAGGCGATCCAGCACTGCTGTACGGTCCTCGACGGACGTGGAGATCCCTGAGGTCGCCGGTGGTGAGTAGTCGACCACGATCGCCGCGCCACCGACGTGGACGCCGTAGCGTCGCATGGCCTCCACCACCGCCCCGAGTGCGCGCCACACCGCCGGGCTGTCCACGAGATCTGTCGCCCGGATCGTGAGCCACTCGGGATAGTCCGGATCGATCTCGGTCCGCAGGTGGGTCCGGCGGCCGTCCGCAGGCAGCGCGGACTCTGCTGCGGCCAGCGCATCGTCGAACGCGTCTCGACGCTCATCGAAGGAGACCCAGGTCCATGGCTTACCCGGCAGATCGTCATCCCAGGCGGCCTCGATGGTGAGGGCGAACGTGCGTGCCGACCCGGGCGCCGCAGGGCCACCCAGGACATTCGAACTGAGGTCGGGGACGGGCGGTACGCCTGCGTCGATCCGACGGCGTAGCCAGTTCACGACCTCCGAGGGTTCCGGCCAGTCGTCGTGCGCGTCGGAGGCGTTCGTCTCGGATGTCACCGCGAGGGTGTCGCGCCATACCCGGGGCCGATTCATGAAGGCGTCGACCGTGGTCCAGTTCAACGCCAGGTCGTCCCATCTGTCCCGCTGGAGTAGCTTGCGGAGGTCGTCTGTGCCGTCGGGTGCCTGTGACACCGTGTGGTAGGCCGCTCGGATGACGTCGTCCGGCAGTCTCAGTTGTCCGGCGATCAATTGGCGGATCACGTCGGAGACGCGTTGGTCTCCTGGCACCCGGCCGGCGGCGAACACTTCGTGGACACCGGCTGCCCGCAGTACCGCGGCCCGGTAGTTCATCCCGAGAATCGGGTCGGTCAGGCGGGCGGTGACCGCTGTCGGGTCCAGCTCTCTCGTCGAGTCACCGGCGGCCAGGATCTCGACGAGCAGGGAAGTCTCCGGCACCTCTCGCACCGGCGGCAGTACGTCGGGGATCGTGGGATCGTCCAGAACGGGACCGAGTCCCCGCGCTATCACTTCGTCGGCATCGATCCGCTTTGCAGGGAAGATGGTCAGCATCGCGGCGGCCTGCGCGCGGGTCGTGTCGTCGGCGAGGAGCCCCACCAGCCGCCATCCGTCGAGGCCCAGCTCGAAGGCGTCATCCGCGTGATCGCCGGGCAGCC
The DNA here is from genome assembly GCF_044461025.1 of Micromonospora sp. NPDC049900. NCBI lineage: Bacteria > Bacillati > Actinomycetota > Actinomycetes > Micromonosporales > Micromonosporaceae > Micromonospora > Micromonospora sp. NPDC049900. The sequence continues at coordinate 432,672 of NZ_JBITKM010000003.1, forward strand.
GGAACCGCCAGTCCCACCACTGCGGATGCGGGAACGGTCGGCGGGCGATCTCCACCAACTCCGCGATGATCCGCAGTCTGGCCTGCGCGGTACCCGGCCGCAGGAGATCCGCGTCGTTGGCCATGCGGAGCTGCACGACGTCGTCGGACTTCCAGGTCACCCGGATGCGCAGGTCGCTGCCCCGGCTGTGGGCCCGGAGGAACCCGGCGAAGCTCGCGAAGCCGTGACGCGCTTCCCGGCCAATCCCGCCCGCGACGCCGATCTGGCTCAACGCATTGAGATGGGCGTAGTAGAGGTGGGCCAGGCGGAGGTACGCACCGGCGTCGCTGCCGTACCCAGGGGTGACATCGACCGTCGCCAGAACGAGATCGAGGTTCGGTTCCCTCAGCACCGCGAGTAGCCGGGCAAGGCCGGTCCAGGTGCCTCGCCGGGGCCCGAAGGTGAGCCTCGCTGCGTTCCTCCGAGGTGCGACCTGTACACCGGGGATTGCGCCGAGTCGCGCAAAGGTGGCGTCGGACAGCGCCGAGCCGGCGCGCGGACGCCACTGGAGCCGCAGCGATATGCCGTCGATCGGGGGTGCGTCCGCCAGGAACGGGTTCAGCCATTCGCGCAGCGAGGAATGAGGTCCCGCAGTCGTGCTCATCGCCCGGATCACACCGGCGACATTCTGCGGGGTGTCCTGTCGGCCGGCGTGGGCGCTGATCCGGCGGAACACCTCGGCACGCCGAGCCGGCTCAGCGTGCCGCAGGGCCATGGCCCTGACCTGGTCGACGTCGCCCCGGGTCAGCGGTGCCGAGCCCACGTGGTTCCACACCGTCCACAAGTCCGACGCGTCGAGTCCGTACGTCTCCTCGGTGGCCCGCCGCCACTGCTGGTACGCGTCGACCAACTGGCGCGCATCGGCCTGGCCGGTCTCGGTTCTCCCTGGCGGTCGACTCAGGTTGGCCCAGAGTGCTACCGACTGCGGAGGGACGCGTTCGGATGCGGCGATCTCCAGTTGGCTGCGGAGGCCGAGCCACCTGCCGTCGTCGTTGAGTTGTCGGGTGAGCCGGGGTGGGAGGTGGCCGAGGCGTCGGACGATGTCGAACAGATGGTCGGTGGGCGTGCCGGTCAGCCGCCGTGTCGGCCAGTCAGGGCGGTTCCTGATCGCGTTCGCGACCTCGCGTACGGCGGCGAATCGCGGGGTGGTGTCGGTGCGGAGGCGGTCGAGGTCGTCCGGTGGGTGGATCGTGGCGGGGTCGATGCCGAGGTCGGAGGCGAGTGCGAACAGTTCGTCGGGTGGGACGCCCAGGCGTACGGCGTGGTCGTCGATGTCGTCGGGTATGCGTTCGATGCGGACGCTGAACGCGGTGATCCACCAGAGGCTGATGCGCAGCCGGGTGGACAGGGCGCGTCGCCGGTGCAGGTCGAGACCGAGCTGATCCGCTACTTTCGACAGCATTCGAAGGTAGGTCTCGCGCCCGGGGCCTTTCAGGCTCTGCCACAGGTGGTGGACTGCGGCCCCCTGGTCGATTCCCGAGCTACTGAGCCTGCCCACGGTCGAACCGAGTTCGATGCCGTGGGGCTGCGGCAGACCGAGCACACTGGTCAACCAGAGCCCGAATTCGTACTCGTCCTCGTCGGCCTGGCGGTCGGTTGGAGTCAGCCCCCGGTCGGTCAGGAATGCCAGCGACAGCCGGGCATCCCCGAACACCGTGCTGTGTGCGCCGACGTCTCTGGTGCGGCCCCCCCAGAGCTGTCTCAGGGCATTGTCCGCGAGCGTCTGGGCGTACGCGCCCGGGGCCTGCTGACCCGGTAGCGCTGCCACGACCGGCCCAAGCTGGAACAGTGGCACCTTCCACCGCACCGCCGTGCTGAGCAGCCACGGCAGGACGGCGGGGTGCGTGTTCGGCGGGAGCCTCGGAGCGTCCGACACGCGCAGTCCACCCCACCGGCGGGCGTACTCCATGGCTGTCGGCACCGGCACCGCCAGGTCCCCGGCGGCGTCGAGCACGGCGACGTGGTCCAGCCACGGGCGTTTGAGCAGGTCGCTGACGACCCCTTCGCGCGAACTGCCCACCATGTCGGCAAGCCACGAGGCCAGCCACAGGTCCGCCTCCCGTCCGGCCGGCAGCACAGGGCGGTCCGACGAGCCTCCGTTGCCGTCGAGCGGGCGGGCCGAGTCGTCTGCCAGCTCCGTCAACCCGATCCAGTCCTGATGCTGGAGTCTCCCGTGATGCTGCCTCAGGTTGGCGTGGCCGGCGTGGGGCGGGCCGTACAGCAGGCTGTAGAGCTCGTTCGGTGTCAGCCCGTCGGAGCCCGACCCACCCGGTAGATGTGCCCCCACCCAGAAGAAGAACCACGCCGGCTTCGGCAGATCCTTGTCGCCCGGCTTCCTCATCAGGTCGACCAGGCGTTCGACGGTGAGCCGGTTGGCGGCGCGTGCGGGTGGTGCGAGCTCTCCCAGGCGGTGCAGTGTCGCGCGTAGGGGAAGGAGGTCTGACGGGTCGGTGTCGAGTCGCCAGGCCCATTCGAGGGCGGTGTGTGGTGTGACTCCGGCTCGGTAGGCGACCCATTCGAGGCGGTCCTGGGTGCGGCCGGTCCGGTGGGTGAGGTGGAGAAGTCGGGTGATCTGTTCTGCGGGCAGTCGTAGTTTGTCGATCGTCGCGGCGGTGCGGGGGAGGTCGACCAGGGGGAGGTCGGCGATCCGGCGCACCTGTGCTTCGGGCACTCCCCAGCGGTGGGCCCAGTCGGTGGATCTCCGGGTGCTGGTGTCGATCGTCCGGGGTGCGTGGTCGGCTCGGATGTCGGTCGGGTCGTCCATCGGTTGTCCGGGTGCCGCCTCTGCCAGAAAGCGGTTGATCAGGAGGTAGGGCACGTTGCCGACGAACTGGTAGGCGAGAGATGCGAGGTGCCGGGACGGCATGCGGATGCTGAGTTCGGTGATGGGGAAGCCGAGCCGTCCGCTGAGTTCTGCGTAGCGGGTGAGGTGTTGCAGGTCCTTGAATCCGTGTGGTGCGGCGATCCGTTCGATTTCATCGGCGACGCGATCGCCGAAGGTCGTCGCCTCGGCTGGTCCGATGGCGCCCCGCCACGTCTCGGCCACGGCGCGGATGGCGGTCCGGATCAACTCACGGACGGCCAGCAGCCCGGCCAGATCGACCTGGCCCTTCGCCGGTAGGCGATCCGGCGTCAGGAGCGATGGTCGTTCAGGTTCGTCGCTGGGCGGGGCGGCGGGTGGTTCGTCCTCGCTGTCGCTGTCGCTGTCGCTGTCGGTGGCCGGTCCGAGATCGAGGCGATCGGCCAACGTTCTCAGTGTCGATACGCGCAGCTCCTGCACGGTCGTTCGTGATCCGCCCAGGCCCGGCAGGAGGCCGAGTTCCGCAGCCACGGCGGCGAGGTCGTGGCCGCGTCGGACCTGGTCGGCGGCCCAGGTGACGGTCCGTGTCGCCAGGCTGTCAGGCAGGGTGTGGATCAGTTCCAGGGCCACTGCCCGTTCGTTGAGCCAGCGGAACGACGGGAGGTCCTGCGGCCCGAGTCGGAGGCGGGCGCCGAGTTCGGCCAGGTACACCACGTCGGTGTCGGTGAAGGCCCCGAACGGTCTCAACCGGGGGCGCAACCCGGTCAGCACCCCGTCTACCCCGGCGTCGGCGCCACGCGTACGCACCACCGCCGCCAACTCCGGACCGACGATCCGCAGGGAACGAGGCGGCACACCGAGGTCCACCGCGACCGCGTACCACGCCCGCCGCACCTGGCTGACGAGACCGCGCTGCGCGACTCCGGCCGGATCTTCGGACACCCTGCGTAGTTCGCCGTCCAGCCGGGCGACCTCGATCTTGAGTGATTCGATCCGCTCCTGGGTGGCGTGCTCCCGTGCCTTGGCGGCCTCAGCCGCTCGGCGCAGCTCGGCAACCCGCGTGGACCGGGCCGTCACCTCCGCCGCAGACTCCTGAACGTTCTCCGGCGCGCGGTGGGCCTCGATCTCCGCCTGCTTCAGACCGGCGTGTGTCGCCCGCACCGATGTCAGCACGGCATCCGTCTGCGTCAACGCCGTGCGCGCCGCCGTCAGATCCGCTTCCATGTGCGCCGTGAGTGCCTCGGTCGCAAGCGCGGGGACCTCGTCCAGGTCCGGCACGCCGTCGATCAGCCGGATCCACTGGCGTATCCGGGCCTCGTCGACTCCGGCCGTGCCCATGTCGTCGAGTAGGCGCAGCCACCGTGCTCCGTCAGTCGGCTCGCCGCTGGCCGGTGGGGACGCCGCCGCCTGCGCCATCGGCTCGTAGTCCGGCGGCGGCTGATAGTCGGGCGGCTCGCCCTGCGGTGGCGACACCGCGCGCAGGAGCTGGTTCGCGGTGGCCTCGTCCAGTACCAGTTCCAGGGCACCGTCGAGTCGGAAGACCAGGTGCGGCAGGTAGCGCTGTTGCATCAGCTTCACCTGCACCAGCAGTCCGACCCGTACCCGCCGGTTGGTGGTGTCGTCGCCGCCGATGTCGCCCAGGGGCACCGCGTGGAACATCGCCATCCGGACCCGCACGGGGCCCACCGTTGCGCCCTGGCTGTCCAGGGCGTCGGGGAGCAGACCGATCATTCCCGGCCCGGACAGGACCTGGTGCAGCGCATCGGCACGGTTCCCCGTCGGGTCGGGGCCGGCGGAGTGCCAGCGACCCGCCGCGACCTGGGCGACGACCGCGTCGTGCAGCGTTCGCACCGACACGGGATCGATGGCACGCACTCGTGCCTGTCTGCCACGTATCGCCGCGGCGGGAAGCGCCAACACGGTCAGACCCAGCCGGGCCGCAGTCTTGGCCAATCCCTGGCTCGCCGCGACGAGTTCGGCTCTGCCCCGGGCCACCCGCAACCCTGGCCCCGACAACACGTCGTCGGACACCAACGTACGCAGTCGCATCAGCGCGGCGCGGACTGCCGGCCGTGCAGCCGTCGCCTCCTGCCCAGCGTGCCTCCACGAGACGGTCACCAGCAGCGGGGCCTGGTACCACTGCGCGGATCCCTGCGCCTTCTCGTGCCGGTACACGTCGGCGGGCTCCGCCCGCACCACCAACCGGATCCCGCTCTCCGGCAGCTCGGTCGCTCCGGCCGGGCGCAGTGACACTCCGCTGTCGAGCAAGCCCGACCGAGCCCACCTCGACAGTGCCCCTACGTCCAACAGGGCACGCAGACTGCCACGCTGAGCCATGGCCCGCCCGGCCGGAGCCACTACCTCCCAGTCGGTGTTCCGTAGGTTCGGGGCGTGCACGTCGACCAGATCCGCAGCCGACGCCGCGAGGCGGTCCGGCGGCCCGGCGAGCCGTTCCGAGGCGTCCGGTGCGGCCGTTCCGGCGGTGTCGGTCTCCTCCTCGATGGCGGGCGGCGCCTCGATGGCCACCCTGTCGACCAGAAGCGGAAACTCGCCCGGCATCAGCACGGCCGGCGGCCCGGAATCGACCGCGACGGGTTCCTCGGCGGGGTCGGGTGGACTGGCGTCGAGTGCCAGATGTTCGTCGGGATGTGCAGCGGTGCTGCCCGGCGGAGTCTGCGGGTCGAACTCGGTGAGGATCCGGTAGTACATGCCCGAGTCGCGCCACAGTCGCCGGAGCAACTCGCGCCGGGCCGCCACCGGGCTCGCCGTCGCATGTGGCAGGCGCAACCGCTCGGCATACCGGTCGAGATGGGCCACCAGCGCTGCCGGGTCCCGCTCGGCCGGATCGGCACCGGCCTCGTCCAGCAACGCGTCCAGCAGATAGTGACCGACCCGCGCCGGGACGCTCCCGGACGTGAACAGGGCCTCCTGCCACTGCGCACCGAACGCCAGGTCGAGTAGCCGCCGATCGTGCGCGGTCTCCGCGTGCAGCGACGCGGTCGACGGCCACGGGCGCGGCGACACCGGAGGCTCGGGCCGGTGCACCCGGACGAAGTCCGCGTCGGCGACGACCCCGGTGTGGCTGGCCAGCACCCGGGCGACCCACATGCCGTACTGCCAGACCGTCCAGGGGATCGGGCGGTCAGGGGTGCCGATCACCACGCGCGGGTCGCCCACGTCGACCCGTGGTGACACGTCTGCCGGACCGATCCACACCCGATCACCGACCGTGACGACATGCCAGCCCGGCAGCATCTCGTACCTGCCGTCGTCGCGCGCGCTCAGCGTGAACATGCCACCGACAGGAACATCCCGCTGCGAGGCGGGATGCACGGTGTAGTAGGTGGCGAACGGTGTCATCGTCCGTTGATGTGCCCCGCTGCGCGCGACGAGACGGTCGGCGCCGGCACCGCTGGGATCCACCAGGTCCCGACCGACCGCCAGGACGTGCTCGTCGCCCAGCACCTCGGCCAACGACACGACGTGGGCTGCCGAGAGTCGAGCGGCGGGCAGCAACTCCACGAGCGCGTCGGTCGGAAGCACCGTCCGCAGGTCGGTGAGCCGTCGACGCGCGTCCGCCATGTCCCCGACCTCGACGACCACCAGCGGCCGGTCCGGATGAGGCAGTCGCTGCGGCGGTGACGCCGTCGGTGCCATCGGCAGGAAGACGCCTGCCGGGCCCAGACTCGAAGCCCCCAGCTCCGCGAGTACGGCCACCAACCCGTCGATCTCCACGTGCCAGTCCCGCACCGAACCGTCGGCGGCGAGGGACAACTCCAGGCGAAAAGCCTGTCCCTCGGTCGGGTTGGCCTGGTAGACGGCGCGTACGTCGGCCCTGGCCAGCAGAGCCCGATCGTGGCCGGTCGCCAGCCGCCGCAGCACCCGTGGACCGAACCGGCCGAGTCTGCGGGCTGAGTCGAGCCGCATCTGCGTCCAATCCACCAGATCCACCACGGCGGGATGGGCGGCTCCCACCCACTGCCGGTGGTCCCGGCTGGGGCCGGCCCGCCACATCCGATCGGCCGCCGGATACCTCGGGTCGTCGTCGGCGGGCCGCCCGCCGGCGAGGATCGCCTGGACGTCGGGGCTGGTGGTGGCCTGGGCGTACACCCCCGGCCCGTCCCGACCGGCCCGCCACCAGGCGATCATGGCCGCGTGCTCGACGTGGAGCATCTCGTGGGCGAGGGTCAGCAGGGCCCGGTCGAGTGGCAGACCGAGGTCGAGATGGACGTTCCACACGTCGGAGGAGAACGATCCGTGGCTCAACGCCGACGGCTGGCCCAACTGCTCCCGTCCGACCAGAGCGGGCGAGCCGGTCTGCCGGCCGATGACCCGGGCCACGCCCTTCCATGCCTGCCACTGGCTCTCGTCACCGAACCGCCCGATCAACCGTGGATACACCTGTCGGACCCGAGCACGCACCGCCTCGCGCACCCCGGGATCCGCCGAACGGAACAACCGGAAGTCCTCCACGTCGGTGGTGCCGAGCAGCGTCCGGTGCGCCTGCTGCACCGGGCCGAACACCACCACGGCGGTCGCGGGATCCCGCAGCGCCGCCGACACCCAGCCCTCGCTCACCGGCACGATGACCGGCCCCGGACCACCACCCGGGGCCGGCGATGCCCCGAACCACCACACCACATCGTCGTGCGTGACCAGCCAGCCCAGCTCACCCGCGCCCAGACCGGGCCGCAACCGCACCAGCGCCGACGAGTCGGGGACCCGCAGGAGGCCGTCGAGCAGCGCGTCGACGTCCGCCGTCGGCGCCGGTTCGCCACCCGCCACCGACAGCACGTCGGCCATCGAGACCGGCATCACCTTCCGCATCAGCTCGGCCGCGTCCAGTCCGGGCGGGAGGCCGTGCCGTACCAGGCGGAACGCCATCGCGACGGCCGCCGGGGGCACCGGGACCCGCAACCGCTGCTGGGATTCCGCCAACCGGCCGGCCAACGTCTCGATCCGGGCCCAGGGCGGCCCGGTCAGGTCCGACGCGACCTCTATCGCCGCGCTCATCGCCTCTCTCGCGGCGACGTGCGACCACGGCAGGCTCCGCACCGCCGCGGCGTCGTCCCACGACGTCTCTCGACCCTGCTGGTCCACTGGCACCAAGCGTTCGGAGCGCGCCGACCCGACCGGCACCTGCACCTGCACCCGGTACAGGTCCGCGAGCTTCTCCACCGCTTCCGCGTCGTTCACCAGGCGACGCCCGTCGACCCCCCAGCGCTCGACCTCCCACGGCACCAGCACCATCTGGTCGGAGAACGGCTGCCCGTGGAGGAAGGCCGCGCCGACCGCCGAACGGGGCTTCTCCTCCGCCAGGAAGACCAGGGCCGCGTCGACCGGTCGCACCGCGGCGAGCGAGGCCGCCATCGCCGCCGAATGCCCGGTCTGGGTCAGCTCACCGGTGAGTATCAGCCGGCCCGCCACCACGAGGATCTCTCGGCACCCATGAGCGACCGGCACTCCATCACCCCCCGGTCGTTTCTCCGGCACCAACAGCTTCGGACGGTTTCCGCCGTTCAGTGCGCTGAGTCGGCCGCCGTGCCCAAGACATCCCCGCCGCACGGTGGCACGACTCGCCGGATTCCCGGTAGTCCCTTTATGTCCTGGCCGGGCGTCCTCACCGTCCGGTGCGGGGGTTGTCCCTGGAACTGGTGACTGTGCCGGTCCCGCGTCGAGCGGGCAGGCTGACACGGGACCGCCGTCCGGACGGCCAGGAGGCCGATCGGCATCGACCGGGAGGGCCTATGAAGCTAGTCGACATCACTCCGCAGATGCTGCTGGACGGGTCACAGTCCTGCACCGACACGGCTGCGCAGCTACAGGCGCGCCTCGCGACACTGCGGCGGGACGTGGACGACCTGGCGTCGTACTGGTTGGGGCCGGGTTCCAAGGCCTACAAGCAGACGATGGAGGAGTACGACACCTGCGGCCGGATGCTCAACGACGCCCTGAACGGCATCTCCCGGGGCCTGCAGCGCAACGCCGGTAACTACGCCACCGCCGACGAGGCGACGGTGCGCACCATGCCCGAGATCAACGGTATTCCGGCGGCCCGTCTCGGGCCTGAGCCCGGCGCCTGACCGGAATCGTCAGCCCGCCCGAGTAGAGGAGTTCGCGTGACCGACAGTATGGGTAGTCGCATCCGGGTCCCCCCGGAGCTGGAGTTCGCCGGTGCCAGGCTCAAGAGCACCGCCGACGAGCTGGTCGACATGCTCGCCACCCTGAAGGCCAAGCTCGTTCCGTTGGAGGAGAGCTGGGTCGGCGAGGCGCGCGAGGAGTACGTCGGCCTCCAGGGGCAGTGGAACGCCGGGGCGAACGGCCTGTTCGGCGTCGACGGCGCGCTCGGCGACATCGCGAACGCCGCCAACCTCGCCTGGAACAACTACTCGGAAGCGGAGTTCTCGAACCTGCGCACCTGGCGCGGCTGACGATTCACCGCAGGCCGGGGGTCTTGAACAACCAGGACCTCCGGCTCGTAGTATTCGGCATGATCCGTGATCAGCGAGGCCGTACCTCCGACGTGCAGTCGCCGCCGGAACCGGCCGGGCCGGGTGTCGAGTCGAACCCGGAGTCGCTCGCGGACAGCAGCCGGTTCCGCAAGCTCGGCTCGGCCCTGAACTGGGTCGGTGACCGGGTGGCCGTGGTCGGTGCCGATCCGGCGGGCGTGCTCACGGCGGCGGCGACCGGGCTGGTGGCGGAGCCCGATGTCGTGACGGTCATCGGACCGCTCGACAGTGCCGAGGACTGGTCGTTCGTCGAGACGGTGCTGCCGATCGCGGTGCCGCCCGGTGGCCGGGGTCGCATCGCGGTGGCGGGGGCGGCCGGTCGTGGACCGGTCGGTCGGTTGGCCCGTGAGCTGACCGCGACGCTCGACGTGCCCCGGGCCGAGGTGCTGCTGGTGCCCGGCGGATCGCTGTTCGCAGTGGACGGATGGGTACGACACACCCCGGACGGCGTCACCTCCCCGGCCGGTCATCGCAGTCCGCAGCCGTCCTGGGAGGACGACGTCGACGAACTGTGCGCCGCGACGTACCCGGGCGAGCTGGTGCTGCTGCCCGTACCGGCTGGCATGTGGCTGTTCCGTCGGCTGCCGGGCACGCCGATGCCGGACTACGACGATCCGGCGTACGGGGTACCGATGGACGCTGACCGGCCGGTGCTGCTGGTCGGACGGCCCGGACAACCGGAGCCGGAGGCCGACGCCGTCGTGGAGTTCCTCGACCGGCTCCCGTCGCCGCTGCGGCAGCACCTCGTGCTGGCCTCCTACGGGGCGGTGACCACGACGGCCACGGCGGCGACGAGTCTGGCCCGCGAGTCGGGTGCCCCGGTCCGGGTGCACACCGGCCTGCCGTCGCTCACGCCCGACGGTCGACCGACCAGCCTCGCCGTCGACCACTCGGGAGCCACCTGGGAACCGGTCGCGACCGTCCTCGGCTTCCCGCCCGAGGGCCCGGCCCGGCCCGTCGGACCGGTACGCGGACTCGACGGCTACCCGGAGCTGGGCGAGAACGTCTTCCGGCTCGCCGAACGGTGGGTGGCCGAGGTGACGCAGTCCGGCCTGTGGGTGCGGCCACCCGAGCAGGAACACGGCGCGCGCCTGGTGCGGGCGCACCCGTGGACCTCCGGCAAGGTGCGGATCTTCGTCGGCGTACCCGGCAAGCCGCCGCGATACCACGTGTTGCCGGTGCTCGGCGCGCTGCTGGCCCGAATGCCCGTCGAGACCCGGCAGCGGGTGGAACTGTCACCGGCGCGGTTCGCGGTGGCGGCCGGCGACGACGCGCTGCCGACGTCGGACCTGGAGTCGGGTGTGCCGACGGCCCCGATGGTGCAATACGCCGTCGTGCTGCGCGCCCCCGGCGCAGGCGGCACGAGTCCGGTCGCACCGAGGGCGTCGGCCGCGCCACCGGCCGTGCCGACCTCCGTCCCGGCCGCTGCGCTCGCCGCCCTGGTCGCGCCAGCCGTCGCCCCGGTCACGCCGGTCGCCGGCCCGATCACGTCGCGGCCCGAGCAGGTCACGACGGCCGGTCAGCGGACGCCTGGAAGCGGGCGGACGCCTGGGGGCGGGCGGACGACCGAGGCGCGATCTGCGTCGGACGAGACGACCGCCGCGCTCGCGGGCGAGCGGGCCGACGGAAACGCCGCGACCGGGCCGGACCCGGTGGCCGAGCCGACGGTGCAGTATCCGATCCGTCCGGTGGCACGGCACGAGGCCGTCCGTCCGGTCCGCCGCGACGAGTCGGGGCCGAAGCAGCGGGCGCAGGCCGAGCGCCCGCCGCGCGCCGAGGCGGCAGCGCCAGCGCCGCCGACCGGTCCGGACGACCAGCGGCGGCACCCCGCCGGGCCGGACATCCGGCGGCGGCGTCGGCTGTCGGCCCAGATCCTCACCGCGGTGGCGGTCCTGACGGTGGCGGTCGCCAGCGGGTACGTGCTGAACCCGAACGGGCGACCGTCCGGTGCCGACACACCGGGGTACGCCGTACCGCCGCCGTCGGGTCTGCCGGAGTTCCCCGCGCGGCTACCGGCCGGTGTACAGCCCTCCGACACCCCGGCCGACGATCCGTCCACCTCGGTCAGTCCCGCGTCGGGGACCAGTGGTCAGAGCAGCGCGGCGACGCCCGGCCCGAGCGCTCCCGGGCGGAGCCCGGAGGCGTCGCGTGGCCCCGACCGGGTGCCCGCACCGGTGGCCCCGCCCCGGCCCACCGGGTCTCCGTCGTCCGCACCGAGTGCCACCCCCCAGCCGGCGGCGTCGTCGGCGATGCCCGGCCGGGTGAACAGCTCGGGACGGAACCTGGCGCTCTCCGGGACCGCCAGCGCGTCGAGCTTCGAGACGATCTACCGGCCGTCGAGTGCGATCGACGGGGACCGGGAATCCCGGTGGGGCAGCGCGTTCACCCCGGACACCCAGTGGCTCGCCGTCGACCTGGGCGAACTCTGGCAGGTCACCGAGGTTCGCCTGCGGTGGGAGCGGGCTTACGCGACCGCGTACCGGGTCGAGGTGTCCGCCGACGGTGGGACGTGGCGGACGGTCTACCAGACCGGGAGCGGCGCGGGCGGGACCGTCGACATCGCCGTCACCCGCACTCCGGTCCGGTACGTACGCATGGTCGGCACGGCCAAGGCGATGCCCGGGTACGGGTACTCGATCCACGAGTTCGAGGTGCGGTGAGGACGGCGGCTCACCGGTTGTTGCTGGTGAGGTTCTTGGTGTTCTGCTCTTCCACGTCGGTGTACATCGTGTGGGTGTGCTTCATCCGCCGGATCGCCTCGTTGAGGACGTCGCGCACCTGCCCGCTCAGACCGTCGACCTGATCGAGCAACAGCGCGAAGTTCTTGCCGGCGGGGCTCATCCAGTAGTCGCGCAGCGTGCGGAACTCCTTGTTGATCTCGTTCAGCTTGCCTTCCAGCGCGTCCCGTTCGGTGGCGATCTTCTTGGCGGCATCGGCCAGCTTGTCGAGCTCGACGGCGAAGGTGAACTGGGAGCCGTCCGGGTTGATCTGGGTGATCGGCGTACCGTCCGCGTTGGTGATCACGGTGATCGAGGGCTTGCCGTTATCGGTGTAGGCCCACTTGATGTCGCTGCCGCTGCTGCCGTACTCGATGGTGACCGTCTTGGTGCCCTGGGTGCCGAACGTCGGTCGGCCCTCGGAGTCGAAGGTGGTGAACGTCCAGCCGTTCTGCTCCATGCTGGTGACCGCGCCGTCCGAGTTCCGGAAGATGGTCGTGCCACCGGAGTAGGTCCACTGGAAACCACCGCCGGCCGTCGGCGTGATGGTCACCGTCTCCCGGGTCTCCGAGTTGACGCCGGACGTCGGCACCCCGTCCTTGTACGTGATGACCCACCCGTCGCCACGGTCCTCGGTGAGGATCTGGCCCTCCGAGTCGTACGTCACGACGCTCTCGTCGTCGTACGTGTAGACGGTGTTGCCGTCCCGGTAGCTGATGGTGGCGGTGACGCCGGGGCGTTCCTCGGTGGCGGGGATGTCGACGTAGTGCGGGCGGTTGTCGGCGTCGAACTGGCTGTAGGTGGTGCCGTCGGCACGTTCCTCGGTCAGGATCTTGCCGTCGGCGTTGTAGGTGACGATGGTGTCGTCGGGGTAGGTGTAGCGGGTGTTGCCGCCTTCGTAGCTGATGTCGGCGCTG